>NZ_JBEYFE010000006.1:0-453676 GCF_040634235.1 Streptomyces sp. NPDC007157
TCTTTTTCCGATCCGATTTCCTCGGTGCTTTCCAGGTTCTCGCTCTCGCGTTTCCCTTTCCGGCGGTTCCGACTCTATCAGATCCTTTCGGCGTCCGATTCCCGGTCGGCGGGATTGTCTGGGGCTTTCCGGCTTTCGCCTGTCGGCCTTTCGACATTCACTACGCTAGCCGATTCCTGTCGAGACTCATAATCGAGTTCCGCGAGTTCGAATTCGGGCATGCAGGCATGACGAATCCGACCCCGCCAAGGGAAGTCGTAGGTAGTGGGTGGCCGCTTCCGGCTGCTGGCGAATGCCGTACCCGGTTCAAGCGGCTCGGGCTACGTTACGCACCTTCCAGGGACGCGTCAACTTGAGCGGCGCCGGGGTACATGGACCCGATACGGGCTGACTGTCGGGTCATCTGCAATCCAGTAACGCCAGGGATGGACCTCACCGTTGCCGCCCTCGCCGGCGACTCCCGTGCGCGGACCGTTGCGTACCTGGTCGGAGGGGACGGGGGAACCGGTCAGCATCCGCAGCGGTGTCTCGCCGGCGGCACACGCGTCCGTGCCGTCCAGGGCCCGGTCGACGCCCAGGGCGGTGGCCAGGCGGGCCGGGCCTTTGGCCAGTTCTCTGTCGTATCGGGCCGAAAGTCGACGTTTGCGTGCGAGGTCGACGCCCTCGACGATCTCGCCGGCGCGGAGCAGGACCGCGCTCGCGGTGCCGACCGGCCCGCAGACGAGGTTCATGCAGAACCACATGCCGTAGGTGAAGTAGACGTACACATGTCCGGGCGGACCGAACATCACCTCGTTGCGGGGTGTGGGCCCGCGATAGGCGTGCGACCCGGGATCGTTCGGGCCGTCGTACGCCTCCACCTCTGTGACGCGGACCGCGATCGGACCGTCCGGGGTGGTGCGCAGGAGGATGCGGCCGAGGAGGTCGGGGGCGACCTCCAGTACAGGGCGGTCGAAGAAGTCCCTGGGGAGTGACATACGGTCCGGGGGCGCGATCATGGCGTCCGAGCCTAGTCCAGGCCGAGGATGCCAAGGGGTGGTCAAGGATTCGTCTCCTTGCCAGGGTGTGGGCCGGAACCGGTCGCGGCCGGATCGCGTTTCTAGGGATCAAGGGTCCGTACGTAAAGGGAGAGTCATGGGGTTCAAGAAGCTGCTCGCGAGCCTGGGGGCCGGTGGGGCTTCCGTGGAGACGGTGCTCACCGAGATCAACGTCGTGCCGGGTGGCGTCGTCCAGGGTGAGGTGCGGATCCAGGGCGGGTCGGTGAGCCAGGAGATCCAGGGGCTGTCCGTGGGTCTCCAGGCGCGGGTCGAGGTGGAGAGCGGCGACGAGGAGTACAAGCAGAACATCGACTTCGGCAAGGTGCGCCTCGGCGGTGCCTTCGAGCTGCAGGCCGGGGCGGTGCACGCGGTGCCGTTCGGGCTGGAGATCCCCTGGGAGACGCCGGTCACGATGATCGACGGGCAGGCGCTGCGTGGAATGCACATCGGGGTGACCACCGAGCTGGAGATCGCGCGTGCCGTGGACTCCGGTGACCTGGACCCGATCAACGTGCACCCGCTGCCGGCGCAGAAGGCGATCCTGGACGCCTTCATCCAGCTGGGTTTCCGCTTCAAGAACGCGGACCTGGAGCGCGGCCACATCCGGGGCACCCGGCAGACGCTGCCGTTCTACCAGGAGGTGGAGTTCCACCCGCCGTCCCAGTACCGGGGGCTGAACCAGGTCGAGCTGAGCTTCGTGGCGGACGCGCACGCCATGGACGTCATCCTCGAAATGGACAAGAAGCCCGGGCTGTTCAGCGAGGGCAGTGACACCTTCCGGTCGTTCCAGGTGGGTCTGCACGACTTCCACGGGACCGACTGGGCGGCTTATCTCAACCAGTGGCTGTCCGAGGTCGGCAGCAAGCGCAACTGGTTCTAGGCTCGGGAACCGCGGAGTCCGTAACGGATTCCGTAAGCGATCAGTATCGATCAGGAGGTACCGAGGTGACCGAGCTCAAGCGGCGGCCGCTCCCCCATGACTTCCACCCGCCCGTCCCCTCGTTCACGGTGACGAGCGACGACGTCGAGGAAGGGGCGACGCTCAAGGACGCTCAGGTCTACGCGAAGGGCAACACCTCGCCGCAGCTGCGGTGGGAGGGCTTCCCGGCCGGGACCAAGAGCTTCGCCGTGACCTGCTACGACCCGGACGCCCCGACGGGCAGCGGGTTCTGGCACTGGTCCGTGTTCGACATTCCGGCCTCGGTGACCGAGCTGCCGGAGGGTGCGGGCAGCGGCAAGTTCGAGGGCCTGCCCGAGGGCGCCGTACAGGTGCGCAACGACTACGGGTCGAAGGACTTCGGCGGTGCCGCGCCGCCGCCCGGGGACGGACCGCACCGGTACGTCTTCACGGTGTACGCGGTGGACCAGGAGAAGCTCGGTCCGGACGCCGATGTGTCGCCTGCCGTCGTCGGGTTCAACCTGCGGTTCCACGCGATCGCCCGCGCGCAGTTGATCGGCGAGTACGAGAACCCCGAGAAGGGCTGACGCACCTCGCGAAATCAGCCAAGCGTTCACTGAACGTTTGCCCGTCCCTGGTCTTGGAAGTGATCAGGGGCGGGCAGTTTTTATTGCGTTGTCCATCTCGGCGCGCCCGTCCAGAGTTGATCCAAGCCCGCCGGGGGTGGGCACGGTGCACATGGGAGGTGGGCTGGATGCGTGACACGCTGGTGCTGAACGCGAGCTTCGAGCCGCTGTCTACGGTGACTTTGAATCGAGCCGTCGTCCTGGTGCTCCAGGACAAGGCCGTCGTCGAGCAGGCCCACCCCGAACTGCGCATGCGCGGTGCGGATGTGGACATACCCGCGCCCCGGGTGATCAGGCTGTGCCGTTATGTACGGGTGCCGTTCCGGAGACAGGCGCCCTGGTCGAGGCGGGGGGTGTTGGTCAGGGACCGGCACCGCTGCGCGTACTGCGGGCGGCGGGCGACGACCGTCGACCACGTGGTGCCTCGGGCCCAGGGCGGTCAGGACTCCTGGTTGAACACGGTGGCCTCGTGCGCGGAGGACAACCATCGCAAGGCGGACCGGACGCCCGAGCAGGCGGGGATGCCGTTGCTGCAGCGGCCGTTCGAGCCTTCGCCGCAGGACGCGATGCTGTTGGCGATGGGGGCCGAGGACTTGGCCGCGCTTCCTGAGTGGCTGTCCGGAGATGTTGCGGCCTAGTCGTCCGCCTGGCTGAGTCAGGCCGGCGGCCTCAGGTCGTTCATGGCTGTTCGCGCAGTTCCCCGCGCCCCCGAAAAGGCGGGCACGGGGAACGTTCGTCTTCAGGAACCGTCAGTCGATGTTCGGCTTCTCGCGGCGTTCCTGGGCCGGGACGCTGCCACTGCCACTGCCACTGCCACCCGAACCGCCGCCCAGGTTGCCGAAGTTGCCCATCGCGCCGGACAGGCCCTTGAGGGCGTCGCCGATTTCGCTGGGGACGATCCAGAGCTTGTTGGCGTCGCCCTCGGCGATCTTCGGGAGCATCTGGAGGTACTGGTAGGAGAGGAGCTTCTGGTCCGGGTCGCCCGCGTGGATCGCCTCGAAGACCGTGCGGACCGCCTGGGCCTCGCCCTCGGCGCGCAGGGCGGCCGCCTTGGCCTCACCCTCGGCGCGCAGGATCTGGGACTGCTTCTCACCTTCGGCGGTGAGGATCGCGGCCTGCCGCGTACCTTCCGCGGTGAGGATCGCGGCGCGCTTGTCACGGTCGGCGCGCATCTGCTTCTCCATCGAGTCCTGGATGGAGGTCGGCGGCTCGATCGCCTTCAGCTCGACTCGGTTGACGCGGATGCCCCACTTGCCGGTGGCCTCGTCGAGGACGCCGCGCAGGGCCGCGTTGATCTCCTCGCGGGAGGTCAGGGTGCGCTCCAGGTCCATGCCGCCGATGATGTTGCGGAGCGTGGTGACCGTGAGCTGTTCGATGGCCTGGATGTAGCTGGCGACCTCGTAGGTGGCCGCTCGCGCGTCGGTGACCTGGTAGTAGATGACCGTGTCGATGTTCACAACCAGGTTGTCCTGGGTGATCACCGGCTGGGGCGGGAACGGTACGACCTGTTCACGCAGGTCGATGCGGTTGCGGATGGTGTCTATGAACGGAACCACGATGTTCAGGCCCGCGTTCAGGGTCCGCGTGTAGCGGCCGAAGCGCTCCACGATGGCGGCGCTCGCCTGTGGGATGACTTGGATCGTCTTGATCAAGGCGATGAAGACCAACACCACCAGAATGACCAGGACGATGATGACCGGTTCCATCGTCGCTCCCCGTACCCTTCTCCGCCTCGGCGCTTCGGCAGATCTTATGGTTGTTGAAGATCTTGCTGGACGAGTCTGACAGACCCTCGCCCAACTCGGGAGTCCTTCCGCTGAGTTGCGTCGTACGAGGTCAGATGACGATGGCCGTGGCCCCCTCGATCTCCACGACATCGACTTCCGCTCCGGCTTCGTAGGCGCGCCCGGTGTCGAGCGAGCGTGCCGACCAGACCTCGCCGGCCAGCTTGATCCGTCCGCCGGAGCCGTCGACGCGTTCCAGTACGACGGCCTGCTTGCCCTTCAACGCGTCTACGCCCGTGGCGAGTTGGGGTCGCTGGGCGGCGTGCCGGGCGGCGATGGGCCGTACGACGGCGATCAGGGCGACGGAGACGACGACGAAGACGAGTACCTGGATGACGACGCCCGCACCGAGTCCGGCGGTGGCCGCGGCGGCCAGCGCGCCGACCGCGAACATGCCGAACTCCGGCATCGCGGTCACCACGAGCGGGATTCCGAGCGCCGCCGCGCCGACGAGCCACCACACCCATGCGTCGATGCTGTTCACATTGTCATGGTAGGGCCGCGGGTGCCGAACCCGACAGGGTGCTTTCCTGGGGCGGAACGCCCGTCAGGAGCCGTCAGGACAGGGGGAGTCCGTGGGCCGTCCAGCGGTCGCCGAGCTGCTCGACGACGAGCGGGAGGCCGAAGCACAGGGAGAGGTTGCGGGAGGAGAGTTCGAGTTCCAGCGGCCCGGCGGCGAGGACCTTGCCCTGGCGGATCATCAGGACGTGGGTGAAGCCGGGGGCGATCTCCTCGACATGGTGGGTGACCATGATCATGGAGGGGGCGATCGGGTCCCGGGCGAGCCGGCCGAGGCGGCGGACCAGGTCCTCGCGGCCGCCGAGGTCGAGACCGGCGGCGGGCTCGTCGAGCAGCAGCAGCTCGGGGTCGGTCATCAGGGCGCGGGCGATCAGGGTGCGCTTGCGCTCGCCCTCGGAGAGGGTGCCGAACTTCCGGTCCACGTAGTCGGTCATGCCGAGGCGGTCGAGGAAGGCGCGGGCGCGCTGCTCGTCGACCTCGTCGTACTCCTCCTGCCAGTGGGCGGTCATGCCGTAGGCGGCGGTGAGCACGGTCTCCAGGACGGTCTGGCGCTTGGGGAGCTTCTCGGCCATGGCGATGCCGGCCACACCGATGCGGGGGCGCAGGTCGAAGACGTCGACCCTGCCGAGGGTGTCGCCGAGGATGGTGGCGGTGCCCTTGCTGGGGAAGAGGTAGCTGGAGGCGATGTTCAGGAGGGTGGTCTTGCCGGCGCCGTTGGGGCCGAGGATGACCCAGCGCTCGCCCTCCTTCACCGACCAGGAGACCTGGTCCACCAGAGCCCGGCCCTCCCGGACCACGGATACGTCCTGAAGCTCCAGAACATCGCTCATGAGCGCGTTGTCTCCCCTTGCAGTGTGGCCTGTCTCGGCTGGCGCGTACGCCTGTGGCTCGGGCGGCGGCGTCGGTGGGCGCAGCCCTCATGAAATCTACGCCACGAGTGCGGCGCTCCATTCCATCGGTCCGGTCCTTAGGGTGGAGGCATGCTTTCGGAACCGCGCTCAGGACGCCTCGCCGCCTGGGGAAATGCCCTATTGGCCGGAGTTGTCTCTCCGGATGACGCCGTGCTCGCCATCGTCGGCGAGGACGCGGTGCATCGGGTGGAGGGGCTGCCCGGGGAGTCCGCTCCGGTCGGGCTCACGCTGGCGCTCGGGCGGCTGCGGACGCTCGGGGCGACCGGGCTGCGGGTCGCGCTGCCGGCGCCGGGGCATCCGCTGGGGCTGAGCGGTCCGCCGGAGTTCAACGCGCGGGCCCTGGAGACCGAGGAGGCGGTGCTCTGTCACAGCACCGCGTTGGGGCTGGTGCCGGAGGTGTCCGAGGCCGGTCCCGCCGGTGATGTGCATGTCGAGGTGGTCTGGCATGTGCTGCCGGTGCGGGAGGCGCCGCCCGCGGACGTGCCGTCGCTGGGCGAGGCCGAGCGGGAGCTGGCGGAGGCGCTCAGGGACGCGACCGAGATTCTGGCGAAGCTGGACGTCGCCGGGTCGGGTCCGGTGGCGGAGGCGGCGATCGACGCCTACCGGGCGCGGGCCGAGCGGGGGCGGGAGGTACTGGCCCCCGGGTATCCCCCTCGGGCGGTGCGGGTCCTTGAGCTGGCGCAGCGGGTCGGGATGCTGATCTCGCTGGCGCACGAGAACGGGCACGGGGGCGCGGTGAGCGCGTCGGAGATGGCGGCGCGGTCGCTGGCCCTGCGGCCGGTGGAGCGGACGGCCCGGCGGGCGCAGGTGGCGGCGTACAACTCGGTGGTGGAGGAGCGCGAGCGGGGGCGCTAGAGCGCTCGGGGGCTACGCCGGACGGCGTAGCCCCCTGCGGTGGTGCCGTCCTACTTGTTGGCCGCGGTGTTGCCGAACGCGGGGTTCAGGAGGCCGACCACGTTGGCGGAGAGACCGCTGACGTTGACCGGGACGTTGAGCGGGATCTGGGCGACCAGGCCGGAGGCAACGCCCGGGGAGGCGACAGCGCCGCCGTCGGCAACCGCGTCGGCGATGGCGGAACCGGCGGAGGCGCCCGCTGCGATACCGGCGACGGTGAGGGCGACGGCGGCCTTCTTGGCGATGTTCATGGGAAGGGTTCCTCCTGCGTGTGCGTATCCGACCCGGCCGTGGGTCGTGCGCTGATCAACGCCGGAGGGGTCCTGGGTGGTACGGGGCGTCCGGCCGTGACTGCCCGTTCGGATCATTGGGCGTAAGAGTCACTGGACGTAAGAGTCATTGGACCTAAGACCCGTTGGGCCCAAGAGTCGTTGGCCGTAAAAGCCGTTGGGAGTAAAAGCCGACCGGCCTTCCGGGGGCGCCCGGAAGGCCGGAGGTCGATGCCGCCGTGCGGCGCGGTCTCAGTGGTTGAGGCCGAGGTTGCCGAAGGCGGGGTTCAGCACGCCGATGACGTTGACGCTGTTGCCGACGGCGTTGACCGGGATGTGCACCGGGGCCTGGATGACGTTGCCCGAGACGACGCCCGGAGAGCCCTGGGCCTGGCCGTCGGCGTGCGAGCCACCGGTGTGGGCGGAGGCCATCCCCGCGCCCGCGGCCATGATCCCGCCGGCCACCATCGTCACGGCCGCTGCCTTCTTCAGGTTCTTCACTTCTTGAGCCCTCCTTGGCGATCGCCGCGGCGGTCGCCGCGGCACGCACTGAAGAACGCCGGCGGCCGGGAGAGGATGCGCCGTCCGGGTGACATTCCCACGACGGTATGAATCTCAGCCCGTAGGACGACCCTTCATGTTGCCGTCGGTAAAGCGTTACGGAGGGCGTTTCACCCGGTCACGCCATGGCGTACGGCCCACAGGGCGGCCTGGGTGCGGTCGGCGAGGTCGAGTTTCATCAGGATGTTCGAGACATGCGTCTTGACGGTCTTCTCGGAGAGCACCAGGGCGCGTGCTATCTCGCGGTTGGAGCGGCCGTCGGCGATCAGCCCGAGCACCTCGCGCTCCCGCTCGGTGAGCGACCCTCCCCGGCCCTGGCCGGAGTTGGCCTCCTCCTGGGAGAGCAGGGCGCCGGCCACCTCGGGCTGCAGCAGGACGTGCCCGGCGTACACCGAGCGGATGGCGGTGGCGAGCGCGTCGGGATCGACGTCCTTGTAGACGTATCCGGCGGCGCCGGCGCGCAGGGCCGGGACCACCGTGCGCTGCTCGGTGAAGCTGGTGACGATGAGCACGCGCGCGGGGTTGTCGAGTTCGCGGAGCTTGCGCAGCGCCTCCACGCCGTCCATGCCGGGCATCTTGACGTCCATGAGGACGACGTCGGGGCTCAGCTCCTGGGCGCGCTCGACCCCTTCGGCGCCGTCGGCGGCCTCGCCGACGACCTCTATGTCGTCCTGGACCTCCAGGAAGGTACGCAGGCCCCGGCGGACGACCTGGTGGTCGTCGACCAGCAGGACCCTGATCGCGTCAGCCACCGGGGACCTCCATCTCGATCGTGGTGCCCTTGCCGGGCGCCGATTCCACGGTCAGCGTGCCGCCGGCCCCGCTCGCCCGGTCCCGCATGGAGACCAGGCCGAGGTGGCGTCCGGCACTGCGGGTGAGGTGCGGGTCGAAGCCGCTGCCGTCGTCCGTGACCCGCAGCACCGCCCCGCCGCCGCGCCGGTTCACGGTCACGTCGACGTGCTCGGCGCCGGAGTGCCGCAGGGCGTTGTGCAGGGCTTCCTGGGCCACCCGGAGCAGCGCCTCCTCCTGGGCGGCGGGCAGGGCGCGGACGCCGCCGGCGGCGAAGGTCACGCGTGCGGCGTGGGCGCGGTCGAGGACCTGGATCTGGGTGCGGAGGGTGGCGACCAGGCCGTCCTCGTCGAGGGCGGCGGGGCGCAGCTCCACGACGGCCGCGCGCAGTTCGTCGGTGGCCTCGGCGGCGAGCGCGGCCACCTGCTGCATCTCGCCCTTGGCGCGGGAGGGGTCGCGGTCGACCAGGGCGGCTGCGGCCTGGGCGGTCAGGCGCAGGGAGAACAGTTTCTGGCTCACCGCGTCGTGCAGCTCGTGGGCGAGCCGGGAGCGTTCCTCGGCGATGGTCAGCTCGCGGCTGCGCTCGTAGAGGCGGGCGTTGGTGAGGGCGATCGCGGCGTGCTGGGCGAGGATGGAGAGCAGTTCCTCGTCCTCGGCGGTGAACCCGCAGCCGCCTTCCGGTTTGGGGCACGGGGGGTGTGGGGGGTTTCCCTCTGCCGGGCGCACCTTGTTGGCCAGGAACAACGCGCCGATGATCTCGTCGCCGTCCCGGATCGGCAGGCCCAGGAAGTCGGACATGTCGGGGTGTGCCGACGGCCAGCCCTCGAAGCGGGGGTCCTTGCGGACGTCGGCGAGCCGCTCGACCTTCGCCTCGTGGAGCATCGCGGCGAGGATGCCGTGCTGGCGCGGGAGCGGGCCGATGGCCTTCCACTGGGCGTCGGTGACACCGTCGACGACGAACTGGGCGAAGCCGCCGTGGTCGTCGGGGACCCCGAGCGCGGCGTACTGCGCGTCGAGCAGCTCACGGGCGGAGGCGACGATCGTCTTGAGGACGTCGCGCACCTCCAGGTGTCTGCTCATGGCCAGCAGCGCGGAGCTGACCGCGGCGAGGCCGGACCGGGGACCTTGACTCATGCCCTCACGGTACCGGCGGGGTGTGACACCGCGGATCGGCCGATGGTGGCGGGGCCCGGGCCGTTGGCCCTAGGACCCGGGTCCTAGGGCGCAGGCCCCGGACCGGCGGCGTAGTCCGAAGGGCCCCACCGGATTGCGCCCCGCGTCCGAGGCGGCCGGGGCGGTGCCGTTCCTAGGTTGAGGTCACCGCCGACGGAGGCGGACGGAGCCGAGGGGACGGTTGTCATGCCGGTAGCGATCATCACGGGGGCGTCGAAGGGACTGGGGCGTGCGCTGGCGGAGGCGCTGGCCGCGCGGGGCTGGGACCTGGTGCTGGACGCCAGGGGTGCGGGGGCGCTGAAAGAGGCGGCGGAGGCCGTCGCGGGGGCCGGGACGCGGGTGGCGGCGCTGCCCGGCGACGTCACGGACGCCGGGCACCGGGCCGAGCTGGTGGCCGCCGCGCGCCGGCTGGGCGGGCTGGACCTGCTGGTGAGCAACGCCAGCGCGCTGGGTGCCGAGCCGCTGGTGCGCCTCGGCGAGCTGCCGCTGGCGGGGCTGCGCCGGGCGCTGGAGGTGAATGTGGTGGCCGCGCTGGGCCTGGCTCAGGAGGCGCTGCCGCTGCTGCGGGAGTCGGCGGCGGGGGCGGTGATCGCGGTCAGCTCGGACGCGGGCGCGGAGGCGTACGAGACCTGGGGCGGGTACGGCGCCTCGAAGGCTGCCCTGGACCAGCTGGCGGCGGTGCTCGGTGTGGAGGAGCCGGGGCTGCGGGTGTGGGCGGTGGATCCCGGGGACATGGCGACCGGCCTGTACGCGGCGGCCGTACCGGACGACGACGATCCACGGCCGGCACCGGAGAGCGTCGTACCGGCGTTCCTGCGGTTGCTCGACGAGCGGCCGGCGAGCGGCCGCTACGGGGCGCCGGCTCTGGTGGCGGGACGATGACGACCGCTCTGCGGGTGCCGGAGGAGTTGTCCGCGCGGGTGCCGGCCGAGCAGCGCGGGCCGGGGCTGGAGCGGGATGCCGTACGGCTGCTGGTGTCGCGCGGAACGGCGGTGTCGCATCACGCCTTCGCCGAGCTGCCGGTGCTGCTGCGGGCCGGGGACCTGCTGGTGGTGAACACCTCGCCGACGCTGGCGGCCGCCGTGGACGGGCGGATCGGGCACGCGCGCGTGGTGGTGCACTTCTCCACCCGCGGGGACGACGGGCGGTGGGCGGTCGAGCTGCGGGAGCCGGACGGCAGGGGGACGACACGCGCGCGTGCGGGCGCGTCCGCGGGAAGTGAGGTGCGGCTGCCCGGGGGCGGCCGGCTGGTTCTGGTGGAGCCGCTCAGTGCGCGGGGCGAGCGGCTGTGGTGGGCGCGGGCCTCGGGGGACGTGCCGGGGATGCTGCGGGAGCACGGGCGGCCCATTCGTTACTCCTATACGGAGCGGGACCAGCCGCTGTCCGTCTACCAGACGGTGTTCGCGCTGCCCTCGGCCGACGGGGCCGGGAGTGCGGAGATGCCGAGTGCGGCGCGGCCCTTCACCGCGCGGCTGGTGGCGGAGCTGGTGAGCCGGGGCGTGCAGTTCGCGCCGATCACGTTGCACACGGGGGTGTCGTCGGCGGAGGCGCACGAGCCGCCGTACCCGGAACGTTTCGCCGTTCCGGCGGCGTCGGCGCGGCTGATCAACGCGGCCAGGGCGGGTGGCAGGCGGGTCGTCGCCGTCGGGACGACCGCAGTGCGGGCCGTGGAGTCGGCGGCGGGCGCCGACGGGGTGGTGCGGGCGGCCGAGGGGTGGACGGAGCTCGTCGTGACGCCCGGGCGCGGGGTGCGGGTGGTGGACGGCCTGCTGACCGGGCTGCACGAACCGGAGGCCTCACATCTGCTGATGCTGGAGGCGGTCGCGGGGCGGGCCGCGGTCGACCGCAGCTACGAGGAGGCGTTGCGCGGGCTCTACCTGTGGCACGAGTTCGGCGATGTGCACCTCATCCTCCCGGAGGAGGGCCCTCACACAGAGCATTGCGAGAGCAACTCCTGGTGAGATTCACGTGCGGCCGATGTGAGGCCGCACATAGGGCGCACATCACGTACGAACGGACATAGGAGATAAAGGGTCCCGCAGTGAACGGGACAGACGACCCAGTCTGTCCCGTTTTGCCCTTCCGGGCTGTACTACCCGGGATCGTACGTCACACCTTTGCCAGGGAATTTTGCGGCCGCTAAGAATTGCTCTCGTCGCTCAGCACCGCGGGTTCCCCCCGCGGTGTTCGTGCAGGAGGAGCCGGTCTCCCCCCGCGGACAACGAGCGACCTCCGCGCTATTCGAAGAGGTCCACTGCTATGCCCAAGCACGCCCACAGTCCCACGCTGACCAAGCATCACAAGATCGCGCTCGCCGGTGTCGCCACGCTCGGCGCCGCCGCCCTCGCCTTCTCCGCCGTGCCCAGCAGCGCGGAGACCGTCGTGACCGGGTCCCCCCAGGCCGCGGCCCAGGTTGCCTACGGCACGGAGCAGATCAAGGACGTCAAGGGCACGGTCACCGACCAGCTCGCGTTCCAGAACGTCAAGGTCGAGGCGATCGCCGCCAAGAAGAAGGCGGCCACGCCCCACACCCGGCACCTGGCCCACGTGAAGAAGGCCCACGCCCTGCACGTGGCGCACGTGAAGAAGGCCCACGCGGCCCACACCGCCAAGGTCAAGGCCGCCCACACCGCCCACGTGAAGCACGTCGAGGCCGCCGCCAAGCAGGCCGCCCACGCCGCCCACGTGAAGCACGCCGCCAAGCAGGCCGCGAGCCGGTCCGCGCAGCGCCCGCAGATCCAGCAGGTCGCCGCGAAGACCTACTCGAACACCCTCGACGGCTGGATCCGCCAGGCCCTCGACATCATGAACACCAAGGGCATCCCGGGCTCGTACAACGGCCTGCACCGCAACATCATGCGGGAGTCCTCCGGCAACCCCAACGCCATCAACAACTGGGACATCAACGCCATCAACGGCATCCCCTCCAAGGGTCTGCTGCAGGTCATCCCGCCGACCTTCGCGACGTACCACGTCAACGGCACGTCCTGGAACATCTACGACCCGGTGGCCAACATCACCGCCGCCGCCAACTACGCGGCGCACCGGTACGGCTCGATCGACAACGTCAACAGCGCGTACTGAGGCCTGCGCGGACCTCTTCACGCACACGCCGAAGGGCGGCACCCCCACTGCGGGGTGCCGCCCTTCGGCGTCGTACGGGCGGCTACTTGCGCATGACCTCGGGCTCGTGGCGGCGCAGGAAGCGGGCCACCAGGAAGCCGCAGATCACACCGAGGACGATCAGCGCGGCCATGTCCATGGTCCAGGCGCCGGCCGTGTGGTTCCACAGCGGATCCGTCTTGGTCGGGTCGTCGACGTTGGGCGCGATGTTGTTGAAGTCCAGCGTGGCACCGGCCGCGCCCACCGCCCAGCGGGAGGGCATCAGGAACGAGACCTGGTTCACGCCGACCGCGCCGTTCAGGGTGAACAGGCAGCCGGTGAACACGACCTGGATGATCGCGAACATCACCAGCAGCGGCATGGTCTTCTCGGACGTCTTGACCAGCGAGGAGATGACCAGGCCGAACATCATCGAGGTGAAGCCGAGCCCCATGATCGGGATGCACAGCTCGAAGAGGGTGGAGTGGCCGAGGACCACGCCCTGGTCGGGGATCTCGCGGCTGGAGAAGCCGATCAGGCCGACCATCAGACCCTGCAACACGGTGATCACGCCGAGCACGACCACCTTGGACATCAGGTACGCCGACCGGGACAGGCCGACCGCGCGCTCCCGCTCGTAGATGACCCGTTCCTTGATCAGCTCACGCACGGAGTTCGCGGCGCCCGCGAAACAGGCGCCGACGGCGAGGATCAGCAGGACGGTGGTCGCCGTGCCGTTCGGGACCGGCACCCCCGTCTTCGAGTTGATCGGGTTCACCAGCAGACCCTTGTCGCTGTCGATCAGCAGGCTGACCGCGCCGAGCACGGCCGGCAGGATCACCGTCAGCGCCAGGAAGCCCTTGTCGGAGGCGATGACCGACACGTACCGGCGCACCAGGGTCAGCAGCTGCGACCCCCAGCTCTGCGGCTTCTTCGGCCGCATCGCCTGCATCGCGGGGATCTGTACGGACTGCGGGGCGATCGCGTCGATGTCCGCGGCGTACATCTGGTAGTGCTGCGAGCCCTTCCAGCGGCCCGCCCAGTCGTAGTCGCGGTAGTTCTCGAAGGCGGAGAAGACATCGGCCCAGGTGTCGTAGCCGAAGAAGTTCAGCGCCTCCTCGGGCGGCCCGAAGTAGGCGACCGCACCGCCCGGCGCCATCACCAGGAGCTTGTCGCACAGCGCCAGCTCGGCCACCGAGTGGGTGACGACGAGGACCGTACGGCCGTCGTCGGCGAGGCCGCGCAGCAGCTGCATGACATCGCGGTCCATGCCCGGGTCGAGACCCGAGGTGGGCTCGTCGAGGAAGATCAGCGACGGCTTGGTGAGCAGCTCCAGGGCCACCGAGACCCGCTTGCGCTGGCCGCCCGAGAGGGACGTGACCTTCTTGTCCTTGTGGATGTCGAGCTTCAGCTCGCGCAGCACCTCGTCGATGCGGTCGTCGCGCTCCTGCCCGGTGGTGTCGGCCGGGAAGCGCAGCTTGGCCGCGTACTTGAGGGCCTTCTTGACGGTCAGCTCCTTGTGCAGGATGTCGTCCTGCGGGACCAGACCGATGCGCTGGCGCAACTCGGCGAACTGCTTGTACAGGTTGCGGTTGTCGTACAGCACCTCGCCCTCGTTGGCCGGGCGGTAGCCGGTGAGCGCCTTGAGCAGGGTCGACTTGCCGGATCCCGACGGGCCGATGACCGCGATCACGGACTTCTCCGGGACGCCGAAGGACACGTCCTTGAGGATCTGCTTGCCGCCGTCGACCGTGACCGTCAAATGCCGTGCGGAGAAGGAGACTTCACCGGTGTCGACGAACTCCTCCAGCCGGTCGCCGACGGTCCGGAAGGTGGAGTGGCCGACGCCGACGATGTCGTTCGGGCCGAGCAGCGCGGTGCCGCCCTTGGCGATCGCGACACCGTTGACGTACGTGCCGTTGTGCGAGCCCAGGTCGCGGATCTCCATACGGCCGCCCGGCGTGGAGTGGAACTCCGCGTGGTGGCGCGAGACCTGCAGGTCGGACACGACCAGCTCGTTCTCCAGGGCACGGCCGATGCGCATCACACGGCCGATGGAGAACTGGTGGAACGTGGTCGGGCTGCGGTCGCCGTACACCGGCGGCGCCCCCGCGCCACCACCGGAGGCCATGGCCGGGGCGCCCTGCTGCTGCGGGATCGCCGACGAGGCCTGCTGCCAGTCCTGCTGCGGAGCCGCCGGCTGCGCGGCCGGCGGCTGGGACCAGCCCGCGCCGCCCGCGCCCTGCGCCGCGTACGGCTGCTGCTGAGGCTGGGCCCGGGCCACGGCGGCCGCGGAGCCGGACAGGCTCAGCCGCGGTCCGTCGTTCGCGTTGCCCAGGTGCACGGCCGAGCCCGGGCCGATCTCGGTCCGCTGGACCCGCTGGCTCTGCACGAAGGTGCCGTTGGTACTGCCGTGGTCCTCGATGACCCAACTGCGGCCGTCGAAGCTGATCGTGGCGTGCCGCCAGGAGACCCTGGCGTCGTCGAACACGAGGTCCCCCTGCGGATCGCGTCCGAGGGTGTATGACCTGGACGGGTCGAGCGTCCAGGTGCGTCCGTCTGATTCCAGTACGAGTTCCGGCACTCCAAGCCCCATGAGTAGTCCCCCGAGTTACCCCCATCACAGGGAGTCTAGGGATGTCGAACATCGTCGGGAACTATTTCAGGCTCGGCCCTCTGACCGAAAGTCGGGCCTTGTGGAGGCCTCCTACGAGCGCTTCAACTCTTTCCGTTGACGGGGTTGAAACCGGGCCGGAGAGTGGTAATCCACGCGAGGGGGACAAGCGCGGCGGAGCGGCCCGGCGCGTCTGCGGATCGGGGGGTCGGCGATGGGTTCTGGCACGTCCGGCACGGGAGTCGAGAACACGAGGCACGGCGCGCGGCTGCCGTGGGGCGACATCCTGCTGTCCGCGATCGCCGCGGTGAGCTGGGCGTTGATCGGCATGGCGGGTACCGCGGCGCTGGGTCTGCATCTGCTGCGGGCCGACGCGGCGGGCTCACTGGGCCCGATGACAGCGGCGGTTGTGGCACTCGGGGCAGGTGGTTCGGTCACGCCGAACGGAGATCTGTCTGCATTCGGGCTGAAAGGGGCGCAGGCCACCACGGCCATCGAGATCACGCCACTGGGTGTGAGCCTGGTGGGAGCCCTGCTCCTGTCCTGGTTCTTCTTACGGTCCCTGCGCACGGCCGGAGTTGTGATCGCACCGGCCGAACTGCTGGCCCGCGCGGGCTCGGTGGTGGTGCTGTTCGTGGCGATGCTGGGCGGACTGGCCTGGGCCGGGCACTCTGTCGTGACCATCGACGGCGGTGCGCTGGGGCTGGACAAGCTGCCGGGTACCGGCGGCGGTGGCGGTGGGGGGCTCAGGATTCCCGGCATCGGGGATGTCGGCGGGCTGCTGCCGGACCACCTCGGCGACCTCGTGCACGCGAACGCGGCGGTCGGCTTCAGCGTGGACACGGCCGCGACCCTGCTCGGCGGCCTCGGCTGGTCGGTCGGGATCCTGCTGATCGCCCTGCTGGCCTCACGCCGCACTCCGCTGCCAGGCGGCTGGGAGGCCGTACACCGGGTGGTACGGCCGGCGGTCTCGGCGCTGGTGACGGTCCTGCTGGTGGCGGTCGCGGCGGGCTGGGCGGCGGCGGCCTTCGCGGCGGTCGGCGACCCGCACCCGGCCCGGATCATGGGCGCGGCGCTGCTCGGCGCCCCGAACGGCGTCTGGCTCGGCATCCCGATCGGCCTCTTCGTTCCCTTCGACGGCAGGGCGACGGGCATCCTCACCATGTTCCTGCCGCACCCCCTGGACGACCTCCTGAACTCACCGTCCGACCAGTCGGTGACCCTGGGCCACCTGGCCGACCTGGACGGACGGGTATGGCTGCTGGGCATCGCCGCGGCCCTGCTGATGCTGCTGGCCGGGGTGTTCACGGCGGTACGGACGCCGGTGCCCGGCCGTGGCGTCGGTGCCGGTGCTGGTGTCGGTACTGGTGCCGGTGTCGGTGGGGCGGAGGCGCTGCGGGGCTCGCGTCCCGGCGCGCTCGGTTTCGCCGGGCGGTGCGCGGTGCGGCTGGGCATCGCGACCGCGCTCACGCTGCCGTTGCTGGCCTGGCTGACGGACGTGTCCGTGGACGCCTCCCTGTCGGTGCTGGGCTTCGACGCCTTCGGCGCCGGCGTCCAACTGCACGGACAGCTGGGCATGGCCCTGCTCCTCGGCGCGGCGTGGGGTGCGGCGGCGGGGGCGGCGGGCGCGCTGCTGGCATGGGCGACCGGCGCCGCCGGCACCCGCACGGCGCGCCTGGCACGGGGTGACGCGGGCAGCGGGCCGGTGGGGCCACAACTCGGAAGCGGCGGGGCGGAGGGGCCTTACGCACCGGCGCCCGCGTACCGCCCGCCGAATCCGCACACCAATCCCTACCTCCGGGTACCGGCCGAACTACAGGAGCCAGGGAGCGGCGACCGGGAACGCCGGCCCGGGACGCCGGGGGAACGGCAGCGCCCGGGACCGTACGACGAACAGCCGCCCTGGCCCGAGAGGCCGGGGGAACGACAGACCCCGAGGCGATACGACGGACAGGCCCCCCGGCCCGACGCGCCGCAACAACCCCAGGCCCCGGGACCCTACGGCGCACGGGACCCCTGGCCCGACGCGCCCCGGGGCTCCGGGGCCGGGGGCGGACGGGGCGGTCGACCCGGGGGTGCGTGGGAACCGCGGGATTCCCGGCCGGGAGACGGTCGGGGCCACTGGTCCGAGGGACCGCAGGAATCTCGGGATCCGGCGGCGCCGTACGACGGTCCGGGGCCGGCGGACGGCCGGGCTGCCGGCGGTCCGGGGGCGTCGGACGAACGGCCGCGCGAGGGCGGTGGTGACCCCTCTGGCGCACCGCCCGGTGCCGGTGATGTGTACAGCGCTCCCACCATGGCCCGGCCGGTCGACCCGCCGCCACGCTCTCCGCGGCGCGGACCAGGGGTGCGGCGGCCGGACGGACCGGACACGGGCCCGCCTCCCCCTCCTCCTCCGCCTCCCCCTCCTCCCCCGCCGCCGCCCAGGCGGCCCCATCGGTGAGGCCGCTGACCGCCGAGGCGAGGCTCGGCGGTGTCGCCCATGGCGTGCGGACCGTGTGTGGAGCGGCGCTGAACTGTGTGAGACGGCGCGGGCCGGGAGTACACCGCTCCCGGTCACCGGCATCGCACGCACGTTCGCCCGTAGCGCGGAAGCAAGGCCTCCGACACCGACCCGACACTTGTTGTTCCGTGTCCGTCAGGCGGACCGCCTGCGCCGCAGGCACTGCGTGCCGGTTACGGTGGTCACACCATGAGCGATCCTCAGACCTCCGAGGTCCCCACTCTCCTCGTCAAGATCTTCGGCAAGGACAGGCCGGGCATCACGGCCGGCCTCTTCGACACCCTTGCCGCGTACATGGTCGACGTGGTCGACATCGAGCAGGTCGTCACGCGAGGCCGGCTGGTGCTGTGCGCGCTCGTGACCCAGCCCCCGGCGGGGCTCGAGGGCGACCTCAGGGCGACCGTGCACAGCTGGGCCGAGTCGATGAAGATGCAGGCGGAGATCATCTCCGGCCACGGCGACAACCGCCCGCGCGGCCTGGGCCGTTCCCTGGTCACCGTCCTCGGCCACCCCCTGACCGCCGAGTCGACGGCCGCCATCGCCGCCCGGATCGCCAAGGCGGGCGGCAACATCGACCGTATCTTCCGGCTCGCCAAGTACCCGGTGACGGCGGTGGAGTTCGCGGTGTCCGGCGTGGGGACCGAGGCACTGCGCACCGCCCTGGTCTCGGAAGCGGCGGAACTCGGCGTGGATATCGCGGTCGTCGCGGCCGGCCTGCACCGGCGGGCCCAGCGTCTGGTCGTCATGGACGTGGACTCGACGCTCATCCAGGACGAGGTGATCGAGCTCTTCGCCGCGCACGCCGGCTGCGAGGACCGGGTCGCCGAGGTGACGGCGGCCGCGATGCGCGGGGAGCTGGACTTCGAGCAGTCGCTGCACGCGCGCGTCGCGTTGCTGAAGGGGCTGGACGAGTCGGTCGTGCAGAAGGTGCGGGCCGAGGTGCGGCTGACGCCGGGCGCCCGGACCCTGATCCGCACGCTGAAGCGGCTCGGCTACCAAGTCGGCGTCGTCTCCGGCGGTTTCACCCAGGTCACCGACGATCTGCAGGAGCGGCTCGGGCTGGACTTCGCCCAGGCCAACACGCTGGAGATCGTCGACGGCAAGCTGACCGGCCGGGTGACCGGCGAGATCGTGGACCGTGCGGGCAAGGCACGGCTGCTGCGCCGGTTCGCCGCCGAGGCGGGCGTACCGCTGTCACAGACGGTGGCGATCGGTGACGGCGCCAACGACCTGGACATGCTGAACGCGGCCGGTCTCGGTGTCGCCTTCAACGCGAAGCCGGTGGTCCGCAAGGCCGCGCACACCGCGGTGAACTTCCCCTTCCTGGACACGGTGCTGTATCTGCTGGGCGTCACCCGCGAAGAGGTCGAGGCGGCGGACACTCACGACGAGAGCTGAACCGCCCGGCGGTCCTGTCACAAGGGGCCCGGCACCGACGAGATCGGTGCCGGGCCCCTTGCCGTCCCGTGCCGGAGAGCGGTGGCCGTACGGTGGTGCCGGTCGGCTCAGTCGGAGGGGGCCCAGTAGTCCACGAGCGTGGTCACACCGGGTTCCAGGCTCTTCCAGGTGCCCTCGAAGGTCACGACGGCGAAGGCTGCGGCGGGAAAGCCCCGGCTGTTCATCCAGTCGCGGGCGTCGCCCTCGGAGCTGCCGATCAGGATCTCGGTCACGCCGTGCACGCCGGGGTTGTGGCCGATGAGGATAACGTCCTGCGCGTCGTCGGGCACCTCGTTGAGCACGGCGATCAGCTCGCCCGGAGAGGCCTCGTACACCCGCTCCTCGTAGACTGTTTTCGGCCGGTGCGCGAGCTCATGGACGGCAAGCTTCCAGGTCTCCCGGGTGCGCACGGAAGTGGAGCACACGGCCAGGTCGAAGGTGATGCCGCTGTCCGCCAGCTTGCGTCCGGCGACGGCGGCTTCCATCCGGCCCCGATCAGCGAGCGGTCGCTCGTGGTCGGTCACCTGTGGCCAGTCGGCTTTCGCATGGCGGAAGAAGACGATCCTGCGGGATTCTGCGACGCTCATGTCACCCAGCTTCGCATGAAACAGGCCATCGGGCGCAGGGAGTTGACATGCGGCTTCGCCCGTCCGGAGGGCGGTGGGGCTAACGCGTGACGATCTGCTGGACCCGCTCGACGAGATGGGTGACGGCAGGGTCACCCGTGGTCGCGTGAGCGTCCGCCGGGTTCAGTATCAGCACCAGCAGGGCGACGAAGGCGAGCGCGGGCAGGGCGAGGGCCCACCAGGGCAGCCGGACGTCGACACTGCCCGGGGTGGCGGGGTGGGGCAGGGTGTGCGTACGGGCCGGCATGATCGCCTCCGCTGGTCTCCGGGCTCGGCGACCGCCCTTCGCGGCCACAACTCGAAACTACGGAATCCGCGGCCGCCGACCCATCCGGTGATCCACCCACTTCACCCTGACCCTCACCCCCTAGGGGATGGGGGGCTAGCCCCACCACGGGCCGCCGGGACGGTGGTCAGGGTGACGCGAGGGTCGCGATGACGGCGATGACGATGAAGATGGCGAAGAACGAGCCGAAGACGATCAGCATCTTCTTCTGACCGTTCTGGGGGTTCGGGTCGAGCACTGGCATGCGCCCAGTCTGGCACCCCGCACAGGGGACGGATCGGTCGGGGTGGTGCAACACGCCGACGGGTGCCGACCGGGCCGGACCGCCTCGCCGGGGCACCGCCGGCGCCGGGCCGGTGCCCGCACGCCCCGTGTCGGTGTCAGGCGGCCGCCGCCTCGTCCTCGACCGTGCGATCGCGGCCCGCCAGGACGCCGACGGCCATCTGCGGGATCATCAGGCCGGCCATCAGGGCGATCGGCAGGCCCCAGCCGCCGCTGTGCTGGTAGAGCACGCCCACCAGCAGCGGGCCCGGGATGGAGATGAGGTAGCCGACGCTCTGGGCGAAGGCGGAGAGCTGCACGACGCCCGCGCCGGTCCGGGACCGCATCCCGACCATGGTGAGGGCCAGCGGGAAGGCACAGTTGGAGACGCCGAGCAGCAGGGCCCAGGCCCAGGCGCCGCCGGCGGGGGCGGCCCACAGGCCGGCGTATCCGGCGAGGCCGCAGACGCCGAGCGCGATCACGATCGGACCCTGGTGCGGCAGCCGGGTGGCCACGCGCGGGATGACGAAGGCCAGCGGTACGCCCATCACCATCGTGACGGCCAGCAGCAGTCCGGCGGTGCCCGCGGGCACGCCCGCGTCCCGGAAGATCTGCGCCATCCAGCCCATGGTGATGTAGGCGGCGGTGGCCTGGAGCCCGAAGAAGACGGCCAGCGCCCAGGCGGTCCGGCTACGGGTGATCCGCAGGGCGGGCGGCTGCCGGTCCGCACGCGCGCGTGCCTCGGCCACGGGCGCCGGTCCCCGGTCCCGGGCCAGCGGAAGCCACGGCAGCACCGCGGCCGCCGCCGGCCCTGCCCACACGGCGAGCCCGGACTGCCAGCCACCACCCAGCGCGTCGGTCACGGGCACGGTCACCGCGGCGGCGATCGAGGTGCCGGCGGCGAGTGCCATCGAGTACAGGCCGGTCATGGAGCCGACCCGGTCGGGGAACCAGCGCTTGACGATGACCGGCATCAGCACGTTGCTGACGGCGATGCCCATCAGCGCGAGCGCGCTGCCGGCGAGGAATCCGGCCGTACCGCCGACGTAGGGGCGTATCAGCAGGCCGGCCGTGATGGCGACCATGCCGGCGCACACCACCGCCGGCGGCCCGAAGCGGCGAGCCAGGCGGGGGGCCATGACGCCGAAGACGGCGAAGCAGAGCGGCGGCACGGACGTGAGCAGTCCGGCCACGCTGCCGCTCATGCCGAGCCCGTCGCGGACCTCCTCCAGGAGCGCGCCGAGGCTGGTGATGGCGGGCCTGAGGTTGACGGCGGCCAGCAGGATGCCGACGACGAAGAGCCGTGTCGTCCACGCGCGCGTGCCGTTCACCGGGCCCCCGCCGGGTTCCGTCGGACGTGCCGTCGTCGATGTCGTCGTGGTGGTTTCCTCGGCTCCCATGACGCCCATCATAGAATCATGGGATGATTGGTTGTCCAGTCCCGGGCGGCGACCACGGCTGACCCCGCCGCCGCTGCCCGGCCCTCGCGTGCGAAGGTGTGTCATGCCTCTGAGCCACCCGCGCCGCTCGGCGCTGTCCGAGCAGGTCATCGCCGAGCTGCGGAACCAGATCGCCTCCGGCGAATGGCCGGTCGGCTCGCGCATCCCCACCGAGCCGGAACTGGTCGAGCAGCTCGGGGTGGCCCGCAACACCGTCCGGGAGGCCGTCCGCGCGCTGGCGCACAACGGCCTGCTGGACATCCGGCAGGGCTCCGGCACCTACGTCGTCGCGACCAGTGAGCTGGCCGGCGTGATGCACCGCCGGTTCGCCGGGGCCGACCCCCGGCACATCGCCGAGCTGCGCTCCACGCTGGAGTCCTCGGCGGCCCGCTTGGCCGCGGCCCGGCGCACGGTGAAGGACCTCAGACAGCTCGACGCGATTCTGGCCCACCGCGAGCGGGCCTGGGAGTCGGGCGAGGCGGAGGCCTTCGTGACGGCGGACGCGACCTTCCACCTGGCCGTGGTGGCCGCCTCGCACAACGACGTGATGACGGCGATGTACGCCGACCTGGGCGAGGTGCTGCGGGACTGGCTGCGCGCGGACGTCGGCGCCGAGCTGACACCGGAGACGTACATGGACCATGCCCGCCTGGTCGACGCGATCCGTGCGGGCGACGCGGACGCGGCCGCCAAGGAGGCGGCCAGTTACCCCTACCTGTGCCGTCCGGGCAGGTTCAGCTCACCTTCTGGTGACTGATCCACACCGAGCGGACGTCCTGCCAGCAGCGGCCGGTGAGCCGTACGGTCAGCGCGGGTCCGGTGTCGACCGGGGAGCCGTCGGTGTCGATGTCCCACCACTCGGCGCACTCGATGTGCAGCCGCACCCGGTCGGTGTCCACATAGGGGTTGTGGCAGTAGGCCACCACATGGGAGCCGCGGACGGTCGTCCGGCACGACGCGCCGAACAGTTGCGGGGCGGGCCGGTGACCGCCACCCACGCGCGCGTGGGACACGGCGTCGTACGGCAGGGCCAGCACGAGGGCGAGGGCCACGGTCACAGGGGCCAGGCTGCGGGACAGGCGCACAAGGGGACCTCCTCGGCCGGGCTGGGGAGGGAATCGCACGGTGAACGCGTGATCCGACGCGTAGTCCCAGGGTGCGCCGCCCGGGCGGCGACGGCCCGGCCGGTGGGCCGAACGGGTGAGGCCCGCACCCCTTGCGGGATACGGGCCTCGGAGACTCCGTGTGGACGAGGTCCGGGCGGAGGGTGTCCGTGCGGACGAGGTCCTTGCGGGTCAGGCGCCGATGGCGTGCAGGCCGCCGTCCACGTGGATGATCTCGCCGGTGGTCTTCGGGAACCAGTCGCTCAGCAGGGCGACGATGCCCTTGCCGGCCGGCTCGGGGTCCTTGAGGTCCCACTCCAGGGGGGAGCGGTGGTCCCAGACCGAGGCCAGCTCGGTGAAGCCCGGGATGGACTTCGCGGCCATCGAACCGATGGGGCCGGCGGAGATGAGGTTGCAGCGGATGTTCTGCTTGCCGAGGTCGCGGGCGAGGTAACGGCTGGTGGCCTCCAGGGCGGCCTTGGCCGGGCCCATCCAGTCGTACTGCGGCCAGGCGTACTGGGCGTCGAAGGTGAGGCCGACGACCGAGCCGCCGTTCTGCATCAGCGGCAGGCAGGCCATGGTCAGCGACTTCAGGGAGTACGCCGAGACGTGCATGGCGGTCGCGACGGACTCGAAGGGGGTGTTGAGGAAGTTGCCGCCGAGCGCGTCCTGGGGGGCGAAGCCGATGGAGTGCACGACGCCGTCGAGCCCGCCCAGCTCCTCGCCGACGAGGTCGGCCAGTCGCCCGAGGTGCTCGTCGTTGGTGACGTCCAGCTCGATGACCTTGGTGGGCTTGGGGAGCTTCTTGGCGATGCGCTCGGTCAGCGTGGGCCGCGGGAACGCGGTGAGGATGATCTCGGCGCCCTGCTCCTGGGCCAGCTTGGCCGCGTGGAAGGCGATGGAGGACTCCATCAGCACACCCGTGATCAGGATGCGCTTGCCCTCGAGGATTCCACTCATGGTGATCAGTGACCCATTCCCAGTCCGCCGTCAACGGGGATGACGGCTCCAGTGATGTACGAGGCGTCGTCCGAGGCGAGGAACCGCACCGTCGCGGCGACCTCCTCGGGCTCCGCGTACCGGCCGAGCGGCACCTGCGACACGATGGTGGCGCGCTGCTCGTCGCTGAGCACCTTGGTCATGTCGGTGTCGACGAAGCCGGGCGCGACGACGTTGAAGGTGATGTTGCGCGAACCCAGCTCACGGGCGAGGGACCGCGCGAAGCCGACCAGGCCGGCCTTGGAGGCCGCGTAGTTGGCCTGACCGGGACCACCGTAGAGGCCGACGACCGACGAGATGAGGACGACACGGCCCTTCTTGGCGCGCAGCATGCCGCGGTTGGCGCGCTTGACCACGCGGAAGGTGCCGGTGAGGTTGGTGTCGACGACCGAGGTGAAGTCCTCCTCGGACATACGCATCAGAAGCGTGTCCTTGGTGATGCCGGCGTTGGCGATCAGGACCTCCACCGGGCCGTGGGCGTCCTCGATCTCCTTGTAGGCCTGCTCCACCTGCTCGGTGTCGGTGATGTCGCACTTGACGGCGAGGCAGCCCAGTTCCTTGAGGACGGCAGGCGGCTCACCCGAGCGGTATGTGATGGCAACCTTGTCGCCGTTGTCGGCGAATGCGCGGGCGATGGCGAGGCCGATGCCCCGGTTGCCTCCAGTGACGAGAACCGAGCGGCTCAACGGATCACCCTTTCGTTCGGTCTGACCACCGGCCGGAACAGCTGGCACGACAGGCGGCTTCATCGAAAACCTATCGGTCCCGTCGGCACGGCGAGCAAGCGGGCACCGACAGTGGCTCAGGGGTGTCGCTGTCGGGTCCCTACAGAAAGGCCCGGCGCCGGGCCGAAACCTGTGGTCCGTACACCCGCGGGCGCGACATGATCGGACGGACAGGCCACGACAGCAGGGAGACCTCCGTGCCTCATTCCATCGACGAAGCCTTCACGGCGCTTCCGCTACGGGCCCTTGCCGACGCCGCGCTGGCACGCGCGCGTGCGCTGGGGGCCCAGCACGCGGACTTCCGGTTCGAGCGGGTGCGCAGCGCGTCCTGGAGCCTCAGGGACGCCAAGCCCGCCGGATCGTCGGACACCACCGACCTCGGATACGCGGTCCGGGTCGTGCACGGCGGTACCTGGGGCTTCGCCTCCGGCGTGGACCTGAGCCTGGACGCCGCCGCCAAGGTCGCCTCCCAGGCGGTGGCGATGGCGAAGCTCTCGGCGCAGGTGATCAAGGCTGCCGGCTCCGAGGAGCGGGTCGAGCTGGCCGGCGAGCCGGTGCACGAGGAACGGACGTGGATCTCGTCGTACGAGATCGATCCGTTCGCCGTGCCCGACGAGGAGAAGGCCGCGCTGCTCGCGGACTGGAGCGCCCGGCTGCTGGCGGCGAACGGCGTCGACCATGTCGACGCCTCGCTGCTCACCGTGCACGAGAACAAGTTCTACGCCGACACGGCCGGGACCGTGACCACCCAGCAGCGGGTGCGGCTGCACCCCCAGCTGACCGCCGTGTCGGTGGACGAGTCGAGCGGCGAGTTCGACTCGATGCGGACCATCGCGCCGCCGGTCGGCCGCGGCTGGGAGTACCTCACCGGCACCGGCTGGGACTGGGACTCCGAACTGGAGCAGATCCCGGTGCTGCTCGCCGAGAAGATGCGGGCGCCGAGCGTCGAGGCGGGGCTGTACGACCTGGTGGTCGACCCGTCCAACCTGTGGCTGACCATCCACGAGTCCATCGGTCACGCCACCGAGCTGGACCGCGCGCTCGGCTACGAGGCCGCCTACGCCGGCACCTCCTTCGCCACCTTCGACCAGCTCGGCAAGCTCAGGTACGGCTCCGAACTGATGAACGTCACCGGCGACCGCACCGCCGAGCACGGCCTGGCGACCGTCGGCTACGACGACGAGGGGGTCGAGGCCCAGTCCTGGGACCTGGTGAAGGACGGCACGCTCGTCGGCTACCAGCTGGACCGCAGGATCGCGAAGCTGACCGGCTTCGAGCGCTCCAACGGGTGCGCGTACGCCGACTCCCCCGGGCATGTGCCCGTGCAGCGCATGGCCAACGTCTCGCTCCAGCCCGATCCGGCCGGGCTGTCGACCGAGGACCTGATCGGCGGGGTCGACCGCGGGATCTATGTCGTCGGCGACCGTTCCTGGTCGATCGATATGCAGCGCTACAACTTCCAGTTCACCGGCCAGCGGTTCTTCAGGATCGAGAACGGGCGGATCACCGGGCAGCTCCGGGATGTCGCCTACCAGGCGACGACCACCGACTTCTGGGGCTCCATGGCGGCCGTCGGCGGCCCGGGGACCTACGTCCTGGGCGGCGCCTTCAACTGCGGCAAGGCCCAGCCGGGACAGGTCGCCGCCGTGTCCCACGGCTGCCCCTCGGCCCTCTTCAAGGGCGTCAACATCCTCAACACCACGCAGGAGGCCGGTCGATGAGCGCCCGTGACAACAAGCCGCACGAGATCGTCGAGCGTGCGCTGGAACTCTCCCGCGCCGACGGCTGTGTGGTCATCGCCGACGAGCATTCCACCGCCAACCTGCGCTGGGCCGGCAACGCGCTCACCACGAACGGCGTCACGCGCGGCCGCTCGCTCACCGTCGTCGCGACCGTCGACGGCAAGAAGGGCACCGCCTCCGGTGTCGTGTCCCGGTCGGCGGTGACCGCAGACGACCTGGAGCCGCTGGTACGGGCCGCCGAGGCCGCCGCGCGCGGCGCCGGTCCCGCCGAGGACGCGCAGCCGCTGGTCACCGGCGTGCCGGAGGCGCAGGACTTCACGGACGCGCCCGCCGAGACCTCCTCGGCCGTGTTCGCCGACTTCGCCCCGGCGCTCGGCGAGGCCTTCGCACGCGCGCGTGCCGGTGGCCGCGAGCTGTACGGCTTCGCCAACCACGAGCTGGTCTCCACGTACGTCGGCACCTCGACCGGGCTGCGGCTGCGCCACGACCAGCCCACCGGCACCCTTGAGCTGAACGCCAAGTCGCCGGACCGTACCCGGTCGGCCTGGGCCGGGCGCTCCACCCGGGACTTCAAGGACGTCGACCCGGGCGCCCTCGACGCCGAGCTGGCCGTGCGGCTGGGCTGGGCGGAGCGCCGGGTGGAGCTGCCTGCGGGCCGGTACGAGACGCTGCTGCCGCCGACCGCCGTGGCCGACCTGCTGATCTACCAGCTGTGGTCGGCGTCCGGGCGGGACGCGGCCGAGGGGCGGACGGTGTTCTCCAAGCCGGGCGGCGGCACCCGCGTCGGCGAGCGGCTGACCGAGCTGCCGCTGACCCTGCGCAGCGACCCGAACGAGCCGGGCCTGGAGTCCGCGCCGTTCGTCGTGGCGCACTCCTCCGGCGGTGACCAGTCGGTCTTCGACAACGGACTGCCGGTCGGCGCCACCGAGTGGGTCGCGGGCGGCGAGCTGAAGCACCTGACCACCACCCGGCACACGGCCGGTCTGACCGGACTGCCGGTCGCCCCGGCGGGCGGGAACCTGATCCTGGACGGCGGCGACGACCGCTCCCTGGACGAGATGGTCGCCGCCACCGAACGCGGGTTGCTGCTGACCTGCCTCTGGTACATCCGCGAGGTCGACCCGGCGACGCTGCTGCTCACCGGCCTGACCCGGGACGGTGTGTACCTGGTGGAGAACGGCCAGGTCACCGGGCAGGTGAACAACTTCCGGTTCAACGAGTCGCCGGTGGACCTGCTGGGGCGGGCCACCGAGGCCGGGCGCACGGAAAAGACGCTGCCGAGGGAGTGGAGCGACTGGTTCACTAGGGCTGCGATGCCCGCGCTGCGCGTGCCCGACTTCAATATGAGCTCTGTCAGTCAGGGCGTATAACCTCGTAGCCGGTGGTCGCACGACCGCCCCGAGATCATCTGAAGATCATCCGAGATCGCCCAAGGAGATACGAGAACCGTGACGGACATCGTCGACGAGCTGAAGTGGCGGGGGCTCATCGCCCTCTCCACGGACGAGGACGCATTGCGCAAGGCGTTCGCGGACGGTCCTGTCACGTTCTATTGCGGCTTCGACCCGACCGCGCCCAGTCTGCACCTCGGCAACCTCGTGCAGATCCTGACGATGCGCCGGATCCAGCAGGCGGGCAACCGCCCGCTGGGCCTGGTCGGGGGTGCCACGGGCCTGATCGGCGACCCGAAGCCGAATGCCGAGCGCACGCTGAACGCGCCCGAGGTCGTCGCCCAGTGGGTCGAGCGGCTGCGCGCGCAGATCGCCCCCCTGCTGGACTTCGAGGGGCCGAACGCGGCGGTCATGGTCAACAACCTGGACTGGACCCAGGGCATGTCCGCCATCGAGTTCCTGCGTGACGTCGGCAAGCACTTCCGCGTGAACAAGATGATCGCGAAGGAGGCCGTCGCCCGGCGTCTGGAGTCCCAGGAGGGCATCAGCTACACCGAGTTCAGCTACCAGATCCTCCAGGGGATGGACTTCCTGGAGCTGTACCGGCGGTACGGCTGCACGCTGCAGACCGGCGGCAGCGACCAGTGGGGCAACCTCACCTCGGGCACCGACCTGATCCACAAGGTCGAGCCCGACGCCGAGGTGCACGCGCTGGGCACGCCGCTGATCACGAAGGCCGACGGCACCAAGTTCGGCAAGACGGAGTCCGGCACGGTCTGGCTCGACCCGGAGATGACCACGCCGTACGCCTTCTACCAGTTCTGGCTGAACGCGGACGACCGGGACGTCTCCAAGTTCCTGCGGATCTTCAGCTTCAGGTCGCACGAGGAGATCGAGGACCTGGAGAAGCAGACCGAGGAGCGTCCGCAGGCGCGGGCGGCCCACCGGGCGCTGGCCGAGGAGCTGACGACGCTGGTGCACGGCGCCGAGCAGACGGCCGCGGTGATCGCCGCGAGCCGTGCGCTCTTCGGGCAGGGGGAGCTGGCGGAGCTGGACGAGAAGACTCTGGCCGCGTCGCTCTCCGAGGTGCCGCACATCCAGGTCGCCGAACTGGGACCGGTGGTCGACCTGTTCGCCGAGGTCGGGCTGGTGGCGAGCAAGTCCGCCGCGCGGCGGACCGTGAAGGAGGGCGGGGCCTACGTGAACAACGTCAAGGTGACCGCCGAGGACGCGGTACCCGTCGCGGACGAGTTGCTGCACGGGCGGTGGCTGGTGCTGCGGAGGGGCAAGAAGAATCTGGCGGCTGTGGAGGTCGTCGGTTCGTAGGCGCCGTGCGGGGTGCGGGGATCGCGGCACGATCCCCGCACCCCGCACGCGGCGTTTCAGACCCGGTGCTTCCGCCTGCCCAGCGTCGCCATGTACAGCATGTCGCCCAGGAAGACGATGATGATCGCGGCGACCAGCTGGAAGAGGTGGCGGGTCCAGTCGATGCCTCTCGTCTCCGCCACGCCCAACGCGCGGGCGATCGCGTTGCCGGCGATCGCGCCCAGGATGCCGAAGATGGTCGTCAGCCAGAGCGGGCTGTGCTGCTTGCCCGGGATGACCGCCTTCGCGATCAGGCCCAGCACGAATCCCACGATGATCGCCCACAACCATCCCATGGCTGCCTCCTCGTACGGCTCGACGTGAGCATTACGCCAAGTTTCGGCCTGTCCGCCGTACGGCGCATGTCGGTACGCCCGTACGCGGTACGGCGCAGAACGTTCACGCAGGCGGGCGGGCGACCCGGTCTCGATGGCGGCGCAGGCGCGGCGTAACGTGGGAGACGTCCTGGCCCGGTTCCCCGTACGGGTTCGGGCAGGGTAGGGGCCGGGGAGAGTCCGATGCGGGCGGATGGTGGAATGTGATGCGGAAGCAGCGCGGCGGCGGCAGCGTCCAGGTGTTCCGGATCACCGGGGCCCGCACCGGCCTTGCCGAGGACGTACGCGGCCGGCAACGGCGGTATGTCATCTCGATGTCCGTCCGGACCGTGTCGGTGATCCTCGCGGCCACGTTGTGGAACGTCGAACGCTATGTCGCCGTCGTGGCGTTGGTGCTCGGGGCACTGCTCCCCTATGTCGCGGTCGTGCTCGCCAACGCGGGCCGGGAGCGGCCGTCCTCGCTCCCGTCGACGTTCGGAGTCGCCCCGACCCGGCTGATGATCGCGCCGCCGCGCGCGGAGGAACCGCACCCGGAACCCGTCCCGGAGGACGTGGTGGCCGATCCGGTGGCGGGGGTGCGCGGTGAGCGGCCGGAGTCGGTCTGACCACCGGGGACGCGGCGCGAGCGGACGACGGCCGCGCACAAAGCTCAAGAAAAGCTCAGATCAATCGTGCTGTTCCGGTGCCGGGCGGAGGGTGACCCATGACATACTGCGTACGCGCTCCGCATCCCCCGTCGGAGCGACGGACCGACGCCGGGCAGCTCCCCCCGTGGCTGCTCGGCGTCGCCTTGTTCGGGGCCCTTTTTGCAGGACGACGCAGTGCGGGACGAAGCAGTGAGTGACGTTATCTGTTCAGCGAAGGGTTGCCGGGCCGACGCGGTGTGGGTGCTGGCGTGGAACAACCCGAAGATTCACACGCCGGAGCGGCGGAAGACCTGGCTCGCGTGTGAGGAGCACCGGGAGCATCTCTCGCAGTTCCTCGGGGTGCGGGGGTTTTTGAAGGATGTCGTGTTGTTGAAGGAGTGGGAGCCGTCCGCGTAGGGCTCCCACCGGGCTCCGCCGGGCGGCGCTAGCCCCCGATCGCGGACATCGGCCGGTCCGGCTGGACGAACAAGGGATCGTCCAGACCCGCGCCCGCCTTCTTCCCCCACATCGCCAGTCGCCAGATGCGGGCGATCTCCTCGTCGGACCCGCCCGAGCGGAGCGCGGCGCGCAGGTCTGTCTCTTCCCTCGCGAACAGGCAGTTGCGTATCTGGCCGTCGGCCGTGAGGCGGGTGCGGTCGCAGGCCGCGCAGAACGGGCGGGTGACCGAGGCGATGACGCCGACGCGGTACGGGCCGCCGTTCACCAGCCAGCGCTCCGCCGGGGCGGCACCTCGCTCGTCCGCGTCCTCGGGGGTGAGGTCGAAGCGGGTGCGGAGCGAGGCGAGGATGTCCCCCGCCGTCACCATGCTGTCGCGCTTCCAGCCGTGCTGGGCGTCCAGCGGCATCTGCTCGATGAAGCGCAGCTCGTAGTCGTGCTCCACGGCCCAGGCCAGCAGGTCGGGGGCCTCGTCCGCGTTCAGGCCGGGCATCAGGACCGTGTTGACCTTGACGGGGGTGAGGCCGGCGTCGCGGGCGGCCCGGAGGCCGTCGAGGACGTCCTGGTGGCGGTCGCGACGGGTGAGGATCTTGAAGACGGCCGGGCGGAGGGTGTCGAGGGAGACGTTGACCCGGTCCAGACCGGCCGCCTTGAGGGCCGTGGCGGTGCGCCGCAGGCCGATGCCGTTGGTCGTCAGGGACGTCCGGGGGCGGGGGGCCAGCGCCGCGACCCGCTCCACGATGGAGACCAGGCCGGGGCGCAGCAGGGGCTCGCCGCCGGTGAAGCGGACCTCCTCGACGCCCAGCAGGCGGACGGCGATGTCGATCAGGCGGACGATCTCGTCGTCCGTGAGCAGGTCGGACTTGGTCAGCCACTGCAGGCCCTCCTCGGGCATGCAGTACGTGCAGCGCAGATTGCACCGGTCGGTCAGCGAGACCCTCAGGTCGGTGGCCACCCGGCCGTAGGTATCGATGAGCACGTGGGCCCCCTCCCTCGTTACGGATCGGTTCTCTTCCGTCACCTGCGAGCCTACGTGACGGCGCTGACATCGCGAGGGGGCCGATGCCACGAGGTACGACGGGGCCGCGTCGTAGGACCCTACGATCCTCCCGACGCGGCCGGTCGTACGAAGGTCAGTGCGCTCCGGTGCCGGTCAGGGACCGCACCTCCAGTTCCGCGTACTTCGCGGCGTCCGGGACCTCCTTGGACAGGTAGGTGCCCACGACGCCGAGGAGGAAGCCGACCGGGATCGAGATGATGCCGGGGTTCTCCAGCGGGAACCAGTGGAAGTCGACGCCCGGGAACATCGACGTCTCCTTGCCGGACACCACCGGCGAGAAGAGGACCAGGCCGACCGCGGTGACCAGGCCGCCGTAGATCGACCAGAGGGCGCCCCCGGTGGTGAACCGCTTCCAGAAGAGGCTGTAGAGGATGGTCGGCAGGTTCGCGGAGGCGGCGACCGCGAAGGCGAGCGCGACCAGGCCTGCGACGTTGAGGTCGCGGGCCAGGGCGCCGAGCACGATCGACACCGCGCCGATGCCGACGGTGGCGTAGCGGGCCGCGTTGATCTCCTGCTTCTCGGAGGCCTGGCCCTTCTTGATCACGTTGGCGTAGATGTCGTGCGCGAAGGACGAGGACGAGGCCAGGGTGAGGCCCGCGACCACGGCGAGGATCGTCGCGAAGGCCACCGCCGAGATGGTGGCCAGCAGGATCGCGCCCCAGTTGGAGTCGACGCCGCCGAGATGCAGGGCGAGCAGGGGGGCCGCGGTGTTGCCCGACTTGTTGGAGGCGATGATCTCGTCCGGTTTGATCAGCGCGGCGGCGCCGAAGCCGAGGGCGAGGGTCATCAGGTAGAAGGCGCCGATCAGGCCGATCGCCCAGAGCACCGACTTACGGGCGGCCTTCGCGGTGGGCACGGTGTAGAAGCGGATCAGGATGTGCGGCAGGCCGGCGGTGCCGAGGACCAGGGCGATGCCGAGGGAGAGGAAGTCCAGCTTGCTGGTGCCGGTGGCGCCGTACTTCAGGCCGGGCTCCAGGAAGGCGGTGCCCTTGCCGCTGTTGTCGGCGGCCTTGCCGAGCAGGTCGGAGATGTTGAAGTGGAACTTGGCCAGGACCATGAAGGTCAGCAGCAGGGCGCCCGCGATGAGCAGCACGGCCTTGACCATCTGCACCCAGGTGGTGCCCTTCATGCCGCCGATGGTGACGTAGACGATCATCAGGACGCCGACCAGGGCGACGATGCCGATCTTGCCGCCGTCGCTGGTGATGCCGAGCAGGAGGGAGACGAGGACGCCCGCCCCCGCCATCTGGGCCAGCAGGTAGAAGATCGACACCACGATCGTCGAGGTGCCGGCCGCGGTGCGGACCGGGCGCTGGCGCATCCGGTAGGCGAGTACGTCGCCCATGGTGTAGCGGCCGGAGTTGCGCAGCGGCTCGGCGACCAGGAGCAGGGCGACGAGCCAGGCGACCAGGAAGCCGATGGAGTAGAGGAAGCCGTCGTAGCCGAAGAGGGCGATGGCGCCGGCGATGCCGAGGAAGGACGCGGCGGACATGTAGTCGCCGGAGACGGCGAGGCCGTTCTGGAAGCCGGTGAACTGGCGGCCGCCCGCGTAGAAGTCGGCGGCGTCCTTGGTCTGCCGGCCGGCCCAGATGGTGATGACGAGGGTCGCGGCGACGAACACCGCGAACAGGGTGATGATCAGTGTCCGGTGCTCGCTGGCCTCGCCGGCCGCCATGGTGATCGCGGGGTTCATGCGCCGCCCTCCATCCGGGACTTGATGGCCTCGGCCTTGGGGTCGAGCTTGGCCGCGGCGTGGTGCGCGTACCACCAGGCGATGAGGAACGTGGTGAGGAACTGGGCGAGCCCGAGGACCAGGGCCACGTTGATGTTGCCGACGACCTTGGTGCCCATGAAGTCGCCCGCGTAGTTGGAGAGCAGGACGTACAGCAGGTACCAGGCGATGAAGCCGACGGTCAGCGGGAAGGCGAAGGAGCGGTAGGAGTGCCGCAGTTCGGCGAACTCCGGGCTCTGCTGCACCTCGGCGAACTCCTCGCTGGAGGGGAGCCGGGTCTGCGTGTTCGAGGGCGGTGGTGTCTCGGTAGCCACGGAGTCTCCTCGCGATACGGACATGCGGATTCTGACCTCACAGACACTTGGATCGCCTACCCGGAGTGATGGGGCGACTCCGTCAGGTGATTCCGACAGGGGGCCTCGATCCTGCTGTGGCTCCCTCCTCAAGGTCACGGCGCCACGCGTGGACAGGTTCAACTCGCCCGAGTTCTTTCGGAAGTCGCCGGTGCGAGTCGCCTCCGGTCATTGCTGGCCGGTGAGTGCGGGAGATAGCTTCGCCCTGCACCACCCGTCATGTACCTGCCCAAGCGGCAACTCGCGGCTCGGGCGGGCCCGTTTTCGGATGATGTTCCGGATGATGTGGAGACCCCATGGCTCATCTGCGTTCCAGACGCTTGCTGGCGCTCGCCGTACCGGTTGCCCTGTCACTGACCGCCTCGCTCGGCCTGCTGCCGGCGGCGGCTTCGGCGGCACCGCTGACGGCCTCGGCGACGCCGGCGGCGGACGGGCCGAACCTGGCCTATGTCGTCAACACCAGGACGGACCACCGCACGATCGAGTCGGTGCAGCGGGCGATCGCCCGCAACGGCGGCACGATCGTCGAGTCGTACGACAGGATCGGTGTGATCGTCGTGCACTCGGCGAACCCGGACTTCGGCGCCGCGATGCGCGCGGTGCGCGGGGTGCGGTCGGCGGGAGCGACGCGGACGGCTCCGCTGAGCGCGGCGGGGACCACGGCCGAGGGCGCCGTGCAGGTCCTGTCGAAGGCGGACGCCGCGAAGGTCGAGAAGAGGGCGGCGGCCGGCCAGGAGCCCTTGGAGGCCGACCAGTGGGACCTGCGGGCCATAGGCGCCGACAAGGCCGCCGCGGTCGACCCGGGGAGCCGCTCGGTGACGGTCGGCATCATCGACACCGGCGTCGACGACACCCATCCGGACATCGCCCCCAACTTCTCAGCCGCGCAGTCCGCCAACTGTGTGAGCGGCAAGGCCGACACGACGTACGGCGCCTGGCGGCCGGTGGACGCCGACCACTACCACGGCACGCATGTCGCGGGTGAGATAGCCGCCGCCCGCAACGGCATCGGCGTGGCGGGCGTGGCACCAGGGGTGAAGGTCGCGAGCATCACCGTGGCCCAGCCCGACTCGACGCAGCTGTTCTACCCGGAGAGCGTCGTCTGCGCCTTCGTGTTCGCCGCCGACCACGGCGTGGAGATCACCAACAACAGCTACTACGTTGATCCATGGCTGTACAACTGCATGGACGACCCGGATCAACGTGCCATCGTTGACGCGGTCAACAGGGCTCAGCTGTACGCCCGGAGCAAGGGCACGCTCAATGTGGCTTCGGCGGGCAACTCGAACGACGACCTCGACGCGAACGCCCTCACGGACGCCTCCAGCCCCGACGACTCGACGGCCACGACCCGCACGGTCGACCCGCACGAGTGCTTCGACGTGCCGACCCAGCTGCCCGGTGTGGTCACCGTGAGCGCGGTCGGTGTCAAGAACGCCAAGTCCTACTACTCCAGCTACGGACAGGGTGTCGTCGACGTGGCGGGCCCGGGCGGCGACAAGTACCAGATCCCGGACACGCCGTCACAGAACGGCCGCATCCTGTCCACCCTGCCGAACGACCAGTACGGCTTCCTCCAGGGCACCTCGATGGCGTCCCCGCACGTGGCGGCCGTCGCCGCACTGCTGAAGTCGACCCACCCGCACGCCTCCCCGGCCCGGCTCCTGGCCCTGCTGAAGGCCGAGGCGGACAACCCGGGCTGCCCGACGGACCCCTACGACGGGGACGGCGACGGCGTCGTGGACGCCACCTGTGTGGGCGGGAAACACGTCAACGGCTTCTACGGCTCGGGGGTCGTGAACGCGCTCCGCGCGGTCAAGTGACCACCCCGCAGCAGGACTTCCCGCACGGCATGCTCGTTTCGCGAACGAACCGGAGGCTCACCCACATGACAGCGCCCCAGTCGCGCCACCGCCGCGCGCTCGCCATCCCGCTCGGCATGGCCATGGCCACGGCCCTCGCGTTCCTGCCCAACGTCTCGGCGTCCGCCGCCGACACCACGGCCACGACCACGGCCACGGTCACGGGCGCCTCGGACGCGAGTGACGCGACGTCCCTCAGCTATGTCGTCAACGTCCGCCCCGGACACGACACCTCGCGGCGCGTCCAGCGGGCGATCGGCCGGGCCGGCGGTTCGGTGGTGATCGCGTACGACGAGATCGGCGTGATCGTGGTCCACTCGTCGAACCCCGACTTCGCCAAGACCCTGCGCAAGGTGCCCGGCGTGGACTCGGCGGGCGCCACCCGCAACGCGCCGCTGCCCGCCCAGTCGACCACCGACGTCGGCACGCCCCAGGTGCTCAGCTCCGAGCAGGTCGCGGAGGCGGACGCGCAAACGGCCGACGGGCAGGACCCGCTGGAGCCGCTGCAGTGGGACCTGCCCGCCATCAAGGCCGACAAGGCGCACGAGAAGACCCTCGGCAGTTCGAAGGTCACCGTCGCCGTCATCGACACCGGCGTCGACGACACCCACCCGGACATCGCCCCCAACTTCTCCGCCGCACAGTCCACCAACTGTGTGTCGGGCAAGCCGGACACGACGTACGGGGCCTGGCGGCCCAGCGCCGCCGAGAGCCCGCACGGCACCCATGTGGCGGGTGAGATCGCGGGCGCCAGGAACGGGATCGGCATCACCGGTGTGGCGCCGGGCGTCAAGGTGGCGGGCATCAAGGTCGCCACCACCGCCGGGTACTTCTACACCGAGGCCGTGGTCTGCGGTTTCGTGTGGGCGGCCGAGCACCACATCGACGTCACCAACAACAGCTATTACACCGACCCCTGGTACTTCAACTGCACCACCGACCCGGACCAGAAGGCGCTCGTCGACGCCATCACCCGGGCCTCCCGGTTCGCGGAGCGGAAGGGCACCGTCAACGTGGCGGCGGCCGGCAACGAGAGCTACGACCTGGCCTCCGACTCGATCACCGACCCGGTCTCGCCGAACGACGGCACGCCCAGCGACCGGGTGATCGACCCGCACACGTGCTACGACATACCGACCCAGCTGCCGGGCGTCGTCACGGTCGCCGCCACCGGCGCGAAGGGCCTCAAGTCGTCCTTCTCCAACTACGGCCTCGGAGTGATCGACGTCGCCGCGCCCGGCGGCGACTCGACCGCCTACCAGGCGCCGGCGCCCCCGGCGACCAGCGGCCTGATCCTGGGCCCGCTGCCGGGCGGCACCTGGGGCTACATGGCCGGTACGTCGATGGCGACCCCGCACGTCGTCGGTGTCGCCGCGTTGATCAAGTCAACCCATCCGCACGCCTCCCCCGCCCTGGTGAAGGTCCTGCTGTACGCCGAGGCCAGCGCCACGCCGTGCACCGACCCGTACGACATCAACGGTGACGGCAAGGTCGACGCGGTGTGCGAGGGCTCCAAGAACCACAACGGTTTCTACGGCTGGGGCACGGTGGACGCACTGGCGGCGGTGACCCGGTAGGTGCATATATTGATTGAGTCAATACTGCATAGTGCAGTCATGACTGCAATCAACTACGCGTGGTCCGCGCTGGGTGGCGATCCGTCGTTGCCCGCGCGGATCACGACCGTGGCACGCGCGGACACGCTCCCGTCACGCCTTCCTGTACGACGGCTGGCCCGCGCGTGTGTCGGCGCGTGCGCGCTGGCCGCCGCCGAGCTGGGGGCGCGCCGGACCGGTTCCGCCCAGGTGCCGGGCGTTCGGGTGGACGACGGGGCGGTGGCGACGGCGTTCACCAGCGAGCGGCGGCTCCTGGTCGACGGGCGGGCTTCCGTGCAGTTCGCCCCGCTGTCGCGGTTCTGGCGCGCGGCCGACGGATGGGTGCGTACCCACGCCAACTACCCGCACCACCGGACCCGGCTGCTGACCGCGCTGGGGCTGCCGGAGGGGGCCGCGGCCGAGGACGTGGCGGCCCGGATCGCGGAGCAGCCCGCCTCGGCGGTCGAGACCGCCGTCTACGGCGCCGGCGGGCTCGCCGTGGCGCTGCGCTCGCCCGGGGAGTGGGCCGCGCACGAGCAGGCGGCCGAGGTGGCCGCACGCCCCCTCGTCGAGCGAGGCCGTCTGGACACGGCCCAGGCGCGCGTGCTCCCGCCGCTCGACGCCGGCGCCTCTGCCCTGCTGCCCGCCGCCGGGCTGCGCGTCCTGGACCTGACCCGGGTCCTGGCCGGCCCGGTGGCCACCCGCACCCTGGCGCTGCTGGGCGCGGACGTTCTGCGCCTGGACGCACCCTGGCTGCCCGAACTCCCCGACCAGCACGCCGACACGGGCTTCGGGAAGCGCTCGGCGACGCTCGACCTCACGAGCGGCCGGGCGGCCTTCGAGGAGCTGCTGGCCTCGGCGGACGTCGTGGTCACCGGCTACCGGCCGGGCGCCCTGGACCGGTTCGGGCTCTCCCCCGAGGCACTGGCCGAACGGCGGCCGGGGCTGGTCGTGGCCCAGGTGTCCGCGTGGGGCGGGTACGGGCCGTGGGGCGGCCGGCGCGGCTTCGACAGCCTGGTGCAGGTCGCCACCGGTATCGCGGAGACCGAGGGCTCGGCGGACCGGCCGGGCGCGCTGCCCGCACAGGCGCTCGACCACGGCACGGGCTATCTGCTGGCGGCGGGAGTGCTGCGAGCGCTGACCGAGCAGTCGTACGAGGGCGGGAGCAGGTTCGTACGGCTGGCGCTGGCGCGCACCGCGCGGTGGCTCACGGCGGAGGTGGAGCAGGGGCCCGAGGGCGGTGAGCCGTACCAGGGGCCGGACGCCTGGCTCGCCGAGACGGACAGCGCGCTGGGGCGGCTGCGGTACGCACGGCCACCGGTGTCCTTCGCGGGCGGCCCGGCCGACTGGGCGCGGCCTCCGGTGCCGTGGGGATCGGATCCGGCCAAGTGGGCGTGACCGCACCCACCGGGTGGCCGGAAACTTACGAATAGACGGAATGACGCTCCGTCAGTTGTTTTCCGGCACTTGCCCGGTTCTGTCACGGCTGGCGAAGATCGTGGGGTGACGGCGACAGGACCGACCACCGAAGCGGCCGACGCGAGCGGCCCCGCGAGACGCGCCGGTGCCGGCCGGGCCGTCGCCGTCCTGCTCCTGGTGGCGCTGGCCGCGCTGGTGCCGCTGCTCGGGCCGTCCGCCGCGTTGCACGACACCGGGGAGGCCGCGGCGCCGGGAGTGGGCGGCATCGCTCTGTTGCGGGGGGTGCTGTTCGCCGCCCTGTGCGTGCCGCTGGGCGAGCTGTTCGTGGACCGGCTGGCCCGCCGGCTGCCGGACGCGCCGCCGGAACGGCCGTCCAGCTGGGCGGTGTTCGCGGCCGCGGCCGGTTTCGTCGCCGCGCTGGCGCTCGCGTCGGTCGTGTCGACGGGCAACCTGGTGCCGCGCTCTCTCGCCGACATCGACGTGGGCGGCCTGTACCGGTCACGTGACGGCAAGTTGGCGCTGATCGAGGTCAACGCCTTTGTGCTGGCCGGTCTGTGCGCCCGCGCGCGCCGCCCGGCGATCCAGGTGTGGCCGCTCGCCGCGGTGGTCGTCGCCGAGGCGCTGCGCGCCCATCCCGCGCCCGAGCACAGCCCGTTGCTCGGCTCGGCGCTGACCCTGGTGCATCTGACGTGCGCGACGCTGTGGGCGGGCGGTCTGCTGCACGCGCTGCGCCTGCTGCGCCGGTGGCGCGGCCGGGAGGCCGGAGCGGCACTGCTCGGTCTCTACGCGCGCGTGGCCGCCGTACTGCTCGCGGCCATCACCGCGACGGGCGTGTGGAGTTCGCTGCGGCGGATGCCCGCGGGCACGATCCTGGACCAGCTGACGACGACGGCGTACGGGCGCACCCTGCTGGCCAAGGTGGTCCTCGTCGCCGCCGTCGCCGCGCTCGCACTGTGGGCACGGTTCCGGCTGCGCCGGGCGGCCGACCCGCTCACCGCGTACGTCCCCGCGCGGGCCGAGGTGGCCGTGCTGGCGCTGGTGGTCGCGGTGTCGGGCGTGCTGACGGCGCTGCCGGTACCGATCAGATGGACTTGACCGGGTCGCTCGATCAGGTCGACCCGGTCAAGCGCGCTCCATCGGATGCGCTCCATCAAGTGGACCTGATCAACCATGGACCGGGATGTTGATTCAGCCGTTGGTGACGAGCACCTTCAGGGCGGTGCGCTCGTCCATCGCCTTGTAGCCGTCGGGCACGCCCTCGATGCCGACGGTCAGGTCGAAGACCGGCGAGGGGTCGATGGTGCCGGCGAGGACGTCGGGCAGCAGGTCGGGGATGTAGGCGCGGACCGGGGCAACCCCGCCGCGCAGGGCGATGTTCCGGTCGAACATGACGGAGAGGTCGAGGCCGGTGCCGCTGCCGTGCGGGACGCCGACGAAGCCGATCGCCCCGCCGTCCCGGGTGATCTCGACGGCCGTCCGCATGGACTGCTCGGTGCCCACGGCCTCCACGACGGAGTGCGCGCCCTGGCCCCGGGTGAGCTCGCGTACGGCGGCCACCGCCGCCTCCCCGCGCTCGGCGACGACGTCGGTGGCGCCGAAGCGGCGCGCGATGTCGGTGCGGACCTCGTGCCGGCCGAGCGCGATGATCCGCTCGGCGCCCAGCCGCTTGGCGGCCAGCACGGCGCACAGGCCGACCGCGCCGTCCCCGACGACGGCGACCGTGGCACCGGGACGGGCACCCGCGCCGAGGGCCGCGTGGTGGCCGGTGCCGAGGACGTCGGAGAGGGTCAGCAGGGCGGTCAGCAGGTGGTCGTCGGAGGCCGCGTCCTTGGGCAGCTGGACCAGGGTGCCGTCGGCGAACGGGACCCGCACGGCCTCGCCCTGGCCGCCGTCGTATCCCACCGAGCCCCAGAAGCCGCCGTGCTCGCAGGAGGTCGTCAGGCCCTCCCGGCAGTAGTCGCAGACGCCGTCGGACCACATGAAGGGGGCCACCACCAGGTCGCCGCGCCGGACGGTGCCCACCTCGGAGCCGGTCTCCTCGACGACGCCCAGGAACTCGTGCCCGATGCGCTGCCCCGGCTGCCGGGCCGCCTCGCCCCGGTAGGCCCACAGGTCGCTGCCGCAGATACAGGCGCGCAGCACGCGTACGACGGCGTCGGTGGGCAGTTGCACCACCGGCTCGGGCACGTCCTCCACGCGCATGTCGTACGGGGCGTGGATGGTGGTGGCGCGCATGGCGAGGATCCCTCTCGTGCGGTGTCGTGGGTGCGCTCAGGGGGTGGTCGGGCGCACTTCACGGTACGCCGTCGCCGGTGCGGGCCGCGCGTCGAGGGTGCCCCGGACCAGCAGGAACTGCCCGACCGCGTAGGTGAGCATGATCCAGAAGTCGGGTCTCGGCAGCTGCGGCCAGTCGGCGACGCCGGTCGCGATGAGGGTGTCGGAGAGCATGAAGAGCGCGCCGCCGAGCCCGGCGACCGGGCCGAGCCGGGTGACCGCCGTGTACGCCATGGCGGTGAGCAGGGTGCTGTAGCCGGCGACGGGGACGCGGAGACCGGCGGGCAGGTCCGGCCAGAGCAGGGCGACCAGGGTGACGAGGGCGGCGGCGTAGGCGACGGCGAGAACGCGGGCACGCGCGTGGGCCGGTCCGTGGCGGCGGAACAGGACGAGATAGCAGACGTGCCCGGCGGCGAAGCAGGCCATCCCCGCCATGAAGGCGGGGTCGGCGTCGGAGAGGAGCAGCACATCGCCGCCCCAGCCGCACAGCAGGGCGGCGACGAGCAGCCGCGGGCCGCCCGCGCGGGCGGTCCAGGCGGCCAGCAGCGGCATCAGGAGCACCTTGGCGACGACGTGCCCGGCGTGGCAGCCGGCCGCGAGGCAGCCGAGGTCGGCCGCGAGGGCCAGGGCGAAGGCGGCGAGCAGCGCCCGGGACGCTCTCACGCGGCCACGGACTCCTCGTTCTGCTCCACGGCGGCCGCCGGCGCCCAGCCGGGCCCCCCGAACACCCGCCCGGCCCGCTCCCGCCAACTGCGGGCGGCCTTCAGGTCCCTGCCGATGGCCAGGTACTCATGGGTGGCCACCTTGATCGGGTTGAACGTGTTGATGTTCTTGGTCAACCCGTACACCGGCCGCTCGACCTCCGGCACCCACGACCCGAACAGCCGGTCCCAGATGATGAGGATCCCGCCGAAGTTGCGGTCCAGGTAGCCGCCCTGGGAGGCGTGGTGCACGCGGTGGTGGGACGGCGTGTTGAAGACGAACTCGAACCACCGGGGCATCTTGTCGATGCGTTCGGTGTGGATCCAGAACTGGTAGACGAGGTTCGCGGAGGAGAGGAAGGCGAGCGTGGCCGGGTGCACGCCGACGGCGATGAGCGGGAGGTAGAACGGCCAGACGGTCAGCGACGTCCAGGGCTGGCGCAGCGCGGTGGTGAGGTTGAACTTCTTGCTGGAGTGGTGGACGACGTGGCAGGCCCACAGGATGCGGATGACGTGGTGGCCGCGGTGGGACCAGTAGTAGAAGAAGTCCTGCGCGAGCAGCATCAGCGGGACGGTCCACCACAGGACCGGAATCCGCAGCGGGGTGAGTGCGTAGACCGCCGAGTAGATCCCGACGATCGGGATCTTCCAGAGGAAGTCGAAGACGAGCGAGCCGAGCCCCATGCCGACGCTGGTGGCCGCGTCCTTGGTCTCGTACCCGTCGGCGTCGTCGTCGGGATGGATCCGGTAGCTGATCACCTCGATCACGGTGAGCAGCACGAAGGCGGGTATCGACCACAGCACGACATTGGGCAGGTTCGGCATGGGGGCACCGTAGAACCGCTGGTCGCCCGCGGCTAGACGTTGTTACCCACAAGTATTCCCTACGGTATGCGCTTGTTTGTTGGCGATCTCCACCAACGGGCGGGCGGCCGTCACACCCCCACCGCCCCCAGCAGGCTCCCCGCCGCGTAGGTCACGCCCATGGCCAGCGCGCCGCCCACCACGTTCCGCACCATCGCCGGACCCACCGCGGCCGCCCCCAGCCGCGCGCTGCTCCATCCCGTCAGGACCAGCGCGGCCAGCACCGACCCCACGGTCACCGGAAGCCGCCACTCGGCGGGCGGCAGCACGATCGCTAGCAGCGGCAGCAGCGCCCCGACGGTGAACGCCAGGAAGCTCGCCAGCGCCGCGTTCCACGGGTTGGTCAGCTCGTCCGGATCGATGCCCAGCTCCACGCTCGCGTGGGCCTTCAGCGCGTCCCGCTCCGTCAGCTGGACCGCTGCCTCACGCGCCACGTCCCGGGACAGCCCGCGCCGCTCCAGCAGCTCGGTCAGCTCCTCCAGTTCCGCCTCGGGCTGCTCCTTGAGTTCCCGCCTCTCCAGCGCGAGGGCGGCCAGTTCCGAGTCGCGTTGGGTGGACACCGACACGTACTCCCCCGCCGCCATCGACATCGACCCGGCGAGCAGCCCCGCCAGGCCGGCCGTCAGCAGGGCGCTGCGGTCCCCGGTCGCGCCCGCGACGCCGACCACGATGCCCGCCGTCGACACGATGCCGTCGTTGGCGCCCAGTACCGCCGCCCGCAGCCAGTTCAGCCGGGAGCCGAGCGCGCCCCCGTGGGCCTCGTTGTCGTGCGTCTGTTCCGTCACGACACGGAGGATCGCACTCCGGCCCCGGCGAGGGGAGTACCGACGTCACCAGACCCGTACCGAGGCCCCCCGAGCGAACACCGGACTCGTGGCGTCCGCCGGCGGCTCCGGCAGCGGCTCGGAGATCTCCGCGACCGTCGGTCCCACCTCGGCCGCGATCGGGTCCAGGAGGTCGAGGTCGAAGCCGTAGACGCGGGCCGCGTTCCCGCCGAGCATCGCCGCGACCTCCTCGCGCGGGACGCCCGCGTAGGCGAAGCGCAGGCCCTCACGGGTGTAGGGGTAGGTGCCCTCGTCGTGCGGGTAGTCGCTGCCCCACATGATCTTGTCGAGGCCGATGCGGTCGCGCAGCGGCACCTCGTGCGGGCGCATGAAGCTGGCGCCGACGAAGCAGTTCGAGCGCCACACCTCGGACGGCGACCTGCCCATGCCCTCGGCCAGGCCCGCCCCGAACCTCGCCTCCGCGGTCGTCGCCGTCGAGGCCGCGGCCAGCAGGCGTCCGTGGTAGTAGTCCAGCATGGCCAGGACCCCGGGGATCCAGCCGGAGCCCTGCTCGGTCAGGACGAGCCTCAGGTCCGGGTGGCGGCGGAAGGCGCCGCCGAAGACCAGGTGCCACAGCGCCCGGTGCGAGAACCAGGTCGTCTCGACCATGAAGACCGCGCGGGCGGCCGGTTCGTCGCCGAGCGGCGGGGACGCCGAGCCCGCGTGGTGGTTGACGGGGACGCCGAGCTCCGCGCAGACGGCCCAGATCGGGTCGTACGCGCGCGCGTGCAGTTCGGGCAGACCCGAGTTCGGTGGGGTGCCGGGCAGCATGAGGCCGCCCTTCAGGCCGGCGGCCGCCGCCCGGCGGATCTCTTTCACGGCCTCGCCGACGTCGTTGAGGAGGATCTGGAAGACACCTGCCCGGCGGCCGGGCGCGGCGGCGCAGAAGTCGGCCAGCCAGCGGTTGTGGGCGCGCAGGCCCGCCCAGCGCAGCTCGGCCTCCGCACCCGTCGGCGCGGGGGCCATCAGGGAACCGGACGGGAAGAACGGCGGGATGGTGTTCGGGAAGATCACCTCCGCGACGATCCCGTCCTGCTCCAGCTCCGCGAGCCGCCGAGCGGAGTTCCAGTTCCGGTCGGCGGAGTCGGAGAGCAGGTCCTCGTACGGGTTGACGTACGTAGCCGCCCAGTCGTCGAAGTCGTCGTGGTACCGCTTCTCCAGGTACGGCTTGTAGTCGAGGAGGTCGGCGCCCGCGTGGCAGTCGGCGGAGATCACCGTGTAGCGCTCACCGTTCATGAACTCACCCCCAGAGCCGGGAAGTCGTTGTCCGTCAGCCAGTGGCGGCCCACCTCGCGCGAGCGCGCCCAGGAGGCCGCCACGGCCGTCTGGTCGGCCGGCTGGCCCAGGTCGGCGGGGGTGGGGCCGATACGGCGGGCCAGCGGCGTCAGGCGCGCCACGTCGAATCCGAAGACCTCGGCGGCCGCCAGACCCAGCATCCGGCGGGTCTCGGCCACCGGGATGTCGTGGAAGGTACGGCGCAGCCACGCGCGCGTGTCGGGCCAGGTGCCCTCCGGGTGCGGGAAGTCGCTGCCCCACAGGATGTTGTCGACGCCGATCTCGTAGCGCTGGGCGAGTTCACGGCGTTTGGTGTTGGTGGCGCAGACGAAGACCTGCCGGTCCAGGTACTCGTGCGGCGGGCGCTTCAGCTCCTCGAAGGGCGACAGCTTCTTGCCGCCGTGCGCGCCGAGGTAGAGGCGGTCCATGAACCAGAGCAGGTTGGGCAGCCACCAGCAGCCGGACTCCGCGACGCCGAACCTGAGCCCGGGGTGGCGTTCGAAGACCCCCGACCAGAGCAGGAACCACAGCGGCCGGGCCGGCCACCAGGTCACCTCGCTGACGTAGATGCCGAGATGGTCGCCGTACTCGTGGCGCGGGGCGGCGCCGGAGTGGGTGAGGACCGGCATCCCGCACTCGGCGGCCGCCGCCCACACCGGGTCGTAACGGCGGTCGTGGTACGGCTCCTTGTCGACCCACATGGCGGGGATCATCAGCGCGCCGAGGCCGGACTCCTTGGCGCGGTGCACCTCCGCGACGACGCGGTCCACCGGGGCCGTGACCGGCAACAGGGCGACCCCGCAGTGCCGTTCGGGGTGCTCGGAGACGAAGTCGGCCAGCCAGCGGTTATGGGCCTGCGCGCCCGCCATGCCCAGCTCCGGGTCGTGGTCGCCGGACAGGCCGAGGCCCACCCCGAAAGGTGCGGCCGTCCGGCTGTCGACCGCGTCGGCGTCCGGGAAGACCACCTCCGCGGCCACCCCGTCGCCGTCCAGCTCCTTCAGCCGCTGCGCGCTGTCCCAACCCCCGCGCAGCCCTTCCTCGTTGTCCTGGAACCACTTGCTCGCGAACGCCTCGTTGCGGATGCCGAGCCGGGTCATCTCCTCCCTGCGGCGGTCCCGCCCGGCGAGGAACTCGTCGAAGTCCTGGTGGAACCGGGCGTCCAGATAGGGCCGGTACTCCTCGGTGGGCAGACCGGCGTGGCAGTCGGAGGAGATGATCAGATACGGATCGTCGAACGAGGTCACGACAGCCCCCTGTCGGTCCAGGTGCTCAGTCCAGGTGCTCAGTCCAGGTGCTCAGTCCAGGTGCTCAGTCCAGGTGCTCAGTCCAGGTGCTCAGTCCAGGTGCTCAGTCCAGGATGAAACTTTCGAGGTACGACGGGTTCGCCCGGTCCAGCATCGAGCGCGCCCGCGCCCGGATCTGGGCGTCGCTGCGCTCGCTCTCCGGCAGCAGCCAGAAGCGGTCCGCGCGGATGCCCGCCACGACGAACTCGGCGACCTCCTCGACGGGTGTGAAGGCGACCTCCTCACCCGCCGCGCGCATCGCCGCCTCCCACTGGTCGAGGCTGCGGTACGGCGTCCTGCGCGGCCGCTGTTTGGCGTAGCGCCCGGGCCGGTTGCGGTGCGACTCCCACAGGCCCGTGCGCAGCATGTGCGGCCCGGGGAAGAGCACCGAGGCGCCCACGCGCGCGTGCTCCGCCCTGAGATGCGCGTACAGCGACTCGGTGAGCGTGACGACGGCCGCCTTGGTGACCGCGTACACGGAGGCCGTCGGCAGCGGCGCGATACCGCCGTCGCCGGAGGATGTATTGACCACATGACCGGGTTGACCCGCCTTGATCATCCTCGGCAGGAAAGCCTGTACACCGTGGAAGACACCCCACACATTGACCTCGAACGCCCACTTCCAGTCGTTGGGTTCGTGCTCCCACATGCGACCCTCGGCGCCCGAGCCGACCCCGGCGTTGTTGCACAGGACGTGCACCGCGCCGTAGGTGTCGTAGGCCGACTCGGCGAGTTCCAGGACCTGTTCGCGCACCCCGACGTCGACCACGCGCGCGTGCACGTCGGCACCGGCCGCGCGGAGGTCCGCCGCGGCCTTCTCCAGGGCGGCCGGCTCCACGTCGGCGAGGACCACCCGCAGACCCTCGGCGGCGAACCGCCGGGCCATCGCGAGCCCGATCCCGCTCGCCGCGCCGGTGACGACGGCGACCTGTCCGGCACGGAGTTCCATCAGGCCCCGCTCCCTTCCGGGGGCGCGTCGACGATCTGCCGGGGGTCGTCGTAGCGCTGGTGGACGTAGGGCGACAGGGCCTGGGGATCGACCCGTTCGGCGACCCGGCCGCGCTGGTCGCTGGTCTTCTCGCCGAGGGTGATGTCCAGCAGGCGCAGGACGGGGAGGTCCGCGACCGGGTCGTACGCCGACTCACGGAGGATCACCTCCCCCGTCACGCGCTCCAGTCGGCGGACCCGCTCCTCGCGGACGCAGTGCACCAGCAGCGGGTCACCGTCGAAGCCCGAACCGTCCACCGCCGGGAGGAACTTGAAGTAGAAGTCGGTCTTCGGCGCGGGTTCCGGCAGTGGCAGCGGGCCGTCGACCGTGCCGCGCACCTCCACGAAGACGACGCCGTGCCGGGCCAGTACCGCGCGGACCTGGTCGCCCTCGCGCCCGACGGTCACCTCGCCGAGCTTCTTGGGCTCGCCGAAGACCTCACGGCCGCCGGTGAGGGCGCGTTCGTGGGTCATCGGCATCACCAGCGGATACCAGCCCTCGGCCGTGCCGTGCGCGGCGGCGACCGCGAACGAGCCCGCTCCCAGCGGGTATCCGGGCAGCTGGACCTGGCTGATGTTGACGCGGACCAGGGGGCGGCCGGTGGGCTTGAGCGGGGGCGGCAGCACCGCCGCGACCGCGTCCGGGTCGCTCTCCCAGACGGCCACCACGCCGGTGGACCAGACGTCCGCAAGTCTCGTGGTGCGCGCGGCCGCGATCTCCGCCTCGGTCCGAGCGCCGTACCGTACGCGTGCCATCCGCCGTACCGCCCTTCCGTCGACCGTCCGAGCGCCGCGCCGCCGCGGAGTCGTCGCCGCGTCAGCGCCGGGCGGGGTGCACGGTGGCACCGGGCGGCGAAAAGGTCCATAGCCACGCGAAGGGCAATCAGGACATGCGAACGGGCGGTGGCGGCGGGTGACCTGACGGACCGGACTGTCGGTCGGGGCCCGTATCCTCAATGACCATGCTCGAAGACCAGACGACCGCAGTCTCCGCCGGCACCCCGTGGCCGGCCGCGTATCCCGAGGGGTACGCGGTCGTCGACGTGGAGACCACCGGACTGGCCCGCGACGACCGGATAATCTCCGCCGCCGTCTACCGGCTGGACGGGCGCGGCGAGGTCGAGGACCACTGGTACACGCTGGTCAATCCCGAACGCGACCCGGGCCCGGTGTGGATCCACGGTCTGACGAGCGAGGTGCTCGAAGGGGCGCCGCTCTTCACCGACATCGCCGAGGAGTTCGCGGCCCGGCTCGACGGCCGGGTGCTGGTCGCGCACAACGCGGTCTTCGACTGGCAGATGATCGCGCGCGAGTACGCGCGCGCGAAGAGCGAGCCCCCGGTGAAGCAGCGGCTGTGCACGATCGCGCTCTCCAAGGAGCTGGGGCTGCCGCTGCCCAACCACAAGCTGGAGACCCTGGCCGCGCACTTCGGTGTCGTACAGCGGCGGGCCCACCACGCGCTGGACGACGCGCGCGTGCTGGCGGAGGCGTTCCGGCCCAGTCTGCGGGCCGCGGCGGCGGGCAGCGTACGGCTGCCGTTGCTCGAGTGCCGGCCGCTGACCGAGTGGTCGCAGACGCCCCGGATCGGGCAGCAGGCGAGCGGCGGCGGCTACCGTCCGACCAGCTGGCGGCCGGCCCGCAAGCGGCCGGCCTGTCCGTATCCGAACCCGGGGCGGTACGAGGACGGCAAGCCGCTCAGGCAGGGCATGCGGGTGGCGTTCTCCGGGGACACCTCCATCGAGCGGGAGCTCCTGGAGGACCGGGCCGTCGAGGCCGGTCTGCATGTGTCGACGAGCGTCTCGCGCCTCACCAGCCTGCTCGTCACCAACGACCCGGACTCGGGCACCTCGAAGGTGCTCAAGGCACGCCAGTTCGGCACGCCGGTCGTCGACGAGGCGGCCTTCGGACAGTTGCTGCGGGACGTGGCGCCGGCATCGGCACCGGCAGCGGGGAAGTGACCGCGCGGCGGGGCCGTACGGACGGGTGATTGCCGTGCGACTCGCCCGGCGCCCACTCGCCCGCGCGGGGACGACCGCCCACCCTGAGGCTCATGGCGAAATGCGAAGTCTGCGGCAATGACTACGGAATGACCTTCGAGGTGCACGCGCAGGGCGCGGTCCACGTCTTCGACTGCTTCTCCTGCGCGATCCACCGCATGGCCCCCGTCTGCGAGCACTGCAAGGTCTCGATCATCGGGCAGGGCGTCGAGGCCGAGAACCAGTGGTACTGCGGCGCCCACTGCGCCCGCGAGGCCGGGAAGGCGGGCATCGTCGACCGCGTGTGACCGGTACCCGCCCGATCGCGCCCCACGACCGAGTTGTACGGTCGTGGGGTGTACCGCTTCCTCTTGACCCGGCAGTGGGTGATCCTCACCCTGATCTCCCTGCTTCTGATCCCCACGATGATCCGCCTGGGGTTCTGGCAGAAGCACCGGTACGAGGAGCGCAGCGCCCGCAACGCACTGGTGGCCCAGGCGCTCGGCGCCAAGCCGGTGCCGGTGGAGCAGGTGACCGAGCCGGGGCACGCGGTGACCCGCAAGGAGCGGTACCACACCGTCACCGCGACCGGCACCTTCGACACCGCCCACGAGGTCGTCGTCCGGCGCCGTACCAACGAAGACGACGAGGTCGGCTACCACGTCCTCACCCCCTTCGTGCTGGCCGACGGCAAGGTGCTGCTGGTCAACCGGGGCTGGATCGCCTCGGACGGCCCGAGCCAGACCGCGTTCCCCAAGGTTCCGGCCCCGCCCGGCGGCCGGGTCACCATCCAGGGCCGGCTGATGCCCGACGAGACCACCGCGGCGAGCGGCATCAAGGACATCAAGGGCCTGCCCGACCGGCAGATCATGCTGATCAACAGCGAGGAGCAGGCGCGCCGGCTCGGCAGGCAGGTGCTGGGCGGCTACATCCAGCAGACCGCGCCGGAGCCCAAGGGCGACACCCCGGAGCAGATCTCGGACCCGGGCAAGGAAGACGCCCCGCTGAACTACGCGTACATGATCCAGTGGTGGCTGTTCGCCGCGGGCGTCCCCTACGGCTGGTTCGTGCTGGTCCGCCGCGAGGCCCGCGCCCGCGAGGAGGCCGCGAAGGCCGAGCCCGCGGCCGAACCGGAACCGGCGGCCGCCGTCTGAGCACGGTGTCACTCCCCCGGCCCATCCCCTGATTGGCCCACCGGCCCGACGGGAAACCGGAACCCGTGGACCGACGCATCGAGGACTACGCCCTCATCGGCGATGAACAGACCGCGGCCCTGGTCGGCCGGGACGGCTCCATCGACTGGCTGTGCGTGCCCCGGTTCGACTCGGCGGCCTGCTTCGCCAGGCTCCTGGGCGACGAGGACAACGGCCACTGGCGGATCGCCCCCAAGGACGCCACCACCTGCACCCGGCGCGCGTACCGGCCCGACACGCTGGTCCTGGACACCGAGTGGGAGACCCCCGAGGGCACGGTCCGGGTCACCGACCTGATGCCCCAGCGCGACCACGCCCCCGATGTGGTTCGCATCGTCGAGGGCGTCAGCGGCCGTGTCACCGTGCACAGCACGCTCCGCCTCCGCTTCGACTACGGCTCGGTCACCCCCTGGATGCGCCGCTCGGGCGGTCACCGGGTCGCCGTCGCCGGCCCCGACTCGGTGTGGCTGCGCAGCGAACCGTCCGTACGGACCTGGGGCGAGGACTTCGGCACGCACTCGGAGTTCGTCGTCGCGGAAGGTGAGCGGGTCGCGTTCGTGCTCACCTGGCACCCCTCCCACCAGCCGCGGCCGCCGCTCGTGGACCCGTACGAGGCGCTGCGCACCACCGTCAGGGACTGGCGGCGCTGGACCGCCCGCTGCACCTACCAAGGCCCCTACCGGGACGCGGTGGTGCGCTCCCTGATCACCCTCAAGGCGCTCACCTACGCGCCGACCGGCGGCATCGTGGCCGCCGCCACCAGCTCGCTGCCCGAGGAACTGGGCGGGGTGCGCAACTGGGACTACCGCTTCTGCTGGCTGCGCGACTCCAGCCTCACCCTCGGCGCCCTGCTGTCGGCCGGCTACCACAAGGAGGCCGAGGCCTGGCGCGACTGGCTGGTGCGTGCGGTCGCCGGCGACCCGGCGGACCTGCAGATCATGTACGGCCTGGCCGGCGAGCGCCGGCTGCCCGAGTTCGAACTGCCCTGGCTGCCCGGCTTCGTCGGTTCGGCGCCGGTACGCGTCGGCAACGGCGCCGTCGACCAGCTCCAGCTGGACGTGTACGGCGAGGTCATGGACTCCCTTTCGCTGTCCCGCAACGCCGGCCTGTCCACCAAGCCGCACATGTGGGCCATCCAGTGTTCGCTGATGAAGTTCCTGGAGAAGATCTGGCGCCAGCCGGACGAGGGCCTGTGGGAGGTGCGCGGCGGACGCCGGCACTTCGTGCACTCCAAGGTGCTGGTGTGGGTGGCCGCGGACCGCGCGGTACGGACCCTGGAGGAGCACGCGGAGCTGGAGGGCGAACTGGAGCGCTGGCGCGCGCTCCGCGACGAGGTGCACCGGGAGGTGTGCGAGAAGGGGTTCGACCCGAAGCGCAACACCTTCACCCAGTACTACGGCTCGCGCGAACTCGACGCCGCCCTGCTGCTGATCCCCCGCTTCGGTTTCCTGCCGCCGGACGACCCGCGGGTGATCGGCACGGTGGACGCGATCCGCGACGACCTGGGCCGCAGCGGCTTCGTGCGCCGCTACGACACCGACGCGATCGGCGTCGACGGCATGCCGGGCGGCGAAGGCACCTTCCTGGCCTGCTCGTTCTGGCTCGCCGACGCGCTGCACATGACGGGCCGTACCGACGAGGCGAAGGCATTGTTCGAACGGCTGGTGGGACTCGTCAACGACGTGGGGCTGCTGTCCGAGGAGTACGAACCGGAACTCGGACGCCAGCTGGGCAACTTCCCGCAGGCGTTCAGCCACATCGGGCTGGTGAACACGGCCCTCACACTGTTCGGCAGCGACGAGGCAGGATAGGGCTCATGGATCTTGGACTGAAGGACCGGGTGTACGTCGTCACCGGAGCGACCCGCGGGCTGGGCAACGCGACCGCGCGCGAACTGGTCGCCGACGGGGCGAAGGTCGTGGTGACCGGACGGGACGAGAAGGGAGTCGCCGACGCGGTGGCCGAGCTGGGGCCGAACGCGGCCGGCATCGCCGTCGACAACGCGGACGGGGACGCTCCGGAGCGGGTGATCGCGGCGGCGCGTGAGCGGTTCGGGCGCTTCGACGGCATTCTCGTGAGCGTGGGCGGGCCCCCTGCCGGGTTCATCGCCGACAACACGGACGAGCAGTGGCAGACCGCCTACGAGGCGGTGTTCCTGGGGGCCGTGCGGCTCGCGCGCGCGGCCGCGGCCGAGTTGGCGGACGGCGGTGTCATCGGGTTCGTGCTGTCCGGGTCGGTGTACGAGCCGATTCCCGGGCTGACGATCTCGAACGCGCTGCGGCCGGGGCTCGCCGGCTTCGCCAAGTCGCTCGCGGACGAGTTGGGGCCGCGCGGGATCCGGGTGGTGGGGCTGCTGCCGTCGCGGATCGACACGGACCGCGCGCGGGCGCTGGACGCCCTGTCGGCCGACCCCGAGGCCACCCGGATGGAGAACGAGTCGCGGATCCCGCTGCGGCGGTACGGCACGCCGAAGGAGTTCGGCCGGGTGGGCGCGTTCCTGCTCTCGCCGGGGGCGTCCTATCTGACGGGAATCATGGTGCCCGTCGACGGCGGCATGCGGCACGGATTCTGACGGTCGGGCTGCCATAGGGATGCCCTATGGCAGCCGCTGCTATTTCGTCTTTGCCTCTGGTTCTTTTCCCTCCGTACCGTGAACAGCGAACCGAAACGCAGGGGAAAGGACCGGTGGCATGGCCACGTTCGAAAACGGATCGGAAACACGGGAACTCGCCGGAAAGCGGGCCCTCGTCACGGGTGGTTCTCGCGGAATCGGCACGGCTGTGGTGCGCCGATTCCTGGATGCGGGCGCCGAGGTACTCACCACCGCCAGGTCGGCGTCGGGCACGGTGCCGGAAGGGGCCGCCTTCGTGGCGGCCGACGTGCGGACCCGGGCCGGCGCCGAGGCGCTCGCCGAGGCCGCGCGGGAGGTGCTCGGCGGGGTGGACGTCCTGGTCCACAACGTGGGCGGGGCCCGACCGTACGAGGGCACCTCGGCCATCCCCGACGAGGAGTGGCAGGACGCTCTGGACCTGAACTTCCTGGCGTCGGTACGGCTGGACTCGCTGCTGGTACCCGGGATGCGGGAGCGGCGTTCCGGGGTGATCGTGCATGTCTCGTCGGCGGCGGTGCTCGCCCCGGTGGCGCCGTTCCTGCACTACACGGCGGCGAAGGCGGCGCTGGAGAACTACAGCCGGGGACTGGCTTCGGAGCAGGCCCCGTTCGGGATCCGGGTCAACACCGTGACTCCCGGCAGGGTCGCCACTCCCGGCGGTGAGGAAGCACGGGAGCAGTGGGCACGCCTGGACCTGAAGCCGGGCACGGTCAACGCCGGCGACACCGCCCCGCTGGGGCGCGACGGGCGGCCCGACGACATCGCCCACGCGGTGCTGTTCCTCGCCTCCGACCGGGCGAGCTGGCTGACCGGAAGCAATCTCATCGTGGACGGCGGCGAATTCCCCAGGGGCTGACGTCCACGGAATTCCGGAGCTGATTTCCACAGCAGGAATCCGGTGACGTTTCCACAGCGGAATCCGGTGACGCCCGCGCCATTTTCAGCCGTCAGGACATCGGCTTTCGGCCGTCAGGACATCGGTGCGAAGAACGCGGAATCGGACCAGGTCTCCTTGCGCAGGAATTCGAGCAGGGCCGCCTCCGCCGGGCCCGCGCCGGGCCGGAGCACGGCGATGACGGGCCGGGACACGACCGGGAACACCGGGCGTACCAGATGCTCGTGACCGTCGGGGACCGCGGAGGCCGGGACGAGCGTCACCCCGAGCCCCTGGGCGGCCCAGCGCACGGCCGTCGCCGTCTGGGACACCCGGGCGGCCGTGGCCGGGGCCGGTCCGTTGGTCCGCAGCACGTCCAGCAGGACGGCGTCGAGCGCGCTGCCGCGGTCGAAGCGCACCCACGGCTCCCCCGCCAGCTCACGCAAGTCCACGCGGTCCGTGGCGAGTTGCGGGTGCCCGGCGCCCAGCACCACGACGAACTCCTCGTCGCCGAGGTGGTGGGCGTCGGAGGGGGTCCGCTCGCACGCCGCCATCAGGGCGAGGTTCAGCACGCCCTGGCGGCACAGCCGCTCCAGCTCGGCGGAGCCCGGCTCCTCGAAGACGGTGATCTCCAAGCCCGGGTAGCGGTGGCGCAGCCCGCCCAGCGCGCCCGGCAGCTGCCGCGCGCCGAAGCCCATCTGTACGGCGACCACCAGCTCGCCCACCAGTTCGTCGGCACCGCCCCGCGCGGTCGCCCGCGCCCGTCGTGCCGCGCTCACCGCGACCTCCGCCTCCCGCAGGAAGGCACGGCCGACGACGGTGGGCACCAGTCCGGTCGGCGTACGGGCGAACAGTTCCACGCCGAGTTCCCGCTCCAGGGCGCGGATCTGCTGGGACATCGACGGCTGGGCGACGTGCAGCCGCTCCGCGGCCGCGGTCACCGAGCCCTCCTCGGCAACGGCCAGGGCGTACTCGAACTGACGAAGGCTCATCGGCTCCCGTCCCCTCCCGCTGTCCCGAGGTCATCGCTGCAATGGCGGACAACTCGGTTCCGCGGGCGGAGATTCCCGTGGCCGCGGCCGACGCCGACGGCATTCCGGTGTCGTACGACCGGTCTGCCGGACGGTGTCTCAGGTGACCCTCTCCACCCGGTGTTTCACGGACGTCAGCCGGACCTCCGCCGGGAGCCTCTTCAGGGCTGCCGAGTCCCGGGCGTGGGCCAGTGCCTGTGCGGTGAGGTCGTCCAGGGCCTCCCGCGGCGGCACGTCCGGGTCCAGTTGGAGCCAGACCCGTACCTCCGGGGCCGTGCGCCTGCCCCTGAGCACCGCCTGGGCGTGGGCGACACCCTGCTGGTGGGCCGCGTCGGTCGCCAGCACCGTCTCCAGGGCCCTGCCGCGCAGCAGCGCGCCCTCACCGTCCCCGGTGTCCACCAGGACCTCGGTCAGCCGGCGTCGGCGCAGTTGCGCGGTCAGCCACCACAGGGACAGCAGGAGCAGGACCGCCAGGGCGGCCAGGACCGTCGGCCACCACCAGCCCGCGCCACGCCAGTGGGTGCGTTCGGCGGCGGTGAGGAGAACGTCGTGCCGGCCGTCGTGGATCCACCCGGAGGGGGCCGGGGCGCCGAGGCCGACGGCCAGGACCGCGCCGCCGAGGGCGAGGAGCACCAGGCCCGCCAGACCGATCAGTACGCGGTTGATCGCGGTGAGCATCGTTCATCCCTTCCGGCCGGGGCGGACGACGTGCAGGGTCAGCCTGGGCGGGTGGGCCAGACCCAGGCCGTGGATCGCGTCGGTGAGTGCCGCGTCCAGGTCGGCCCGCACCTCGTCGAGTTCACGGAAGTGGGAGACGGCGAGGACATGGGCGCGGGAGCGGTGCAGTCGTACGCGTACCCGGCGTACGCCCGAGATCTCCATGGCCCGGTCGCGCAGCGCCATCGCGGCCGCGTCACGGCGCAGCCCGGCGCGGACGTCGGGGTGGCTGCGGCGCATCGGCAGGACGTCCCGCAGGCCCGGCGTGAGGGCCAGGGTCAGCAGCCATACGCCGAGGGCAGCGGCGATGCCGGCGCCGACCAGGACCCAGGTGTCGTCGAGGGGGCGCGTGGCGAGTTGCCGGGCCAGTGCGCGGCGCCAGTGCATCGCGGGGTGGTGGGCCCGTACGGCCCCGATGTCGTACAGGAAGGCGGCCGCCGTCACCAGGAGAACGACGGCGGCCAGGGCCGCGGGTGTGCGGCGTGGCGACCAGAAGCGGCCCGCGTGGCCGGCCGGGGGCGGCGCGGCCTCGGGTGGCTTCTCGATGACCTGTGTCTGCTCCGTGCTCATCACGCCCTCCCCTGGGTCTGGGCCGGGTGCAGCCGCTCGACGTGCACGGCGACCTCCCGCACCTCCATGTCCACCAACGCGCCTACCCGCTCGACCACATGCCGACGCACAGCCGCGCACCGGGCGCCGATGTCGGACGGATAGCCCAGTTCGAGGTGGACGCGGACGCGGGCGGTGCCGTGGTGGACCGCCACCGTCGCGTGCGGGGGTACGGCGTCCTTGGGGAGGGGGCCGAGGATCTCGCGGGCCGCCTGCGCCGCGATCTTCGCCACCACCCGGTCGGCGATCCGGACGGCCCCGCGCTCGCCGGGCGCCACGACCGTCGCGGGCCTGCGCGTCTCACCGCTCACGGTGGTCATCGCCGCCGGTCACGCCGGTCGTCGCGGCCGCGGAAGAAGTCACCGAGTTCGAGGTCTCCCTCCGCGAGCCTGCCGACGACGAACCCGACGGCCCCCAGCGCCGCCACCAGAAGGAAGGCGCCGAATCCGCCGAAGTACCCGGCGAAGCCCAGCGCCATGCCGGCGATCATGCCGACCACGGCCAAGCTCATGGTGCGCTCCCCTCAGCCGTCACTGAAGCCGGGACTCCGGCTCCTCTTCCTCTTCCTCGGGCAGCTTCACATCACTCACCGCGATGTTGACCTCGACCACCTCGAGCCCGGTCATGCGCTCCACGGCCGCGATCACGTTCTCCCGTACCGCGCGGGCCACATCCGCGATCGAGACGCCGTAGTCCACGACGATCTCCAGGTCGAGCGCGGTCTGCACCTCGCCGACCTCGGCCTTCACACCGCGGGTGACCGACTTGGAGCCGCCCGGCACCCGGTCGCGCACCACGCCGAAGGTGCGGGCGAGTCCGCTGCCCATCGCGTGCACGCCGACCACGTCCCGGGCCGCCAGTCCGGCGATCTTCTCCACCACACCGTCGGCGATCGTGGTCCGGCCCCGGGTGGACGGGTCACCGCCACCACGTCTGACGGTCTTGCGGGTCTGTACCGTCGGGTCCTTCGGCTCCTTCTCCGGCTCCGCCGTCATCTCCGTCATCGCCGTGCGCCCCTTCCGGTCGTCGTCCTGCGACCAAGGTAAGTGCGGATGCCCTGTCATGTTCCGGTGATGCGGCAGGCTGGAGCAATGACGGCGGACCGATGGACACACGCGGTACGGCATCCCCTGGGCTCGGGCAGGCTGATCCCGCTGGGCGGGCGGCACGACGGTGCGTGGGTGACGGAGCCGGCGGCCGACGCGGTGCTGCGCCGGGCGGCGGCCGGGGTGCCCGGGGTGCGGCTGGGGGCGGTGCGGATCGCGCCGGCGGATCCGGAGGACGTCCAGGAACCCGTCGTACCGCCACCGCCCGGTGCCGTACCGCCGGGGCCGCTGCGGATCGCGGCGGACTTCGCGGCGACGGCCGCCGAGCCGCTGCCGACCACGGCGGCACGGCTGCGCCGGGCGCTGGCGGCCGCGGCGACGGCACGGCTCGGGCTGACGGTGGCCGAGGTGGACCTGCGGGTGACCGACCTGCTGACGGCGGACCGGACGGAGCCGGAGGCGGTACGTCCGCCTCGGCCGCCGTCGGTCCGGGAGGGCACGGATCCGGACGGGGCCCGGGTGACGGCGGCGGCGCTGGCGGTGCCGGGGGTGGCGCGGGTGACGGGGACGCTGAGCCGGGAGGTGCATTTCGAGGCCGCGTTGCCGCGCCGGCATGTGCGGGTGGAGGTGGCGCTGGCCGACGGGCCCAGGGCCGTGGACGTGGCGAGGAGGGTCCGTACAGCGGTCGGCGCGGCGCTGGAGGACCACCCCACGGTGGCTGTGCTGGTGACGGACGTCGGCTGAGCGCCCGGGAAGGGGGGCGGGGCTGTATCGATACGCGGCTGTCGCCACGTGGGCACGACCAGCCCCCCACCCACCCTTACCGAACTACTCGCCCACGCCCGCCAGGTCCCGCAGCCGCCGAGCCTGAGCCTGCCGCTCGGCAGCCCGCTGCTCCTCGTAGGTACGGCCGCCGGCGCCCCGCAGCAGCGCCTTGGTCTCCACCACCGCGTCCCGGGGCGCGGCCAGCAGCGCCGCGGCCAGGTCGCGCACCGCGGCGTCGAGTTCGGCACCGGGCACCGCGAGGTTGGCGAGCCCGGAGGCCACCGCCTCCTCGGCCGTTACGAACCGTCCGGTCGCGCAGATCTCCAGCGCGCGGGCATAGCCGACGAGGGAGACCAGTGGGTGCGTGCCCGTGAGGTCCGGGACCAGGCCCAGGCTGGTCTCGCGCATGGCGAACTGCACGTCGTCCGCGACGACGCGCAGGTCACAGGCGAGGGCGAGCTGGAAGCCGGCCCCGATGGCGTGGCCCTGCACGGCGGCGATCGACACGAGGTCGTTGCGCCGCCACCAGGTGAACGCCTGCTGGTATTCGGCGATGGTGGCGTCGAGCCCGGCGTCGTCACGGCGCGCGAGTTCGATGAACGTCGGCTCGCCCGGGATCCCCTCCGGCGAGAACATCTGCCGGTCGAGGCCCGCGGAGAAGGACTGGCCCTCACCGCGCAGCACGACAACGCGGACCGACCCCGGCAGCGACCGCCCGGCCTCGGCCAACGCCCGCCACAGCGCGGGGCTCTGGGCGTTGCGCTTGGTCGGATTGGTCAGCGTCACCGTGGCGAGCGCGTCGTCCACGGTGAGCCGTACGCCGTCCTTGTCGAGAACAGGAACGAGATCCTGGTCGGGCGAAGCCATGGGGCGCCTCCGATGTGTGCGGTCATCACGCATTGCCGTACGGCATGCTAAGTGACTGCACAGTAACCACCCGGCCGATCAGTCGGCCGACCGGGTGGCCACCATCGAAGCCGATGGGCCGCCCGGGGTCAGGACGCGGCTTTCTTGCCCCGCGTCGCCCCGCCACGCCCACGCAGCGTGACCCCCGACTCACTGAGCATCCGGTGGACGAAGCCATACGAGCGGCCGGTTTCCTCGGCCAGTGCCCGAATGCTCGCACCGGAGTCGTACTTCTTCTTCAGGTCTGCCGCGAGCTTGTCGCGCGCGGCGCCGGTTACCCGGCTGCCCTTCTTCAGAGTCTCGGCCACCCGTGCCTCCTCATGGGAAGTGCGCTCTGGTCCCCTCATGATCACCCCTCCGGGGCGCGATGGCCACCCATTCGGCAAGGTCCGTGAGACATCGTTGTGACGACAGGAGCGCATCCCCACAAGCGGAATCTGTGATTCCTGCGGGTGGCACCCATGGGGCCGAACGGGTTCTTCCGCGAAGTGCCAGGTCAGACACGGAAAGCGACCGACCCCTTGTCGACAAAGGGATCGGCCGCGAAATCGGTGCATGACACACCTCGATACGAGGAGATCTCACACAGATGATGGATCACCGATAAGCCGAATGATCCATAGCCAGTGGATCAGGCATTCGATCAAGCGAGGACGACGAGACCGGCACGTGAGGACGAGGGGCCGGTCCTCCCGGTTCTCAGGCGAGCGCGACCAGGTCCGCGTAGTCGGCGCCCCACAGGTCCTCGACGCCGTCGGGGAGCAGGATGATCCGCTCGGGCTGGAGCGCCTCGACGGCGCCCTCGTCGTGGGTGACGAGGACGACCGCGCCCTTGTAGGTGCGCAGGGCGCCGAGGATCTCCTCGCGGCTGGCGGGGTCGAGGTTGTTGGTCGGCTCGTCGAGGAGCAGGACGTTCGCCGAGGAGACGACCAGGGTGGCGAGGGCGAGCCGGGTCTTCTCGCCACCGGAGAGGACACCGGCCGGCTTGTCGACGTCGTCGCCGGAGAACAGGAACGAGCCGAGCGTCTTGCGGACCTCGACGAGGTCCAGGTCGGGGGCCGCCGAGCGCATGTTCTCCAGGACCGTGCGCTCCGGGTCCAGGGTCTCGTGCTCCTGGGCGTAGTAGCCGAGCTTGAGGCCGTGCCCCTCGATGACCTCGCCGGTGTCGGGCTGCTCGACGCCGCCGAGCAGCCGCAGCAGGGTGGTCTTGCCGGCGCCGTTGAGACCCAGGATGACGACCCGGGAACCCTTGTCGATGGCCAGGTCGACGTCGGTGAAGATCTCCAGCGACCCGTACGACTTCGACAGGCCCTCGGCGGTCAGCGGGGTCTTGCCGCAGGGCGAGGGTTCCGGGAAGCGCAGCTTGGCGACCTTGTCGGAGGCCCGGACCGCGTCCAGGCCGGCCAGCAGCTTGTCCGCGCGGCGGGCCATGTTCTGCGCGGCGACGGTCTTGGTGGCCTTGGCGCGCATCTTGTCGGCCTGCGAGTGCAGCGCGGCCGCCTTCTTCTCGGCGTTGGCACGCTCCCGCTTGCGGCGCTTCTCGTCGGCCTCGCGCTGCTGCTGGTAGAGCTTCCAGCCCATGTTGTAGACGTCGATCTGGGAGCGGTTGGCGTCCAGGTAGAAGACCTTGTTGACGACCGTCTCGACCAGGTCGACGTCGTGGGAGATCACGATGAAGCCGCCGCGGTAGGTCTTCAGGTAGTCGCGCAGCCAGACGATCGAGTCGGCGTCCAGGTGGTTGGTCGGCTCGTCGAGCAGGAGCGTGTCCGCGTCCGAGAACAGGATCCGGGCCAGCTCGATACGGCGCCGCTGACCACCGGAGAGCGTGTGCAGGGGCTGGCCGAGCACCCGGTCGGGCAGGTTGAGCGCGGCGGCGATGGTGGCGGCCTCGGCCTCGGCGGAGTACCCGCCCTTGGTGAGGAACTCGGTCTCCTGGCGCTCGTACTGGCGCAGCGCCTTCTCGCGGGTGGCGCCCTGGCCGTTGGCGATGCGCTGCTCGTTCTCGCGCATCTTGCGGATCAGTACGTCGAGGCCGCGCGCGGAGAGGACGCGGTCGCGGGCGAGCACGTCGAGGTCGCCGGTACGGGGGTCCTGCGGGAGGTAGCCGACCTCGCCGGAGCGGGTGACGGTACCCGCGGCGGGGACGCCGTCACCGGCCAGGACCTTGGTGAGGGTGGTCTTGCCGGCGCCGTTGCGGCCGACCAGACCGATGCGGTCACCCTTGGCGACACGGAAGGTGGCGTTCTCGATGAGGATGCGCGCACCGGCGCGCAGCTCGATACCGGAGGCGGAGATCACGGACAGACTCCAGGGCGTACGGGGTTTGACGGGTGGGCGGCTGAGGACGTTCCCGCCGTCTAATGCGCGAGGAGAATGGCCATGGGCCAAGTCTAACGGGGCGGCGCAAGCGCTTTTTCGGCGTGCGGGTGTTCGGGGCGGCTGCCGGGGAGGTCGTTGCCGAGGGGCGCGCGGTGCGGGGCGATCCGGCCCAGGTCGTCCACGGCGATGAGCTGCGCGGTCCAGGCGCCGTCCGCGCAGGGCTGGGCGACCAGCAGGGCGGTGCCGTGACGTACGGCACGTTCGGGGCGGAACGCGCAGCCCGCGCGGGCGGGCAGTACCCAGCGCAGGTCACCGTCGGCGGTGCGGTACGCGGCGATGCGGGCCGGGGTGACGACCGCGAGGATGCCGCGGCCGAGGGGCCGCAGGACCCCGGTGCCGCCCTGTCGTCGGAGCCAGCCGGTGGCCGCGGGCAGGGCGCGGTGCCAGCGCACGGAACGGCCGTCGGTGTCGGTGACGAGCCCGTCGTCCCAGACGGCGATCGCATGCCCGCGCGCGGGCACCACGCTCAACGGACGCCGCCCCACGCGCGCGTACCGCCACCGTAGGGTCCGTCCGTCGTACGCCTCGACCACCGCCCCACGCGCGCGTGCGCTGTGCGCGGCCGGACCGGGGGTGAGGCGGTCGCCGTAGGGGGCGGGCCGAATCTGCTGGACCACACCGAGGAGGGCACCGGCCAGGAGCACGGCGAGGACGACGGGGAGGCGCCGGCGGGCGGGGAGTCCGCGCCGGAGGGGGATCGAGAGCCCGAGGGGGTTCGAGAAAAGCCGGGAGGACGCGCGCACCGGGGGGCGGTCGGCGGGGGCCGGCACCGGGGCGGTCCTGCGCGGGCCGCCGATCGTGGGGGCCGGGTTCCGGGGGCGGTCGGGAGAGAGCACCGGGTTCCGGGGGCCGCCCGCGGCGGGAATCTGATCCCGGGGGACGCCGGCTGCGGGGACCGGGGCTGTGGTGGGCGGTGGGGTGCTCGTGTGGGGCAGTACGGGCACCGGGTCCCCCTTCGACGCCCGGGCGGGCGTCCTTGTCGCATGGGTCAGGCGCAGAGCGTAGTCATGGCCGCGAGGCGGTGGTGGGCGTGACGCGGGGGCAGGACGGGACGTCGCCCGATCGGGCGTTCGCCGGGCCATCGGCGCGAAGTGACGGCCGGGATGGCGCAAGGTGGATGCAGGGGACGGTGCGAGCGGAAGGCGGTGCCCCATGCAGTTCGACGACGACGCGAACCTGGACACCTCCGAGGTCCAGGACGTGCGCGGCAGCCGTGTGCCGGGTGGGAAGGCGACCATCGGCGGCGGCCTGGCCGGTCTGATCGCGCTGCTCCTCGCCCTGTTCTTCGGTGTCGGCCCCGACCAGCTCGGCCTCTCCTCCGGCGACAGCTCGCCCGCGCCCACCTCCTCCTCGCTGGCGCAGGTGCAGCAGAGCTGCCGTACCGGGCGGGACGCGAACACCAAGGAGGACTGCCGGATGGTGGCGGTGGTCAACAGCGTGCAGGACTTCTGGAAACAGGAGTTCCAGCAGCGCCGGGGCACCTACACGAACGCCCCGACGGTGTTCTTCACCGGCCGGGTCCCCACCGCGTGCGGCACGGCGACCTCGGCGGTCGGGCCGTTCTACTGCCCGGGCGACCGCAAGGTCTACCTGGACCTCGGCTTCTTCGACGAGCTGCGGTCCAAGTTCGGCGCGAGCGGCGGCCCGTTCGCCCAGGCGTACGTCGTGGCGCACGAGTACGGGCACCATGTGCAGGACCTGATGGGCACGTTGAGCCGGTCGCAGGACAACCTGACCGGCGTGAACAGCAATGCGGTTCGGGTGGAGCTCCAGGCCGACTGCTACGCCGGGGTGTGGGCACGGCACGCGACGACCACGAAGGACGAGTCGACCGGGCGGCCCCTGATCACCAGCCTGACGAGCGCCGACATCCGGGACGGTCTCGACGCGGCGGCGGCCGTGGGCGACGACCGGATCCAGGAGCGGTACCAGGGACGGGTGACGCCGGAGACCTGGACGCACGGGTCGGCGCGGCAGCGCCAGCAGTGGTTCTACCAGGGGTACCGGACCGGGGACATGGCGCAGTGCAACACCTTCCGATGAACCGGTACGCCGCCCTCCGATGAAGTCGTGCACCGCCCTCCGATGAACTGACGCAACACCTTCCGACGGGCCGGCGCCCGCCGTCCGATGAACTGATGAACCGATGGCCCGATGGGCCACTGAGCCCCCGGCCGGCACCGGCAGCGCGGGCCGGGGCCTTGTCAGTGCCGGGTGCAAGACTGTGCAACAGGCCGGACGACGACTTTCGGGGGACCGGCACACGGGGACCGGCACACAAGGGGAGTGATCGGCATGGCAGGCACGACCGGCGGACGGCCGAGCATCTATCCGACGCTGCTGTACGCGGACGCGAAGGCGGCGATCAAGCAACTGACGGAGGCCTTCGGCTTCACCGAGCTGTCGGTGTACGAGGGCGAGGACGGCAAGGTGCTGCACGCCGAGCTGGTACAGGGCAACGGCGCGATCATGCTGGGTTCCCAGGGCCGTGGCGGCCGTTTCGACGCGGCGATGGAGGGCGCGGGCCCGACCGGGGTGTACATCGTCGTGGACGACGCCGACGCACACCACCAGCGGGCCGTGGACCACGGCGCGGAGATCCTGATGCCCCCGACGGACCAGGACTACGGCTCGCGGGACTACATGGCCCGCGACGTCGAGGGCAATGTCTGGAGCTTCGGCACCTACGCCCCGGAGATAACGGCCTGACCTGCCCGCCCCGCCTCCGCCGTCAGCCGCCGGTGTGCACCTGGAAGGCGGCCCGGCGGACGGCTTTGGCGAGCGCCGGGTCGGGGTGGGCGGCGGCGAGGGCGACCAGGACCTGCACGGTGCGCGGGTGACCGACGGCGCGCACCTCGTCGAGCAGGGCGGGGACGGTGGGCTGCAGCGCCGACTCCAGATGACGGACCAGCATCGGGGCCTCACCGTGGTCGGCGACCGCGGCGGCCGTGTCCACCCAGAGCCAGGTGGCCTCTTCGCGGGTGAGCACCTCGTGGGCGTCCTCCGGGTCGGCCCCGTCGTGCTCGGCCAGCCACAGCAGGGCGTACGGCCGCAGGGTCGGCTCGTCGACGACCGCGTGGACGTCCGGTTCGGCGGGGGCGCCGACCACGCGCAGCGCCTCGAAGGCGAGACCGCGCAGCAGGGCGTCCTCGCCACGGGCGGCGGCGACGAGTTCGGCGACGGCTCTGCCGACGGGGCGGGCGGCGAGCCAGGCGCGGTATTCGGCGCGGGCCGCGTTGGGGCGGAGCTGGGCGCAGCCGCGCAGCATCTCCTCGGCGGCGACCTCGATGTTCCCGGCGGGGCTCTGTGCGGCCACGCAGATCTGCTCCAGCTTGACCCAGACCGCCCAGCTGCCCAGCGGGGTGAGGGTGGCCTGGCCGACGCCGTAGGTCAGCGCGCCGACGGAGGCGAGCGCGTGCAGGGACCAGTCGAGGAGGGGGGCGAGCTCGGCGTCCTCGGCGGGGGCCGGGTCGTCGGCCGGTGCGCGCTCCGCCAGGTCGGTGCGGGCGGCGGGCACGGTGACGGCGGGCACGGCGGACCCACCCCCGGCGCCGATCCCGGCCTCCGTCTCGTAGGGGACCTCGCAGCGTTCGGTGCGCAGTTCGGTGACCCGCTGACGCAGCAGGTCCAGGAGCTGCTCGACCGGGACGGGACCGGCGGACAGCTGGAGGAAGGAGAGCACCTGGGGCATGGCCGAGACGACCTCGGCGACGGCGGCGGCCTCGAACTCCGCGGGCTCCGGGTGGGCGAGCGACCAGGCGTCGAAGAGGGCGACCCAGCCGCGCAGCACGGCGCTGTCGTCGCGGTCCCAGGCGCGCAGGCGCCAGCCGGGGCGTGCGCTGTCGCCGTGCACCTCGACCAGGCCGGCGAGCCGGGCGGTGTCCCAGTCGGCGCGGATCTGAGCCACGGTCAGGCCCAGATCGCCGGACGCGCGTTCGGCGGACGCCTCGGAGAGAGTGGCCTTGCCGTCGGCGGTCGCGCCGTCGCTGCCCGGACCGAGGGCCGTGTCGGCCCAGAGGGCGACTCGGGCCGCTCCGGCCAGCCCGGACCGTGCCATTCTGGCCAGCTCGGCGGGGGCCGGGGTGCCCTCGGGTGGGCGGGGTGCGGGGCGACGCGCGGGCCGCTGGTTCATCGCTCGGGGGGCTGCGGCCAGGGGTCGCGTTCGGACGAGTCGAAGCCTTGAGTCGCGCGGGATACGGGACGTCACGGGTGCAGTCTTCCGGTTGACGGTCCGAAAACCCAAACGGAATGTCACGGCGGGCGACGGGGCTGGCCAACGCACGGGACCCGAGGGGAGGCGAGGAGACATGTTCAGGCCAGTGGTACGGCCTTAAACGGAACTCGCGGGACCGACTGGAATCGGGGCTTCCGGCTTGTGTCGGGGCGAGGTCGGGGAAGGGCCGCGGGTGCGGGGAAAATCATGTCAAGGGTGTCATGTCATAAGAGAGGAGACATCAAGGGCATCACATCAGAGGCGTGAGGAATCGGCGCAGCCGCTCCTCGTAGCTGTCGGGGTCGGCGTTCCACATCGCGCCGTGCGGGGCGTCCGGCACGGTGTGCAGGGCGATGCGGTCGGGGCGCTGTGCGGCGAACCGGCGGGAGTACACCCAGGGGGCCACCGTGTCGTCCGGGCCGTGGACGATCAGGGTGGGCACGGTGAGCTGCTCCGGGTCGACGGGGTCGCCGACGTGGTCGGCGTGCAGGCCGGCGCGGCCCTGGGCGGCGCGCACCGCGAGCGGCAGCAGCGGCTCGGGGATGTGCCGGGCCTGGGCCAGGGCGCGCAGGGTGGCCTCCCAGCTGAGCACCGGCGAGTCCAGGACCAGCCCGGAGACGCGCTCGCGCAGCGCCGAGTGGGCGACGGCGCGCAGCGCCATGGTGGCGCCGGTGGACCAGCCGTACAGGACGACACGGCGGGCGCCGTAGCGGATGGCGTAGCGGATCGCCGCGTCCAGGTCGCGCCACTCGCTCTCGCCGAGGTGGTTCAGGCCGTCCGGGGGGCGCGGGGCGCCGAGGTCGCCGCGGTAGGCGAGGGCGAGGACGGGCAGGCGCCGGCCGTGCAGGAACCGCATGACGTTCATGGCGAGCTCGCGGGTGGTGCCGAGGCCGTGCACCGCGATCACCCAGGTGTCCCGGTAGCCGGGCACGAACCAGGCGGGCAGCGCCCCGAGTTCGCCGGGCAGGTCGATGTCGGCGTGGTCCAGACCCAGGGCCGCGCCCGGGTTGCCGATGTGGACGTTGGGGGTGAGCCAGACCTTGTCGCCGGTTTCGAGGGTGCCGTGGGTCACGCGCTCCAGGCGCCGTACGACGGTGTCCGGGGTGTTCGCGGCGGACTCCAGGACGGCGCCGACGACCGCGTGCGAGCCGTCGCCGGCCAGGCCGTAGGTGCCGGGGCGCAGCGAGGCCAGGTCCCGGGTGAGGGTGACGCGGCCGACCGTGCTGCCGTGCACGGTGAGGCGGGGCTCGGTGGGCAGGGGGCGGCCCGGCGGCGCCTTCAGCGCGGCACCGCTGGCGAACCGCCCCGCGGCCACGCTGGCCGCGCCGGCGGCGAGTACGGCACCGACGGCGGCGGCCGTGACTTTGACTGGGCGCACCTGTCCAGTGTCGGGGCGGAGCGGGACGGCGGCCAGTGGAGGCGGGGCCGCCTGCCACTCGGGCGAAGCTCCCGAAAGGACACGAGACGAGTTCGGCACCGCAGGGGACGTACGTCGTGGCGGGGCACCGTCGCGGCGGAGAAAGAGCCGAGCAGCACGGAAAGAAGAAGCCGAAGCTGACGCGAGGAACCCACGGGCGGGACGCGGAAGACCGGCCCGTCGGTGGCTACCCGTTCTGGTGGCCGTAGCCCCGTAGGCGCTCTGCCGCCTCTGCCATCTCTTGCGGTGAGAGCAGGCTCGGGGTCAGACCGGGGACGGCGGACGCCGTGAGCCACAGGCGGCACATCCACTCCAGTTGGGCCGTGCGGTCGTAGGCCTGGGTCAGGGTGGTGCCGTAGGTGATCGTGCCGTGGTTCTGGAGGAGACAGCCGGAGCGTTCGGTCAAGGCGCGGAGCATGTTCTCGGCCAACTCGTCGGTGCCGTAGGTCGCATACGGGGCAACCCGGACGGCGCCGCCGAGCGCGGCGGACATGTAGTGGATCGCCGGAAGCTCCGGGACGAGCGTCGAGACGGCCGTCGCGTGCACGGCGTGGGTGTGCACCACGGCACCGGCGTCCGTGCTGCCGTAGATCGCGAGATGCATCGGCAGCTCGCTGGTCGGGACCAGGGTGCCCAGCACCTGGCGGCCGGAGAGGTCGACGCCCGTCACGTCGTCGAGGGTGAGCCGGTCGTACGGCACGCCCGACGGCGTGACCAGCACGGTGTCGCCGACACGGGCCGAGACGTTGCCGGAGGTGCCGACGACCAGTCCGTCGGTCACCGTGCGGCGGGCGGTGGCGAGGAGTTCGCGCCAGGCGCTCGCCTCCTCCGCCCGCACATCCCGCCTGCGCGGCTCCGACACACCCTGTGCGCCGCTGCGCCCATCCCGTCCGTCACGCTCGCCCCGCCACTGCTCAGCCATGGCCCGATCCTGTCAGGCGGCGCCCCAACCGGCTTGTACGGCGGGGCACTTTAGGCCGGACGTCCCGAATCCAGTAGAGCGCAAATCCGCACAAAGAGCCCCATTTCAAGGCTTGGCCGAAGATCGCCGAAGATACGCCGATCTTCCAATAATCTCTGGACGATTTTTCGTACACGTCGCCATTCCGGGGGGAAACATGGCCCGTGACCGCTCCGCGTCGCACCACCACCGCCACCGCCACCGCCATCCCGCCCGCGCCCTCGCGGCGTCCGTGGCCGCTCTCGCCCTCGCTGGGGCCGCGACCGCGTTCGCCGGGACGCCGGCGTCCGCGGCGAGCCCACCGAAGGGGCACGACGTCTCCTCGCACCAGAAGAACGTCGACTGGTCGGGGGCCAAGGCGAAGGGCGCCAGGTTCGTCTACGTCAAGGCAACCGAGTCCACCACCTACCGCAACCCGTACTTCGGCCAGCAGTACAACGGTTCACGCAAGGCCGGAATCATGCGGGGCGCCTACCACTTCGCCCTGCCGGACAAGTCGTCGGGCGCTCAGCAGGCCGCGTACTTCGTGAGCCACGGCGGCACCTGGACCGCGGACGGCTGGACACTGCCGCCGGCGCTCGATGTCGAGTACAACCCGTACGACAAGAAGCACAGGTGCTACGGGCTGAGCCACTCCAGGATGGTCGAGTGGATCAAGTCCTTCAGTGACGAACTGAAGCGGGAGACCGGTCGGCGGCCGGTGATCTACACGACCACCCACTGGTGGAACCTCTGCACCGGCGGCAGCGGCGCCTTCGCCGCGAACCACGCCCTGTGGATCGCCCGCCACGGCTCGGCGGACGCGGGCGCGCTGCCGGCCGGGTGGTCGCGGTGGACCTTCTGGCAGTACGACAACAGCGGCAGCCTGCCGGGTGACCAGAATCTCTTCAACGGGTCGGCGAGCCGGCTGAAGGCGTTCGCCGAGGGCTACTGACCAACGGACGACTGAGCCGCCGGACCGCATACGGGACGGCGGCTTCGCCCGTTCCCGCGCGCGGATACCTCGAAGTCGATCTCAGACACCACAGAGACCATCCCAGTTCACCTTCCGTTCATCCAGGTTGCCTACGGTCCAACGGCCGATGACCTCTAAAGATTGTCTGGGTAAATGGAAAACTTCTCGCTGATCCTCGCGATTGTGGTGGTGACCGCACTCGCGTTTGATTTCACGAACGGTTTCCACGACACCGCCAACGCGATGGCCACGACCATCTCGACCGGCGCACTCAAGCCCAAGATCGCGGTGACCATGTCGGCCGCGCTCAACCTGGTGGGCGCCTTCCTCTCCGTGGAGGTCGCCAACACGATCTCCAAGGGCCTCGTCGACGAGAACGGCATCCGCCCCGAGGTCATCTTCGCCGCCCTGGTCGGCGCGATCCTCTGGAACCTGGTGACCTGGCTGGTGGGTCTGCCCTCCAGTTCCTCGCACGCCCTGATGGGCGGTCTGATCGGCGCCACCGTCGCCTCCGCCGGCCTCGGCGCGGTCCACGGCGACGTGCTGGTCACCAAGGTCCTGCTCCCGGCGGTCGCCGCCCCCGTCGTCGCGGGCCTCGCGGCGATGCTCGCCACCCGCCTGTCGTACACGATCGGCAAGAACGCCGACGACAACGCCACCCGCAAGGGCTTCCGCGCCGGTCAGATCGCCTCCGCCGGCCTGGTCTCCCTCGCGCACGGCACCAACGACGCGCAGAAGACGATGGGCATCATCACCCTCGCGCTGATCGCGGGCGGCTCCATCGCCCCCGGCTCGAACCCTCCCACCTGGGTCATCCTCTCCGCCGGCCTCGCCATCGCCCTCGGCACCTACATCGGCGGCTGGCGGATCATCCGCACCATGGGCAAGGGCCTGACCGACCTCCAGCCGCAGCAGGGCTTCGCCGCCCAGACCAGCGCGGCCACCGCCATCCTGGCCTCCTCCCACCTCGGCTTCTCCCTCTCCACCACACACGTCGTCTCCGGTTCCGTGATGGGCGCGGGCCTGGGCCGCAAGGGCGGCACGGTCCGCTGGTCCACCGCGACCCGCATGATGGTCGCCTGGGTGCTCACCCTCCCCGCGGCCGCGGTGGTCGGCGCGCTCGCCGAGTCCGTGACGGACCTCGGCGACTGGGGCACGGCGGTCGTCGCCGTCTTCCTCGTCGCCTCCAGCGCCACGATCTGGAAGCTCTCCCGCCGCGAGGTCGTGGACAGCGCCAACGTCAACGACGGCACGGAGCCGGCCGGTGTGGTGACCGCGGCGATGGCCGCCGTGTCCCCGCCGCCCGCGGGCACGGTGACCGACGACCTCACCGCCACGATCCCGTCCCCCGCCCCGTCACCCGCGCCGGCCGCCGCCACCGACCCGGCCGCGACCGTCTGACCCCCGAGGAAGAACCGACATGAACATCGACTGGGCAGCCATCGGCTCCGTCTTCGGCGTCAGCCTCGTGGTCACCGTGGGCATGGTGGCCCTCTTCACCCTCGGCATCAAGGGCCTCTCCGCCCGCGAACGCGCCATGGCCCAGGGCAATTCCGCGGCCCTGGCCGTGACCGCCGCCTACCTGTGCTTCGCCGCCTGCGCGGCCGCGGTGGCCTACGGCATCCACCTGATCGTGGCCAAGGCCTGACCCAGACCTGAACAGAGCCGAGGAAGGCTCCTCTCCGACTCGCTCGGGAGGAGCCTTCGGCATGTCCCACCAGCCCCGCAGGACCACCGGTGTGGGCCTTCCCACACACTCCCCTCGCAGGTCAACGGCAAGTTGACTGGTCTTCCGGGGGCATGGTGGACTTCCGGAGCCAAGTACGGCGCCAAGAGAGGAAGCCGGTGTGAATCCGGCGCGGTCCCGCCACTGTCACCGGGGTAGCAATCCCCGGGAGCCAGGAACTCTCACCGCCGGTCTCGTCGAACCAGGGCGTGGACACCCTGAGTGAGGACATATCTCCATGCGCGGCTGCCGTTCGAGGTTGAGTACCAGGCCCGTTCCCGCCCCCGCGGCGGGCTGAGCCGATGGGTGCCGGTCGCGTCTTCGCGTACGGCGCCGCCGCCGGCCTTCTCGGCGATCTGCTGCTCGGCGATCCGCGCCGCGGGCATCCGGTCGCCGCGTTCGGACGGGCGGCCGGTGCCGTCGAACGAGCGCTGTGGCGGGACCACCGCGGGTGGGGCGCGCTGCACACCGCCGTCTGCGCCGGCGGCGCCGTGACTCTGGGTGCCCTGGCCCAGCGGGTCGTACGACCGTCCACCGCCGCTTCCGTCGCGCTCACCGCGACCGCCACCTGGGCCGTCGTCGGGGGCACCTCACTCGCCCGCGAGGCCGGCGTCATCGGGCGCGCCCTCAGGACGGGGGACGTCGAGGCCGCCCGGGCCCGGCTGCCGCATCTGTGCGGACGGGATCCGCAGGCCCTGGACGCCGACGGGATCGCCCGGGCCGTCGTGGAGTCCGTCGCCGAGAACACGAGCGACGCGGTCGTGGGTGCGCTGGTGTGGGGGGCCGTGGGCGGGGTGCCGGGGCTGCTCGGGTTCCGGGCCGTCAACACCCTGGACGCCATGGTGGGTCACAAGTCGGCCCGGTACCGGCGGTACGGGTGGGCCTCGGCGCGGCTGGACGACGTGGCGGGGTGGCCGGGGGCACGGCTCACCGCCGTGCTGGCCGCCGTCGCCGGAGACGACGCCAAGGGGGCCGTGCGGGCCTGGCGGTCCGACGCGGCGAAGCACCCGAGCCCCAACGCCGGGCCGGTGGAGGCGTCGTTCGCGGGGGCGCTCGGGGTACGGCTCGGCGGGACGTTGTCCTACGGCGGGCGGGTCGAGCATCGGCCGGTGCTGAACGGGAAGGGGCGTGCGGTGGAAGTCGCGGACATCGAGCGGGCGGTGCGGTTGTCACGGCGGGTGGGGTGGCTGGCGTTCGGGGCCGGCGCGGCCGGGGCCCTGGTGCGGGAGGCGCTTGCACGGCGCCCGGCACAGCGCTCCGCACAGCGGTCGGGACGGGCGTCGTGAACGGCGGCGGCCTCCTCGTGGCCGGTACCACCTCCGACGCCGGCAAGAGTGTCGTCACCGCCGGTATCTGCCGGTGGCTGGTACGGCAGGGCGTCAAGGTCGCGCCGTTCAAGGCGCAGAACATGTCCCTCAACTCCTTCGTCACGCGCGAGGGCGCCGAGATCGGGCGGGCGCAGGCCATGCAGGCGCAGGCCTGCCGCATCGAGCCGACCGCGCTGATGAACCCCGTGCTGCTCAAGCCGGGCGGCGAGCAGAGCAGCCAGGTAGTGCTGCTCGGCAAGCCGGTCGGTGAGCTGAGTGCGCGCGGCTACCACGGCGGGCGGCAGCAGAAGCTGCTCGGGACCGTGCTCGACTGTCTCGCCGAGTTGCGGGGCACGTATGACGCGGTGATCTGTGAGGGGGCGGGCAGTCCGGCGGAGATCAACCTGCGCCGGACCGACATCGTGAACATGGGGATCGCGCGCAACGCGCGGATCCCGGTGCTCGTCGTCGGTGACATCGACCGCGGGGGCGTGTTCGCCTCCTTCTTCGGCACCGTCGCCCTGCTCTCGCCGGAGGACCAGGCCCTCGTCGCCGGGTTCCTCGTCAACAAGTTCCGGGGCGACGTCTCCCTGCTGGAGCCCGGCCTCGACATGCTGCACGGCCTCACCGGGCGGCACACCTACGGCGTGCTCCCCTTCCGGCACGGGCTCGGGATCGACGAGGAGGACGGGCTGAGGGTCTCGCTGCGCGGGACCGTCCGGGAGTCGAACACGGCCCCGCCCGTCGGTGCGGACGTCCTGCGGGTCGCCGTCTGTGCCATCCCCCTGATGTCCAACTTCACGGACGTGGACGCGCTGGCCGCCGAACCGGGTGTCGTGGTGCGGTTCGTGGACCGCCCGGAGGAGCTCGCCGACGCCGATCTCGTCGTGGTCCCGGGCACCCGGGGCACGGTCCGGGCCCTGGAGTGGCTGCGGGAGCGGGGACTCGCGGAGGCGCTGAAGCGCAGGGCCGCCGAGGGGCGGCCGGTGCTCGGCATCTGCGGTGGCTTCCAGATCCTCGGGGAGCACATCGAGGACGAGGTCGAGAGCAGGCGCGGACAGGTGGCCGGTCTGGGTGTCCTGCCCGTCCGGGTGCGGTTCGCCCGGGAGAAGACCCTCACCCGGCCCGTCGGCGAGGCCCTCGGCGAGCGCGTCGAGGGGTACGAGATCCATCACGGGGTCGCCGAGGTCACCGGCGGGGACCAATTCCTGGACGGCTGCCGGGTCGGGCCGACCTGGGGCACCCACTGGCACGGCTCCCTGGAGTCGGACGGCTTCCGCCGGGCCTTTCTGCGCGAAGTGGCGGCCGCCGCGGGCCGCCGGTTCGTGCCGGCCCCCGACACCTCGTTCGCCGCGCTGCGCGAGGAGCAGCTCGACCGGCTCGGCGACCTGATCGAACACCACGCGGACACCGACGCGCTCTGGCGGCTCATCGAGTCGGGCGCGCCACAAGGACTGCCTTTCATCCCACCGGGAGCGCCCGCATGAGCACTGTGTTGTTGTTGTCGACCGCCGACACCGATCTGCTGGCGGCCCGGGCCGCCTCCGGTGCCGGCTACCGGATCGGCAATCCGACGCGCGTCGACGTCACGGAGGAGCTGCCCGCGCTGATCGAGGGCGCGGACATCGCCGTCGTACGGCTGCTCGGCGGCAAGCGGGCCTGGGAGGACGGGCTCGCCGCGCTCCGGGCGTCCGGGGTGCCGACCGTGCTGCTCGGCGGCGAGGCCGTGCCGGACGCCGAGTTGATGGCCGAGTCGTCGGTGCCGGCCGGCGTGGTCGCGGAGGCGCTGCGCTATCTCGTCGAGGGCGGGCCCGCGAACCTGCTGGAGCTGTCCCGGTTCCTGTCCGACACCGTGCTGCTGACCGGCGAGGGGTTCGCCGAGCCGCAGAAGATGCCCGAGTTCGGGGTGCACGGCTCGTACGAGATCCGGGCCGGCCGTCCCACGGTCGGGGTGCTCTTCTACCGGGCCCATGAACTCAGCGGCAACACCGCCTTCGTGGACACCCTGTGCGAGGCGATCGAGGCGCGCGGCGCCAACGCCCTTCCGGTGTACTGCGGTTCGCTGCGCGGGGCGGACGCCGGGCTGTACGAGATCCTCGCCGGGGCCGACGCGCTGGTCGCCACCGTGCTGGCGGCCGGCGGCACCCACGCCTCGCAGGCCTCGGCCGGCGGTGACGAGGAGGCCTGGGACATCGGGGCGCTCGCCGATCTGGACGTCCCGGTGCTGCAGGGCCTCTGCCTGACCTCCTCCCGGCAGGCCTGGGGCGAGTCCGATGCCGCCCTCTCCCCCATGGACGCGGCGATGCAGGTCGCCATCCCGGAGTTCGACGGCCGTCTGATCACGGTCCCGTTCTCCTTCAAGGAGCAGGGCCCGGACGACGTCCCGGTGTACGTCGCCGACCCCGAGCGGGCCGGACGGGTCGCCGGGATCGCCCTGCGGCACGCGCGGTTGAAGCACAAGCCGAACGCGGACAAGAAGCTCGCGCTGGTCTTCACCGCCTATCCAACCAAGCACTCGCGGGTCGGCAACGCGGTCGGGCTCGACACCCCTGCCTCGGCGGTACGCGTGCTGGACGCGCTGCGGGATGCCGGTTACGGGGTCGAGGGACACCCCGACAACGGGGACGAGTTGATCCACCGGCTCATCAACGCCGGTGGCCACGACGTCGAATGGCTCACCGAGGAGCAGCTGGCCGCCGCGCCCGCGCGGGTGCCGCTCGCCGACTACCGGGCGTGGTTCGACCAGCTGGACCCGGACCTCAGGGGAGGCATGCTGGAGGCGTGGGGCGAGCCGCCGGGCAGCCTGTACGTGGACGGCGACGACATCGTCCTCGCCTCCCTCCAGTTCGGGAACGTCGTCGTGATGATCCAGCCGCCGCGCGGCTTCGGCGAGAACCCGATCGCGATCTACCACGACCCGGACATGCCGCCGTCGCACCACTACATGGCCGCCTACCGGTGGCTCGAGAACTCTTTCGGCGCGGACGCGGTCGTGCACATGGGCAAACACGGCACGATGGAGTGGCTGCCCGGCAAGGGGCTCGGGCTGAGCGCGGGCTGCGCACCGGACGCGGTCCTCGGCGAGCTGCCTCTGATCTACCCGTTCATCGTCAACGACCCCGGCGAGGGCACCCAGGCCAAGCGGCGCGGGCACGCCACCGTGGTCGACCATCTGGTCCCGCCGATGGCCCGTGCCGACACCTACGGCGACCTCGCCAAGCTGGAGCAGCTGCTCGACGAGTACGCACTGGTCTCCGACCTGGACCCGACGAAGGCACCGGCCGTGCGGGCCCAGATCTGGACGCTGGTCAAGGCGGCCGAACTCCACCACGACCTGCATGTGGACGACCAGCCGGACGACGCCGACTTCGACGAGTTCGTCATGCACATCGACGGCTATCTGTGCGAGATCAAGGACGTGCAGATCCGCGACGGCCTGCACATCCTCGGCGGCGGCCCGGTCGGCGAGGCGCGCGTGAACCTGGTGCTGGCCGTGTTGCGGGCCTCCCAGGTGTGGGGCGGCCAGGCCAACGCGCTGCCGGGGCTCAGGGCCTCGCTGGCCGCTCACTTCGGTCTGGTCGAGAAGGAGTTGCTCGCCGAGCCCGGTGCGCCCGTGAAGGTGCCGGTCGAGCTGTCCGATCTCGTCGAGGGTCCGTCCCGCACGGCCGCCGACGCCATCGACCTGCTGGAGCAGCTGTGCCGACGGATCGCGGAAGGGATGGAGGAGCGCGACTGGGCGGTCACGGGCAGCCGCTCCCTCATCCGTGACGTCCTCGGCGCCGAACTCCCCGACGCCGTCGCCGTGCTGGAGTTCGCCTGCGCCGAGGTCGTACCCCGGCTGGCCCGCACCACGGACGAGATCGACCACATCCTCAAGGCACTCGACGGCGGTTACGTCCCGGCGGGACCGTCCGGCTCCCCCACCCGCGGGCTGGTCAACGTCCTGCCGACCGGCCGCAACTTCTACTCCGTCGACCCCAAGGCCATTCCCTCCCGGCTGAGCTGGGAGGTCGGCCAGTCCCTCGCCGACTCGCTGGTGCAGCGGTACCTCCAGGACACCGGCGAGTACCCGAAGTCCGTCGGGCTGACGGTGTGGGGCACCTCCGCGATGCGCACCCAGGGCGACGACATCGCCGAGATCCTGGCACTGCTGGGCTGCCGTCCGGTCTGGGACGAGGCGTCTCGGCGCGTGACCGGCTTCGAGGTGGTCCCGCTGGACGAGCTGGGCCGGCCGCGCATCGACGTCACGGTCCGGATCTCCGGCTTCTTCCGGGACGCGTTCCCGCACGTGGTCGGACTGATCGACGACGCCGTGCGCCGGGTCGCCGAGCTGGCCGAACCGGCCGACTTGAACTACGTGCGCGCCCACGCCGACGAGGACACCGCCGAGCACGGCGACCGGCGGCGCGCCACCGCCCGTATCTTCGGCTCCAAGCCGGGCGCGTACGGCGCGGGCCTGCTGCCGCTGATCGACGCCCGCAACTGGCGCTCCGACGCCGACCTCGCCGAGGTGTACGCCGTCTGGGGCGGCTACGCCTACGGCCGCGGACTCGACGGACGGGCGGCGCGCGGGGACATGGAGACCGCGTTCAGGCGGATCGCGGTCGCCGCGAAGAACGTGGACACGCGCGAGCACGACCTGGTCGACGCCGACGACTACTTCCAGTACCACGGCGGGATGGTGGCGATGGTGCGCCATCTGACCGGCACCAACCCCGAGGCGTACGTGGGTGATTCGGCCACCCCCGACCAGGTGAAGACCCGCACCCTCGGCGAGGAGACCCACCGCGTCTTCCGGGCCCGGGTGGTCAACCCGCGCTGGATGGCGGCGATGCGCCGGCACGGCTACAAGGGCGCCTTCGAGATGGCGGCGACCGTCGACTACCTCTTCGGCTACGACGCCACGGCGGGCGTGGTCGACGACTGGATGTACGAGAAACTCAGCGCGGAGTACGTCTTCGACCCGGAGAACCGGGACTTCATGAAGAAGTCCAACCCGTGGGCGCTGCGCGGCATCACCGAACGGCTCCTGGAGGCCGCCGACCGGGGCCTGTGGGCCGAGCCGGACGCGGACACCCTGGAGCGGCTGCGTGCCACCTACCTGGAGCTCGAAGGCGACCTGGAGGGCGACCAGTGACCACCCCCTTCCCCTTTACGGCCGTCGTCGGCCAGGACGACCTGCGGCTGGCGCTGCTGCTGAACGCCGTGTCGCCGGCGGTCGGCGGCGTGCTGGTGCGCGGCGAGAAGGGCACCGCCAAGTCCACGGCGGTACGCGCCCTTTCGGTGCTGCTGCCGACCGTGGACGTCGTCGCCGGCTGCCGCTTCTCCTGCGACCCGGACGCCCCGGATCCGGCCTGCCCGGACGGGCCGCACAACCCGCCCGGCGCCTTCGAGTCGCGCCCGGCGCGCATGGTCGAACTGCCGGTCGGCGCCTCCGAGGACCGGCTGGTCGGCGCCCTCGACATCGAACGGGCCCTGGCGGAGGGCGTGAAGGCCTTCGAGCCGGGCCTGCTGGCCGACGCGCACCGGGGCATCCTCTACGTGGACGAGGTCAACCTCCTCCACGACCACCTGGTCGACCTGCTGCTGGACGCGGCCGCGATGGGCGCCTCCTACGTGGAGCGCGAGGGCGTCTCGGTACGGCACGCGGCGAAGTTCCTGCTCGTCGGCACCATGAACCCCGAAGAGGGCGAACTGCGGCCGCAGTTGCTGGACCGGTTCGGGCTGACCGTGGAGGTGGCCGCCTCGCGCGAGCCCGACCAGCGGGTGGAGGTGGTCCGCCGGCGGCTCGCCTACGACGACGATCCGGACGGTTTCGGGGCCCGTTGGGCCGGCGAGGAGGCCGCCGTACGGCAACGGATCGTGGCGGCGCGGGCGTTGCTGCCGTCGGTCCGGCTGGGCGACGGGGCGCTGCGGCAGATAGCGGCGACCTGCGCGGCCTTCGAGGTCGACGGTATGCGCGCCGACATCGTGATGGCGCGGACGGCGACCGCGCTGGCCGCGTGGGCCGGGCGGACCGAGGTGCTGGCGGAGGACGTCCGGCAGGCCGCGCTGCTCGCGCTGCCGCACCGCAGGCGCCGCAACCCCTTTGACGCGCCGGGCCTCGACGAGGACAAGCTGGACCAGACGCTGGAGGAGTTCTCCGGCGAGTCCGAGGACGACGATCCCGATCCGGACGGTCCCGGCGGGGGCGGCGGGCAGCCGGCGCCCGACGACGGTGACCCGCAGGGCGGCGACACGGGCGCGCGGCCCGAGGCCGGGGAGGACGGCGAGCCGCAGGCCGCCGGCGGCTCGGGCGAGCAGGCGCCGACGCGGGCCGCCGAGCCCTTCCGCACCAAGGTGCTGACCGTGCCGGGGATCGGTACGGGCGCCGCGGGCCGGCGGTCCCGGGCGCGCACCGAGCACGGGCGTACGACGGGTGCGCGGCGGCCCCGGGGCGCCCTGACCAAGCTGCACCTGGCGGCGACCGTGCAGGCCGCCGCCCCGCATCAGCGGGCGCGCGGGCGGTCCGGTCCTGGCCTGGTGGTCCGGCGGGACGATCTGCGGCAGGCGACCCGGGAGGGGCGCGAGGGCAACCTCGTGCTGTTCCTGGTCGACGCGTCCGGGTCGATGGCGGCCCGGCAGCGGATGAGCGCCGTGAAGGGGGCCGTGCTGTCGCTGCTGCTCGACGCCTATCAGCGGCGGGACAAGGTGGGGCTGGTGACCTTCCGGGGCTCGGCCGCCGATGTCGCGCTGCCGCCGACCTCGTCCGTGGACGCGGCGGCGGCCCGGCTGGAGGCGCTGCCGACCGGAGGGCGTACGCCCCTCGCCGCCGGGCTGCTCAAGGCGCACGACGTGCTGCGGGTGGAGCGGTTGCGGGACCCCGCGCGGCGGGCCCTCGTCGTCGTGGTGACCGACGGACGGGCCACCGGCGGCCCGGAGCCGGTCGCGCTCGCCGGGCGGGCGGCCCGGCTGTTCGCGGCCGACGGGGTCGCCTCGGTGGTCGTGGACTGCGAGTCGGGACCGGTACGGCTGGGACTCGCCGGGCAGTTGGCCGGTGAACTGGGTGGTACGGCGGTGACGCTCGACGAGTTGCGGGCGGACTCCATCGCCGGGCTGGTGAAGGACGTGCAGAGGAGGGCCGCGTAATGCCGCAGGGACAGCCGAGTGTCGTACCGGACGACGGACTGACGACTCGTCAGCGTCGTAATCGGCCTCTTGTCGTCGTGCACACGGGCGTCGGCAAGGGCAAGTCCACCGCCGCGTTCGGGCTCGCGCTGCGCGCCTGGAACCAGGGGTGGCCGATCGGGGTGTTCCAGTTCGTCAAGTCGGCGAAGTGGAAGGTCGGCGAGGAGCGCGCGCTGCGGGTCCTCGGGGACTCCGGGGAGGGCGGGACCGTCGCCTGGCACAAGATGGGCGAGGGCTGGTCCTGGGTGCAGCGGGACGCGCAGATGGACAACGAGGAGAAGGCCCGGGAGGGCTGGGAGCAGGTCAAGCGGGACCTGGCGGCCGAGACGTACCAGCTCTACGTGCTCGACGAGTTCGCGTACCCCATGCACTGGGGTTGGGTGGACACCGACGAGGTCGTCGAGGTGCTGCGGAACCGGCCCGGGAACCAGCATGTCGTGATCACCGGGCGGAACGCGCCCGAGAAGCTGGTGGACCTCGCCGACCTCGTCACCGACATGTCCAAGGTCAAGCACCCGATGGACGTGGGACAGAAGGGGCAGAGGGGCATCGAGTGGTGACGTCTTCCATCCCACGGCTGGTCATCGCCGCGCCCTCCTCGGGCAGCGGCAAGACCACCGTTGCCACGGGGTTGATGGCCGCGTTCGCCGCGCGGGGGCTCGCCGTGTCCCCGCACAAGGTCGGACCGGACTACATCGATCCCGGGTACCACGCGCTCGCGACCGGGCGGGTGGGGCGGAACCTCGACGCGTATCTGTGCGGTCCTGAGCTGATCGGGCCGCTGTTCGCGCATGGTGCGCGCGGCTGTGACATCGCCGTGGTCGAGGGTGTGATGGGGCTGTACGACGGGGCCGCCGGGGAAGGTGAACTGGCGTCCACCGCTCATGTCGCGAAGCTGCTGCGGGCGCCGGTGGTGCTGGTCGTGGACGCGTCGTCGCAGTCGCGGTCGGTGGCCGCGCTGGTGCACGGGTTCGCGTCCTGGGATCCGGAGGTGCGGGTCGGGGGCGTGATCCTGAACAAGGTGGCGTCGGACCGGCACGAGGAGCTGCTGCGGGAGGCGCTGGATTCCTCCGGGGTACCGGTGTTCGGGGTGCTGCGGCGGGTGGCCCAGGTGGACACGCCGTCGCGGCACCTGGGGCTGGTGCCGGTCGCCGAGCGGCGGGGCGCGGCGGTGGACGCGGTGGCGGCGATGGCCGCGCAGGTCTCCGACGGGTGTGACCTGGAGGGGCTGCTGGGGCTGGCCCGGGGGGCCGGTGCGGTGCCGGGTGCGGCGTGGGACCCGGGGGCTGCCGCCCCCGAACCCCCGCTTCGCCCTGAACGGCTCCGCCCGCAGACGCCGGACGGGCCGGGTGGCGGGGGTACGCGGCCTGTGGTCGCCGTCGCCTCCGGGGCCGCCTTCACCTTCTCCTATGCCGAGCACACCGAGCTGCTCGCCGCCGCCGGGGCCGACGTCGTGCCGTTCGATCCATTGCGGGACGAGCAACTGCCGGACGGGACACGGGGGTTGGTCGTCGGCGGGGGTTTCCCCGAGGTGTACGCCGCCGAGCTGTCCGCCAACGAGCCGCTGCGCAAGGCGGTCGGTGCCCTCGCGCACAGCGGTGCTCCGGTGGCCGCCGAGTGTGCCGGGCTGCTCTATCTGTGCCGGGAGCTGGACGGGCTGGCGATGTGCGGTGTGCTGGATGTCCGGGCGCGGATGACCGAGCGGCTGACTCTCGGCTACCGGGACGCGGTCGCCGTGAGCGACAGTGTGCTGGCCGTCGCCGGGACCCGGCTGCGGGGGCACGAGTTCCACCGGACCGCGGTCGAGCCGGGGGCCGGTGCGGCGCCCGCGTGGGGGGTACGTACCCCCCGGCCGCGGGTCGAGGGTTTTGTACAGCAGGGTGTGCACGCGAGTTATCTGCACACGCACTGGGCGTCCGAGCCCGGTGTGGCCCGAAGGTTCGTGGAGAGGTGCCGGACGTCATGAGCAGCAGGCTGATCGGAGTCGGGGTGGGTCCGGGGGACCCTGAGCTGGTGACCGTGAAGGGCGTCAACGCCCTGCGTGCCGCCGAGGTGGTCGTCGTACCCGTCATGGACACAGGTGAGCGGGGCCGTGCCGAGGCCACCGTGCTGCACTACGTCGGCGCGGAGAAGGTCGTCCGGGTCGTGTTCGCGCTGAACGAGCGCAGTGACCGGGGGCGGCGCGAGGCCGCCTGGGACGCGGCGGGCACCAAGGTCGCCGAGTTGCTGCGGGAACGCGGGTCCGTCGCCTTCGCCACCATCGGGGATCCGAACGTCTACTCGACCTTCACCTATCTCGCGCAGACCATCGCCGGGCTGGTTCCGGACGTGGTCGTGGAGACCGTGCCCGGCATCACCGCCATGCAGGACCTCGCCGCCCGTTCCGGTGCCGTGCTCACCGAGGGGACCGAGCCGCTGACGCTGGTGCCGGTGACGGCGGGTGCCGAGGTGCTGAAGGACGCGCTGAGCGGGCCGGGAACGGTCGTGGCGTACAAGTTCGGGCGGCAGGCCGGCGCGGTCGCCGAGGCGCTGCGGGAGAGCGGGCGGATCGAGGACGCCGTGTGGGGGTCGGCGCTGGGGCTTGACGAGGAGTCCATCCGGCCCGCCGCCGACCTCGACGGTTCCCCGCTGCCGTATCTCTCCACGCTCATCGCGCCGCCGCGCCGGGACGGCGGCAGAGGCGGGAAACTGTGAGCGCCTCAGCCCGAGATGCCCACCACCAGCCAGATGAAGGCGGCACCGGCCACCGTGCACAGCAGGGTGGAGCGGGCCGGGTGTTCGTGGTGGGCCTCGGGGAGGATCTCGGCGGCGGCCAGATACAGCAGGACACCGCCGAAGAGGCCGAGATAGCCGCCGAGCACGGTCTCGGGGATGGTGAGGAAGACGGTCGACAGGGCGCCGAGGACGGGTGCGCAGGCGTCGGCGATCAGCATGCCTATCGCCCGGCGGCGCGCGTTGCCGTAGAGGCTCGTGATGGTGAACGTGTTGAAGCCGTCCGCGAAGTCGTGCGCGATCACGGCCAGCGCGACCGCCGTGCCCATGCCGCCGCCCACCTGGAAGGCCGCGCCGATCGCCACGCCGTCCATCGCGCTGTGCCCGACCATCGCGCCGGCCGCCGTCAGCCCCACCTCGGGCGCCCGGTGACCGTGTTCGTCGCCGCCGTGCGCGGCCTGGCGCAGGGCCAGTGTGCGTTCCACCAGATGGGCCAGCAGGAAACCGGCCACGAAGAGCAGCAGGGCGGCCGGTACGCCGAAGATCTCCCGGCCGGCCGCGCGCAGCGCCTCCGGCAGCAGGTCGAGGCCGACCACCCCGAGCATCAGGCCGCCGGCCAGGCCCAGGACCAGATGGCGACGGTCGGTCACGCGCTGTGCCGTCCAGCCGCCGGCCAGCGTCATCAGGAACGCGCCGAGCGCGACGAAGACCGCCATGTGCCCTTGCTATCCGATCGACCCGCCCCAGCGCACATCCAGCAGCACCCGTAACACCGTTTGTCCAGAGAGGACCGATTTTCCATGGCCGATGCCGCTGCCTCCGCCGCTGCCGTCGCCGCTGTCTCCGGCGACGCTCCCACCGGCAAGGTGACCTTCGTCGGTGCCGGCCCCGGCGCCGCCGATCTGCTGACGTTCCGGGCCGCGCGCGCGATCGCCGACGCCGACGTGGTGATCTGGGCCGCGAGCCTGGTCCAGGCGGAGGTCCTCCAGCACGCGCGCGAGGACGCCGAGATCCTCGACTCGGCCACGATGTCGTTGGAGGACGTCGTCGCCGTCTACGAGCGGGCGCGGGCGGAGGGGCTGCGGGTCGCCCGGATCCACTCCGGCGATCCGGCCCTGTGGGGCGGTACCCAGGAACAGGTCGACCGGTGTGCCGGCATCGGCGTCGAGGTCGAGATCGTGCCGGGTGTGTCCTCCTTCTCGGCCGTCGCCGCGCTCGCCCAGCGCGAGCTGACCATTCCCGAGGTGGCCCAGTCCGTCGTCCTGACCCGGCTCGGCGGCGGCAAGACGCCGATGCCGCCGGGCGAGGAGGTACGGGAGTTCGCCCGGCACGGCACCACCATGGCGATCTTCCTCTCCGCCGCGCGCAGCGGGCAGCTGGTGCGGGAGCTGCTGGAGGGCGGCTATCCGACGTCGACGCCGGTGGTCGTCGCCTACCAGGCGACCTGGCCGGAGGAGCTGATCGTGAAGTGCACGATCGAGACGCTGGAGGAGACGGTCAAGGAGCACAAGCTCTGGAAGCACACCCTGTTCCTGGTCGGCCCCGCCCTGGACGCCCACGGGACCCGCTCGCACCTCTACCACCCCGGCCATTTCCACGGCTTCCGCAAGGCCGACCCGCAGGCCCGGCGGGCCCTGCGGGAGCGGGGGGCGAGTACGTGATCACGGTCTTCGGTACCGGGACGGGGACACCGCTCCCGCCGGACGCGCTGGCCGGGGCCGAGCTGGTGGTCGGCGGGCGGCGGCACCTGGACGCGGTCCGGCTGCCGGAGGGGGCCGAGCGGATCGTCCTCGGGCCGCTGGCACCCGCGCTCGACGCCGTCGCGGAGTACGTCGGCAAGGACCGGTCCGTGGCCGTGCTGGCCTCGGGCGACCCCGGGTTCTTCGGGATCGTGCGGGCGCTGGCCGAGCGGTTCGGGCCGGAGCGGCTGGAGGTGCGGGCCGGGGTGTCGTCCGTCGCCGCCGCGTTCGCGCGGGTCGGGCTGCCCTGGGACGACGCGGTGGTGGTGAGCGCGCACGGGCGGGAGCCGCGTACGGCGTTCCATGTGTGCCGGGCGCATCCGAAGGTGGCGGTGCTGACCGGGCCGGGGGCCGGTCCGGCGGAGCTGGGGGCCGCGGTGCCGGCGGACCGGCTGCTGGTCGTGGCGAGGGCGCTCGGTGACCCCGAGCGGGAGCGGGTGGAGCGGGTCACGCCCGCCGAGGCCGCCGGCCGGGACTGGGGAGCGGACGTCAGCGTGGTGCTGTGCCTGGACCCGGCGCGGTCGCTCGGGGCGGTGCGTACCGTCGCCGGGGTGCCCGCCGGGCCCGCCCGATGGGCCCTGGACGAGCGGGAGTTCGCGCACCGGGACTCGATGATCACCAAGTTCGAGGTACGGGCCCTGGCGCTGGCCCGGCTCGGGCCGCGGATCGGCGACCTGGTCTGGGACGTCGGCGCGGGTTCCGGGTCGGTGGCGGTGGAGTGCGCGCGGCTCGGGGCCGCCGCCGTCGCCGTGGAGAAGGCCGCGGACGGGGTCGAGCGGATCGCCGCCAACGCGCGGGCGCACGGCGTGTACGTGGACGTGGTGCACGGTACGGCGCCCGAGGTCCTGGCCGGACTCCCCGATCCCGACGCCGTGTTCGTCGGCGGCGGCGGTCGTGAGCTGCCCGCCGTGGTCGGCGCCTGCGCACTGCGGGCCCGGCGGTCGGTGGTGGTGGCGCTGGCCGCTCTGGACCGGGTGCCGGCTGCGCGCGAGGCGCTGACCGGTGCCGGGTTCTCCTGCGACGGGGTGCTGCTGCAGTCCTCGCGTCTCGCGCCGCTGCCCGGGGATGTCACCCGGCTGGCGGCGGCCAATCCCGTGTTCTTGTTGTGGGGGCATCGAATCCCCCTTTCCGAAGAAGGAGTTGCTCAGTGATCGGCCTCATTTCCGCCACCGCGGCGGGGGCGGCGGCACGCGACCGGCTGGCCGCGGCGTGGCCGGACCGCACGCGGGTGTACGACGGTCCGGTCGGGGACGCCGTGCGCTCCGCGTTCGCGGAGTGCGGGCAACTGGTGTGTTTCCTGGCCACGGGTGCGGTGGTCCGGCTGATCGCCCCGCTGCTGGGCGAGAAGACGGCCGACCCGGGTGTGGTGTGCGTCGACGAGGGCGGGCGGTTCGCCGTGTCCCTGGTCGGCGGGCACGCGGGCGGCGCGAACGAACTCGCCCGGGAGGTGGCCGAGGTACTGGCCGCGCGACCGGTGGTGACCACCGCGACGGACTCCGTCGGACTGCCCGGCCTCGACACCCTGGGCTTCCCGGTCGAGGGCTCGGTGGCGACCGTGTCACGGGCCCTGCTGGACGGTGAACCAGTGGCCCTGCGCGCCGAGTTGACGTGGCCGCTGCCGCCGCTGCCGCTGGCCGCGGAGGGCGCGTACACGGTCCGGCTGACCGACCGCGCGGTCGAACCCGCCGAGCGCGAGGTGCTGTTGCGCCCGCCGTCCCTCGTGGTGGGCGTCGGCGCCTCCAAGGGCGCTCCGGTCGACGAGGTTCTCACCCTGATCGAGGGGGCCCTGCGGGACGCGGGACTCTCCCCTCGAAGCGTCACCGAACTCGCCACCGTCGACGCCAAGGCCGAGGAGCCCGGCGTCGTCGAGGCGGCCGCACGGCTCGGGGTCCCCCTGGTGACGTACACCGCCGAGGAGTTGGCCGCGGTAGCGGTGCCCAACCCCTCCGACGCGCCCCTGGCCGCCGTCGGCACCCCGTCCGTCGCGGAGGCCGCGGCCCTGGTGCGCGGCGGCGAACTCCTCGTCCCCAAGCGGAAGTCGGCCCCTGAGGACGGCCGGCCCGCCATGGCGACCTGTGCCGTCGTACGACGACTCGCGCGCGGCCGGCTCGCGGTCGTCGGGCTCGGACCCGGCGCCCGTGACCTGCTCACCCCGCGCGCCAAGGCCGAACTCCGGCGCGCCTCCGTGCTCGTCGGGCTCGACCAGTACGTCGACCAGATCCGCGACCTGCTGCGGCCCGGCACCCGCGTCCTGGAGTCGGGGCTCGGTGCCGAGGAGGAGCGGGCGCGGACCGCGGTCGCCGAGGCGCGTGCCGGGCATGCCGTGGCGCTGATCGGCAGCGGCGACGCCGGCGTGTACGCGATGGCCTCCCCCGCGCTCGCCGAGGCCTCCGACGACATCGACGTGATCGGTGTCCCGGGGGTCACCGCGGCACTCGCCGCCGGGGCGATCCTGGGCGCGCCGCTGGGCCACGACCATGTCTCCATCAGCCTGTCCGACCTGCACACGCCGTGGGAGGTCATCGAGCGCCGGGTGCGGGCCGCCGCCGAGGCGGACATCGTGGTGACCTTCTACAACCCGCGCTCCCGGGGCCGCGACTGGCAGCTGCCGAAGGCGCTCGCGATCCTCGCCGGGCACCGCGAGCCGACGACACCGGTCGGTGTCGTACGCAACGCCTCACGCCCCGACGAGTCGAGCCGGGTGACCACCCTGGGCGCACTGGACCCGGCGTGGGTCGACATGATGACCGTCGTGACCGTCGGCAACACCGCGACCCGGAACATCGCCGGGCGCATGGTCACCCCGCGTGGTTACCGCTGGCAGGAGAGCGCTCCGGAGGGGGCCGAGTGAACCGGGTCGTCCACCCCATCGAGGAGGAGTCCTTCCGGCGGCTGCGGGCCCGCCTGGACACCTCGCACTTCCCGCCGCTGACCCGCGCCGTGGTGGAGCGGGTCATCCACTCCGCCGCCGACCTGGCGTACGCGACCGACCTCGTGACCGACGAGGACGACCTGGTGAAGGCGCATGCCGCGCTGCACGCCGGGGCGCCGGTCGTCGTGGACGTGGAGATGGTCGCCGCCGGGATCACCCGCCGGGAGACGGTGTGCCGGCTGCGCGACGCCGGGTCCGTTGCCGGGCTCACCCGTTCGGCGCACGCGATCCGCCTCGCCTACGAGCAGGTGGGCCCCGGCGCGCTCTGGGTGATCGGCAACGCGCCGACCGCCCTGGAGGAGCTGCTGACGCTGGACGCCTCCCCCGCGCTCGTCATCGGTCTGCCCGTCGGTTTCGTCGGCGCCGTCGAATCCAAGGCCGCGTTGCGGGAGAGCGGGCTGCCCGCCGTCAGCAACGTGTCCGAGAAGGGCGGCTCGGCGGTCGCCGCCGCCGCGCTCAACGCCCTGCTCTACCACCCCATTTCCAAGGAGACGCTGTGACCACCCCGCCCGCCCTGCTCATCGCCGGCCATGGCACCCGGGACGAAGCCGGGGCCGAGGCGTTCCGTGACTTCGTACGGGAGCTGGGACGCCGCCACCCCGAACTGCCCGTCGCCGGCGGCTTCATCGAGCTGTCCCCGCCCCCGCTGGGCGAGGCGGTGACCGAACTGGTCGAGCGGGGGGTACGACGGTTCGCCGCCGTACCGCTGATGCTGGTCTCCGCCGGGCATGCCAAGGGCGACATCCCGGCCGCGCTGGCCCGGGAGAAGGAACGGCACCCGGGGATCTCCTACACGTACGGGCGTCCGCTGGGCCCGCACCCCTCGCTGCTGACCGTCCTGGAGCGGCGCCTGGACGAGGCACTGGGCGCCGACGCAGGGCGCGCCCCGATGGACCGGGCGGACGTCACCGTGCTGCTGGTCGGCCGGGGTTCCACGGACCCGGACGCCAACGCCGAGGTGCACAGGGCGGCGCGGCTGCTGTGGGAGGGGCGCGGCTACGCCGGTGTGGAGACGGCGTTCGTGTCGCTGGCCGCGCCGGACGTGCCGAGCGGACTCGACCGGTGTCTGAAACTGGGGGCGCAGCGGATCGTCGTACTCCCGTACTTCCTGTTCACCGGGATCCTGCCGGAGCGGGTGCGGCAGCAGACCGAGGGCTGGGCGGCCGCGCACCCCGAGGCCGAGGTGCGCTCGGCGGACGTCATCGGGCCCGAGCCGGAGCTGCTCGACCTGGTGATGGAGCGGTACCGGGAGGCGGCCGCCGGGGAGGTGCGGATGAACTGCGACTCGTGTGTGTACCGGATCGCGATGCCCGGTTTCGAGGACAAGGTGGGGCTGCCGCAGCAGCCGCACTTCCATCCCGACGACGACGGCCACGACCACGGGCACCACCATCACCACGGCGGACACGCGCATGCGCACTGACGACGGTTCCGGCGGTCCGGGAGGCCCGCACGATCTGCGGCACCACGGTGACGCCGAGGTCCGTGACGACGGTTCCACCCTGATCGACCTGGCGGTCAACGTACGGGCCGACACTCCCCCGGCCTGGCTGCGGGAGCGGATCGCCGGGTCGCTGGGCGGTCTCGCGGCCTATCCCGACGGGCGGGCGGCGCGGGCGGCGGTCGCGGCGCGGCACGGGCTGCCGGTGGAGCGGGTGCTGCTGACGGCGGGCGCGGCGGAGGCGTTCGTGCTGCTGGCGCGTGCGCTGAAGGTGCGCCGGCCGGTGGTGGTGCATCCGCAGTTCACCGAACCGGAGGCGGCGCTGCGGGACGCGGGGCACACCGTGGACCGGGTGCTGCTGCGGGAGGCGGACGGGTTCCGGCTCGATCCCGCGGCCGTGCCGGAGGACGCCGACCTGGTGCTGATCGGCAATCCGACCAACCCCACGTCGGTGCTGCATCCCGCCGAGGTGATCGCCCGGCTCGCCCGGCCCGGGCGGACGCTGGTGGTGGACGAGGCGTTCATGGACGCGGTGCCGGGTGAGCGGGAGGCGCTGGCCGGGCGGACCGACGTGCCGGGGCTGGTGGTGCTGCGGAGCCTGACGAAGACGTGGGGGCTGGCCGGGTTGCGGGTCGGCTACGTGCTGGCCGCGCCGGAGATCGTCGCGGAGCTGGCGCGGGCGCAGCCGTTGTGGCCGGTGTCGGCGCCGGCGTTGGTGGCGGCCGAGGCGTGTGTCGCCCCGCGGGCGCTGGCGGAGGCGGCACACGCGGCGCACCGGGCGGCGGCCGACCGGGCCCATCTGGTGGCGGGACTCGAGGAGTTCGCGCCGGAGGGGGTGCGGGTGGCGGGGCCCGCGGAGGGGCCGTTCGTGCTCGTCCGGATGGCCGGGGCGGCCGCGGTGCGGCGGCAGTTGCGGGTGTTGGGGTATGCGGTGCGGCGCGGGGACACGTTTCCGGGGCTGGACGAGGAGTGGGTGCGGGTCGCGGTGCGGGACCGGGGGACGGTGAACGGGTTCTTGCAGGCGCTTGATCAGGCGTTGATGTTGATACGCGGGTGATGGGAACCGCGCGCGGTGTGCGACGGCGGGTCGTGTGTGGCTGGTCGCGCCCGCGCGGCGGTAGCCGCAGATCGACTACCGCCCCGCGCCCCTTACGGGGCGCTATCGCCTGCGTCGGGCCACGGTCACCGCTCCTCCGCCCGCCAGAAGCAGTGCCAGCGCTCCTGCCACGACATAGGGCGTCGCCGAACTCCCGCCCGTCTCCGCCAGCTTGGTCTCCTTCGCCGGGGCGCCCTGGGGCTTGACGTCGGTCACCGGGTCGGCCGGGTCCGACGGGGCGGCCGGGTCCGGCGGTGTCTCGCAGGTCGCCTTCGCCAGGGTCAACGTTCCTTCCACGTCGGCCACGTTCAGCTTCAGCGGGTTCACGGAGACCTTGAGTTCCAGGGCGCTCGCCGCCGCCGTCGTCGACGTCGTCTCGCGCTTGGAGAGGTCGAGGCGGACCTCGCCGACGCCGGGGACCTTGACGTCGGTGGGGCCACCCGCGCTCAGCGTCACCCGCTTGCCGAGGACCGTGACGGCGCCGAGCACGTTCGCGGAGGCCACCGGCTGCTTGCCGGTCTCGCAGGTGGCCTTGGAGGTGACCGTGTCGAGTTCGACGAGGGACAGCAGGGGCAGGCCGGGCACGTGCAGCCGGGCGTGGGCGAGGTGGACCGAGCCCTCGGCCAGGCTGCCGGAGACCGTCGCCTTGGCCGAGGCGACATCGGCGCCCAGGACGCTGAACGGCTTGCCGCCGTCCACTCCGTCGAGCGTGGCGGTCAGCGCGGTGCGGTCGGCGCTCCGCGGTGCCTGGACCTCGTTCAGGGAGACCGCGAGCGGGACGTTCACGGTCTTGTTGAGGAGCGAGACGTCGAGGCCGGTGCGGAGGACGACCGCGCTCGCGCGACCCTGGTCGGTGGTGGCGTGCGCGGCGCCCGCGCCCGCCAGGGCCGCGGGACCGGCGACCAGGGCGGTGGCCGTCGCGACGGTCGCGAGACGGCGTGCGGGCATACGGAATGTGTCGCTGTTCAAGGTGGTGGGACCCCCAGAGGAAACTTGCTCGGGACCCGCCAAGAATTACGCACTAGGAGTGAACGGGCGGCAATCCAGCGTGACTTCACTCATTAGTGGACTTTCCGCGCATGTATTCGAGTCGCCAGGCACAGGCGTTCCTTTACTCGACGACCTGCCCGTTCAGCACCACCCGACGGGGGGACGCGAGGACGCGTACGTCCGCGCGCGGGTCGCTCTCGTACACCACCAGGTCCGCCGGTGCGCCCTCCTCCAGGCCGGGCCTGCCGAGCCAGCCGCGGGCCGCCCAGCTGGCCGCCGCGAGCGCGTCGACGGGCGGGATCCCGGCGGTGACCAGCTCGGCGACCTCGCCCGCGACCAGGCCGTGGGCGAGGGAGCCGCCCGCGTCGGTGCCGACGTAGACCGGGATGCCGGCGTCGTAGGCGGCCCGGACGGTGTCGTAGCGGCGCTCGTGGAGCCGGCGCATATGGGCCGACCAGCGCGGGAACCTGGCGTCGCCGCCGGCCGCGAGCCTCGGGAAGGTGGCGATGTTGACGAGGGTCGGGACGATCGCGACACCGCGCGCGGCGAAAAGGGGGATCAGCTCCTCCGTCAGGCCGGTCGCGTGCTCGACGCAGTCGATGCCGGCCTCGACCAGGTCCTGGAGCGAGTTCTCGGCGAAGCAGTGGGCGGTGACCCGGGCGCCGAGCCGGTGCGCCTCCGCGATCGCCGCCTCCACCGCGTCCCGCGGCCAGCTGGGGGCCAGGTCGCCGAGGTCGCGGTCGATCCAGTCGCCGACCAGCTTGACCCAGCCGTCACCGCGCCGGGCCTCCTGGGCGACGTACGCGACCAGGTCGTCCGGCTCGATCTCGTGGGCGAAGTTCCTGATGTAGCGGCGGGTGCGGGCGATGTGCCGGCCGGCCCGGATGATCTTCGGGAGGTCCTCGCGGTCGTCGACCCAGCGGGTGTCGGAGGGCGACCCGGCGTCCCGGATGAGGAGGGTGCCGGCCTCGCGGTCGGTGAGGGCCTGCTTCTCGGCGGTGGCCGCGTCGACCGGCCCGTCCGGGCCGAGCCCGACATGGCAGTGGGCGTCGACGAGACCGGGGAGCGTCCAGCCCTCGACGGTCCGGATGTCACGGACGCCGACGGGGCGGTCGTAGGAGACCCGGCCGTCCACCACCCACAGTTCGTCGCGGACGTCCTCGGGTCCCACAAGGACCCGGCCCTTCACGTGCAGCACCGCTCGATCGCTCATGCCACGCACGATAGTTCGTCGGGTGCGGGCGCGTCGTGGCCGGTCGCGCCCGCGCGGCGGTAGCCACATGTCGACTGCGGCCCCGCGCTCCTTTGGGGCGCGTCCCAGCGGGCGCGTCCTACGGAGTACCGTCCTCCTCCACATCCGCCATCGCCGGATCCAGCAGCCGGGACAGGAAGTGGCGGGTCCGTTCGTGCGTCGGGGCGCCGATCACCTGGTCCGGTGTGCCGTCCTCGACGACGACTCCCCCGTCCATGAAGACGACCCGGTCGGCGACCTCCCGGGCGAAGGTCATCTCGTGGGTGACGACCATCATGGTCATGCCCTCCCGGGCCAGCATCCGCATCACCGCCAGGACGTCCCCGACCAGCTCCGGGTCGAGGGCCGACGTCGGCTCGTCGAAGAGCATCACCTCGGGGCCCATGGACAGCGAGCGGGCGATCGCCACGCGCTGCTGCTGGCCGCCGGAGAGCGAGGCGGGGTAGGCGTCCGCCTTCTCCGAGAGGCCCACCCGCCGGAGGTTCTCGGCGGCCACCCGCGCGGCCTGCGCCTTGTCCCGACGGAGCACCCGGCGCTGCGGCAGCGTGAGGTTCTCGGTCACCGTCAGGTGCGGGAACAGGTTGAACTGCTGGAAGACCATGCCGATACGGCGGCGCACGGCGTCGATGTCGACGTCCGGGTCCGTCAACTCGGTGCCGCCGACGAACACCTGGCCCTTGGTGGGTTCTTCAAGGAGGTTGACGCAGCGCAGCAACGTCGACTTGCCGGAGCCCGACGGGCCGATCACGCACACGACCTCGCCCCGGCCGATCTCCAGGTCGATGCCGCGCAGCACCTCATTGTCGCCGAAGGACTTGTGCAGGCCCTTCACCTCGATCTCGGGTCGGCTCATTTGACGGCCTTCCGGGCCTTCGCCTCCATACGGCGGACGAGGAAGCCGAGCGGGATCGTGACCAGCAGGTAGCACAGGCCGGCGACGAGGATCGGCGTGGAGTTGGCGGTCGTACTGGCCAGGTCGCGGCCGTACTTGGACAGTTCGCGCTCCTCCAGGGTGACGCCGAGGAAGAGGACCAGGGAGGAGTCCTTGAAGAGGAGCACCAGCGAGTTGGTCAGCGGCGGGAGGATGATGCGGAACGCCTGCGGGAGGATGATCGAGACCATCGCGCGGGCGGGCGAGAAGCCCAGGGAACGGGCCGCCTCCAGCTGCCCCTTGGGGACCGCCTGGATGCCCGCGCGGATCGTCTCGGCCATGTAGGCGGCGGCGACCAGGCCGAGGGCCAGCGCCACCTTGCCGTAGGTGCCGCCGACGATCTCCGTGCCGGGGAAGGCCAGCGGGACCGCGACCCCGATGAAGATGAAGATCAGCAGGGCGGGCAGGCCGCGGAAGATCTCGATGTAGATGCCGGCCAGCCAGCGGTACGGGCCGACCGACGACAGCCGCATCAGCGCGAGCACCATGCCGAGGGTCAATCCGACGACGAACCCGGACACCGTGTAGAGCACGGTGTTCTTCAGCGCGAGCGTGATGACGTCCGGGAACATCTGCCTGGCGATGTCCCACTGGGCGAACTGGTTCCGGAGCCGCCCCCAGTCCGCGCCGACGGCGAAGGCGACCACGGCGGCCACGAAGACGACGTACTGCGCGCCGCGCGACAGCCGGCGCTTCTGCGTCCGGGTCAGGCCTTTCCTGCGAGGCTGGAGTTCGGTGTCCGTCCCGACCGTCATGAGGCGGCGGGGGACGCGGCCGAGGCGTCGTAGGGACCGATCCACTTCTCGTACAGCTTCTTGTACGTGCCGTCGGCCTTGGCGTCCGCGATCGCCTTGTTGACGGCGGCGAGGAGCTTGGTGTTGCCCTTCTTGACGGTGAAGCCGTACTGCTCACCGGTGTTGATCTGCCCGGCGATCTGGAACGCGGCGGCGTTGGCCTTGTCCTTCAGCCAGCCCTGGACCACGGGGTAGTCGATGACGACGGCCTTGACCTGGCCGGTGCGCAGTCCGTTGAGGACGGCGTCGGAGGACTCGAAGGAGACCGGGTCGAAGCCCTGCGCCTTCGCGTAGTCCTCGCCGGTGGTCTGCGCCTGGGTGCCCAGCTGGACCTTCTTCGCCTTGGCGTCGGCGAGTGAGGTGATACCGCTGTCCTTGGCGACCAGGAGGGCCTGGGTGGCGTCGAAGTACGGGTCGGAGAAGTCGACGTTCTTCTTGCGCTCGGCGGTGATGGTCATGCCGGCCGCGGCCAGGTCGCACTCGCCGGAGTTGAGGAAGGCGCCGGTCTTGAAGTTCTCGAACGGCGTGTCGAGGATCTGCTGCTTCACGCCGAGGTCCTTGGCGACCAGGTCGATCATCGACACGTCGAAGCCCTGCACCTTGCCGTCGATCTCCGACTGGAACGGCGGGTACGGCAGGTGGGTGCAGGTGGTGAGCTGCCCGGCCTTGACGAGTTCGACCCCGCCCGCGGCGGTTCTGGAGGCGCTGGAGCCGTTGCCGCTCGACGTGCAGCCGGCCACGAGGGCCAGCCCGGCCGCGGCGGTGACGGCGGCTAGGGCGCGAGCCCGGCGGTGCCCGAGGAGCGTGGTCACGAGACCTCCCGTGAGTCTGTGGCGGAGCTTTGCATTCCGTGTGCGGGTTCCGATTATAAGGAGATGTTGGGGTATCTCAAACCAATCCGATGGCAATGAGGCCGTCCGGCCTAAGAAGTCGCCGGTCACCACCGGTCACCACCGATCCCAGGGGGGTGCGCCGGGTGCCGGTTACGCTCATGCTGATCTGCCCCTCCGTGAGCGAAGAGAGCACGCCGTGACCCACCCCTTCCTCGACCTGCCCCCGCTGACCGCCGCGCACTTCGCCGCCATCGAGGACCGCGTGGCCCGGCTCCTCGACACCCGGCAGGACGTCCTGATCACACAGGGCGAGGCGCTGCTGCCGCTGGAGGGCGCGATCAGGGCGACCGCCGGGCCGGGGACGACCGCGCTGAACGTGATCACCGGCCCCTACGGGCAGACCTTCGGCAACTGGCTGCGGGACTGCGGCGCGACGGTGATCGACCTCACGGTGCCGTTCCACACGGCGGTGACGGCCGCGCAGATCCGGGAGGCGTTCGCCGACCACCCGGAGATCGACTTCGTCTCCCTGGTACACGCGGAGGCGGCGACCGGCAACACCAACCCGGTCGCGGAGATCGGCGCGGCGGTACGGGAGCAGGGTGCCCTCTTCTATCTGGACGCGGTCGCCTCGGTCGGGGCCGAGCCGGTGCTGCCGGACGCCTGGGGCGTGGACCTGTGCGTGATCGGGGCGCAGAAGGCGATGGGCGGTCCGGCCGGCGTCTCGGCGGTGTCGGTGAGCGAGCGGGCATGGGCCCGGATGGCCGCGAACCCGCAGGCCCCGCGCCGGTCGTACCTGTCGCTGCTGGACTGGAAGGAGCGCTGGGTCGACGGCGGCCGCAAGGTGCTGCTGCACGCGCCGGCGCAGTTGGAGATGCTCGCCCTGGAGGCGTGCCTGGAGCGGATCGAGGCGGACGGACTGGAGACGGTGATGCGCCGTCACCGTACGGCGGCACTGGCCACCCGGGCCGGGGCGGTGGCCCTGGGCGGCGGCCTGGAGCCGTATGTGCACGAGGAGTCGGACGCGGCGCCGGTCGCCACGACCCTGCGGGTGCCGTCGGGGGTGGTGGCCTCGGAGCTGGTCGCCGAGACGCTGGCGGGCGACGGCACGCTGCCGCTGGCCGCGGGCGGGGGCGCGCTGGCCGCGGAGATGATCCGGGTGAACCACTACGGGGTGGACGCGACGGTGGGCGCGGTCCGGTCCAGCCTGGCGGCGCTCGGCGCGGGACTGGCGAAGCGGGGCCGGACGGTGGACCTGGAGGGGGCCCGGCGGGCGGTGGAGTCCGCCTGGCGGTAGCCGCCGGAAACGGGCGGGTGGCGCCACGACCGGCGCCACCCACGCCGGTGGACTTGTCCCCGGCCCCGCCCCCGGCGTCGGCGGCGTATGGAAAACGTCAACAGCGCGCGAATTCAAAACAATTCCGAATTCCCTTTTGACCGATGGCTTACCCGAGATCTTCTGCCCGCTTTTTGCGGAGCTAAACCGGGCGAATTTCATCCAGGTTTCAACCCTGTGACACACTCCACATAACCGGGTCATTTGCCCGGTTTGTGGTGGGAAATATCGGCACATACAGGCACGGCGGACGAAGCCGGCAACAGCACCTGCCGTGCGTTTTTGCATTTGCCTCGCTAAATTCAGTGCGCATGACCGCTCCACAAGCAGACCTGATCGTCGAGCGCCCGATGGTGACCGACGGCGCCGCCCTGTGGCGTATCGCAAAGGATTCCGGAAGCCTCGATCTGAACTCCTCGTACAGCTATCTGCTGTGGTGCCGGGATTTCGCCGGCACGTCGGCGGTGGCGCGCGGCGCGGACGGCGAGCCCGTCGGATTCGTGACCGGATACACCCGGCCGGACCGCCCGGACACCCTGCTCGTCTGGCAGGTGGCCGTGGACGCCGTGCAGCGCGGCCGCGGTGTCGCGGCGCAGCTGCTGGACGGACTCACGGCCCGGGTGGCCGCCGAACAGCCGCTCACCGCCGTGGAGACCACCATCACGCCCGGGAACACCGCCTCCGAGCGGCTGTTCACCTCGTACGCCGCCCGGCACGGCGCCACCGTCGAGCGCACCGTGCTGTTCGAGGCCGGCGAGTTCCCCGACGGTCCGCACGACCCCGAAGTCCTGTACCGCATCGGCCCCTTGACCCCCACATCGCACTGAGGAGCCTCCCTGTGACCATCACCCAGCCCGACCTGAGTGTCTTCGAGACCCTGGAGTCCGAGGTCCGCAGCTACTGCCGTGCCTGGCCGACCGTGTTCGACCGGGCCCGGGGCAGCCGGATGTACGACGAGGACGGCCACGAGTACCTGGACTTCTTCGCCGGCGCCGGGTCACTCAACTACGGCCACAACAACCCGGTGCTGAAACGGGCGTTGCTCGACTATCTGGAACGCGACGGGGTCACCCACGGCCTCGACATGTCGACCACCGCCAAGCGGCAGTTCCTCCAGACCTTCCAGGACCTGGTGCTGCGGCCGCGCGACCTGCCGTACAAGGTCATGTTCCCCGGGCCGACCGGCACCAACGCCGTGGAGTCCGCGCTGAAGCTGGCGCGCAAGGTGAAGGGGCGCGAGGCGATCGTGTCCTTCACCAACGCCTTCCACGGGATGTCCCTCGGGTCGCTCGCCGTCACCGGCAACGCGTTCAAACGGGCCGGGGCCGGGATCCCGCTGGTGCACGGGACGCCGATGCCCTTCGACAACTACTTCGAGGGCACCGTCCCGGACTTCCTCTGGTTCGAGCGGCTGCTGGAGGACCAGGGGTCGGGGCTCAACAAGCCCGCCGCGGTGATCGTGGAGACCGTGCAGGGCGAGGGCGGCATCAACGTCGCCCGGCCCGAGTGGCTGCGCGCCCTCAAGGAGCTGTGCGATCGGCAGGACATGCTGCTGATCGTCGACGACATCCAGATGGGCTGCGGACGCACCGGTGCCTTCTTCTCCTTCGAGGAGTCCGGGATCGTCCCCGACATCGTCACGGTGTCGAAGTCCATCAGCGGCTACGGGCTGCCCATGTCGCTGTGCCTGTTCCGGCCCGAGCTGGACGTGTGGGAGCCGGGCGAGCACAACGGCACCTTCCGCGGCAACAACCCCGCCTTCGTCACCGCGACCGCCGCCCTGGAGAGCTACTGGACCGACGGCCCGGCGATGGAGAAGCAGACCCGGACCAAGGGCGAGCAGGTCGAACAGGGGCTCATCGCGATCGTCGAGGAGAACCTCGCCGACGTGCGGGAGTACCGGGGCCGGGGGCTGGTGTGGGGCATGGAGTTCCACGAGAAGGCGCGGGCCGGGCGGATCGCCAGGCGCGCCTTCGAACTGGGGCTGCTCATCGAGACGTCGGGGCCGGAGAGCGAGGTCGTCAAGCTGCTGCCCGCCCTGACCATCACCCCGGACGAGCTGGACGAGGGGCTGAGCATCCTCGCCCGGGCCGTCCGGGAGACCGTCTGACCAGGATCTAGCAAGGAGGCTGTACACCACCGTGATCGTCCGTTCGTTCAAGGAGATCGAAGGCACCGACCGGCATGTCAAGGCCGCGTCCGGGACCTGGGAGAGCAAACGCATCGTCCTCGCCAAGGAGCGGGTCGGCTTCTCGGTGCACGAGACGATCCTGTACGCGGGCACGGAGACGTCGATGTGGTACGCCAACCACATCGAGGCCGTGGTCTGCGTCGAGGGCGAGGCCGAGCTGACCGACCGCGAGACCGGGACGTCGTACACGATCACGCCCGGCACCATGTACCTCCTCGACGGGCACGAGCGGCACACGCTGCGCGTCAAGGAGGACTTCCGCTGCATCTGCGTGTTCAACCCGCCGGTCACCGGCCGGGAGGACCACGACGAGAACGGCGTCTATCCCCTGCTGACGGAGGAGGGCTGACCCATGACCACGATCACCGACCTGTACCCGAGCCGTGGCCCGGTCGAGGTCTCCGTACCCCGCAAGGACCCGGTCGTCTGGTCGGCGCCGGGCGCGGCCGGGCCGATCGCCACGGACCGGCTGGAGGAGTTCGAGCGGGACGGCTTCCTCGCCATCGACCAGCTCCTCGCGGACGACGAGGTCGCCGTGTACCGGGAGGAACTGGAGCGGCTGGTCGCCGACCCGGCGATCCGGGCCGACGAGCGCTCGATCGTCGAGCCGCAGTCCAAGGAGATCCGCTCGGTCTTCGAGGTGCACCGGATCAGTGAGGTCTTCGCGAACCTGGTGCGCGACCAGCGGGTGGTCGGCCGGGCCCGGCAGATCCTCGGCTCGGACGTCTACGTCCACCAGTCGCGGATCAACGTCAAGCCCGGGTTCGGGGCCAGTGGCTTCTACTGGCACTCGGACTTCGAGACCTGGCACGCCGAGGACGGGCTGCCGAACATGCGGACCGTGTCGGTCTCGATCGCGCTGACCGAGAACCACGACACCAACGGCGGGCTCATGATCATGCCGGGCTCGCACCGGACGTTCCTGGGCTGCGCCGGCGCCACACCCGAGGACAACTACAAGAAGTCGCTGCAGATGCAGGACGCGGGCACGCCCTCGGACGAGGCGCTGACCGCGATGGCCGGCGAGTACGGCATCAAGCTGTTCACGGGCCGCGCCGGTTCGGCGACCTGGTTCGACTGCAACTGCATGCACGGCTCCGGCGACAACATCACGCCGTTCCCGCGCAGCAACGTCTTCATCGTGTTCAACAGCGTGGAGAACAAGGCGGTCGAGCCGTTCTCGGCCCCGATCCGCCGACCCGAGTTCGTCGGCGCGCGGGACTTCACGCCGGTGCGGTGATCTCCCCCTGAGCCGGCCGGGCCGGGACCTCCCGTGGGACGGGGTCCCGGCCCGGTCGTGTCCGCGTCCGCTCAGTCGCCGAGCACGTCCAGGAGCCGGTCCACGTCCGCGGCGGTGTTGTACAGGTGGAACGCGGCCCGCAGGTTGCCCGCCCGGTTGGAGACCTCGATGCCGGCGCGGCTCAGGTCCGGCTGCCGGCCGCCGAGTCCCGGCACCGAGACGATCGCCGAACCCGGTGCGGGCAGGGGCGCGTGGCCGAGGGCGGCGAGTCCGGCCCGGAACCGGTCGGCGAGGGCCACGTCATGGGCGTGGACGGCGGCCACCCCGAGTTCCTCGATCAGGTCGAGGGAGCGGCGCAGGCCCGCCAAGGTGAACAGGGCATGGGTGAGGTCGAACCGCCGGGCGGAGTGGGCGAGTTCGGTGACCGGGCCGTAGCAGCTGTCCCACGGCTGCTCGCCCGCGACCCAGCCCGCGAGCAGCGGGGTCAGTCCGCCGAAGTCCTCGGGAACCACGAGGAAGGCCGAGCCGTGCGGGCCGAGCAGCCACTTGAAGGAGACCGCGGCCGAGAAGTCGTAGCCGTCGGCGTCCATCGGGAGCCAGCCGGCCGACTGGGAGAAGTCGACGTAGGTACGCGCCCCGTGCTCGCGGGCGGCCTCCCGCAGGGCCGGCAGGTCGGCGACGCGGCCGTCGGCGGACTGGGCGGCGCTGACCGCGACCAGCGCGGTGCCGGGGCGGACGGACTCGGCGATCCGCTCCAGCGGCACCGCGCGGACCTTGAGGTCGCCGCGGACGTGGAACGGGTTCAGCACGGAGGTGAAGTCGTCCTCGGCGGTGAGGACTTCGGCACCGGCGGGCAGCGAGGCGGCGATCACACCGGAGTGCGCGGCGACCGATGCGCCCACCGCGACCCGGGTCGCGGGGACGCCGGCCAGCCGGGCGTACGCGGCCCGGCTGGCCTCCACGTCCTCGTACAGCGAGGTGAGCGGACGGCCCTCGGCCCGCAGCAGCGCCGCCTCGTGCAGGGCGGCGACGGTGCGGGCCGGCAGCAGGCCGTTGCTGGCGGTGTTCAGGTAGGTGGTCTTCGGGGTGAACTCGGCGCGGACGAGGCTCCCGAACGTCTCCGTGGTCTCCATGGCTCCACTCTGCGGCCCACGGAACCCCCCGTCCATTGCGGACTTTTACCCAGAACCGCTAAGCCCTGCTTATACGACCGCTCTGACCTGGGATTTCTCAGTGCTGCGGGACCGCGCACCCGTCCGGCCCGCAGGCCTCGGCGCCACCCTCGTCGATGAGCTGCAGCGGGGAACGCGCGCCCCAGGCCTGGCCGAGCGCCTGGGTGAACACCTCGGCGGGCTGGGCGCCGGAGACCCCGTACTTCCGGTCGAGGACGAAGAAGGGCACCCCGTTCGCGCCGAGCTCGGCGGCCTCGCGCTCGTCGGCGCGGACGTCGTCGGCGTAGCGGGCCGGGTCGGCGAGCACCCCGCGCACCGCCTCCGCGTCCAGCCCGGCCTCCACGGCCAGCTCGACGAGCCGTTCGGCGCCCTCGGTGAACAGGGACCGCTCCTCGGCGAAGTTCGCCCGGTACAGGAGCTGGATCAGCTCGTCCTGCCGGCCCTGCTCCTTGGCGAAGTGCAGCAGCCGGTGCATGTCGAAGGTGTTGCCGTGGTCCCGGCCGCGGGTCTGGTAGTCGAGGCCCTCGGCGGTGGCCTGGGCGCCCAGGTTGTCCTCGCCGGCCTGGGCCTGCGCCTCGCTCATGCCGTACTTCTTGGTGAGCATGGCGAGGACGGGCTGGACGTCGCCCTTGGCGCGGCCGGGGTCCAGCTCGAAGGAGCGGTGCACGACCTCGACCTCGTCGCGGTGCGGGAAGGCAGCGAGCGCCTTCTCGAAGCGGGCCTTGCCCACGTAGCACCACGGGCAGGCGATGTCGCTCCAGATCTCGACGCGCATGTCTTCGGCTCTCCAGGTAGTAAGACGTCTCTCAACCGCCTGAACCTTCAAACAGCCCGCTTCATTCCCCGTCCACCGTGTACCGCAGATACAGGTGGTGGTCACCGTCGACGGGCGGGTGCTCCGGGTCCGGCACCCAGCCCTGGCGGGCGTAGAAGGCCTGAGCCGGCCGGTTGTCGGTGTGCACGTCGAGCACGGCCGTCCGCCGGCGGTCGGCCCGCCACTGCTCCAGGCAGGCGGCGTGCAGGGCGGTGCCGACGCCGGCCCGCCAGTGGTCGGGGTCCACATGGAACTGGAACAGCTTGACCGTTTCCGCGGGCGCGCCCCGCGCCGTACGGAAGGAGGCGACCGCGGTGATCACGCCCGCTTCCACCACGCACAGCACCTGCCCGTCGGGCCGCTCGACGGCTCCCCGCCAGGCCGCCGTCCAGTCGACGCCGTCGTCCGGGAGGCCGTCCGGGTAGTACGTCGACCGGGCCCGGCGGTGCAGCGCGGCGATCTTCTCGGCCTCGGCGGGCAGGGCCGTACGGATCACCCGCAGCCCCTTCAGAGGGTCACTGATCATGCACCGGAGGACGCGGCCGCGGCCGCACCGGTTCCGTGGCCTCGCCGCTCAGCTTCCGTCGCGGAGGTCGGCCGGCCAGTCGGGCCGGAACGCGATGTGGTCGTACGTCACCACGCAGCCCTCCCCTATCGGCGACTGGGTCATGAAGCCGACCAGGGCGCCCTCCGTCTCCTTCTCCCCGCCCAGCGTGAACAGCCGCACGAAGACCCACCTCTTGCCGTCGCGGGAGGCGTGGAAGGCGAGCGCCCGCCCGGTCCGGCTGATCCGCAGCCAGACCGAACTCCCCTCCACCGTGAAGGCGTTGGAGTCGTCGGAGTGCCCCCGGGTGACCACCGTGCAGACGGTGGGGACGTCGGGGGAGTTCTCCAGACAGAGCTTGGCCCAGGCCCGGTCGCCGACGTGGACGTACAGCACACCGGCGTCGAAGGCGGCACCGAACCCGACGGTGACCCGGGCGATGAGCTGGAAGTCCCCCTCGGGCGCCCCGAGCAGCCGGGGTGCGTCGGAGGCGGGATCCAGGGCCTCCCCGGTGGGCGACACGAACCGATCCTGCCGGGCCCCGGCCCACCCGGTGAGCACGCCGTCCTCGTAGAACCAGTGCCCGTCGGGCCCGTAGGTGCGGAGGGGAAAGGGAAGTTCGGGAAGTTCCACGTCCATGGTCGGATTGTGTCAGCAGAACGTTTCCAGGTATGCAGGGGCAGGCGCCCCGTAGGGGCGCGGGGAACTGCGCGACCGGCCACGGACGACCCGCAGCCGCCGAACCACCCCACGCCCCTACGGCGCTACCGCTCCAGCACCCCGTTGAACCGCCGAGGAAGCCCCAGCGGATTGTCGTCCCGCAACTCCGCCGGCAGCAAAGCCTCCGGCACCCCCTGATAGGCCACCGGCCGCAACCACCGCTCGATGGCCGTACCGCCCACCGAAGTGGACGTGGAAGTGGTCGCCGGGTAGGGCCCACCGTGATGCTGGGCCGGCGCCACGGCCACCCCCGTCGGCCACCCGTTCACCAGCACCCGACCGGCCAGCGGCGTGAGCTCCGCTAGGATCTCCGCCCCGAGCCCCTCCCCCGCGGCCTCCTCGGCGGAGACGTGCACCGTCGCGGTGAGATTCCCCGGCAGCCGCGACAGCACCGCCGTCGCCTCACCCCGGTCCGCGTAACGGACCACCACGGTCACCGGCCCGAAGCACTCCTCCAGGAGCAGGTCGTACGCCCCCTCCTCGGCCAGCCGGCTCGCCGGCACCGTGAGGAACCCCGCGCTGACGGTGTGCTCGCCGCCCGCGCCCGGGGTCACCGGGCTCTCCACGTCGGGGAGTTCGGCGCGCTCGGCGACCCCGGCGACGAAGTTGTCCCGCATCCGGTGGTCGAGCAGCACGCCCGCGTCGGTGTCGCTGACCGCGTCCGTGAGGGACTTGACCAGGCCGTCACCGGCGGTGTCGGCCGGCACCAGCACCAGGCCCGGCTTCACACAGAACTGGCCCACGCCCAGCGTCATCGACCCGGCGAGCCCGGTGCCGATCTCCCCGCCGCGCTCGGCGGCCGCGGCCTCCGTGACCAGGACGGGGTTGAGGGAGCCCAGCTCGCCGTGGAACGGGATCGGCACCGGACGCGCGGCGGCGGCGTCGAACAGTGCCCGACCGCCCCGCACCGAACCGGTGAAGCCGGCCGCGGCGACCAGCGGATGCCTGATCAGCTCGATGCCGGCCTCGAAGCCGTGCACCAGACCGACCACCTCGGCGGGGATGCCGTGCTCGGCCGCGGCCCGGCGCAGCACCTTGGCGACCAGCTCGGACAGGCCCGGGTGGTCGGGGTGGGCCTTGACGACGACCGGGTTGCCCGCGGCCAGCGCGCTCGCGGTGTCACCGCCGGCGACCGAGAAGGCGAAGGGGAAGTTGGAGGCCGAGTAGACGGCGACGACGCCCAGCGGGACCTTGTAGCGGCGCAGGTCGGGGACGGGCGGGGTGGCGGTGGCGTCGGGGTGGTTGACGATGACGTCGAGGAAGGCGCCCTCGTCGACGATGTCGGCGAAGGCCCGCAGCTGGTAGGTGGTGCGGGCGAGTTCCCCGGTGAGCCGGACCGGGCCGAGCGCGGTCTCGGCGTCGGCGGCCTCCACGAGGTGGCCCTTGGCCGCGTCGAGTCCGGCGGCGGCGGACCGCAGGAAGGCGGCGCGGACCGTGCGGTCGGCGAGCGAGCCGCGTGCGGCGTGCGCCGCGGTGACGGTGGTGTCCACCTCCTCGGCTGTGGCTTCCACCGCAACCTGTTCACGCTGCTTCCCGGTGCGCGGGTCGACACTCCAGACTGGTGCTGCTGCCACCGCGGGTCCCTCCATGAGTTGCGTTCTGCCGCAGAGCCGGGTCACTCACCAGGGATGTTCGATATACTGAACGCTGTCTCTGATGATGAATATGCTGTTGGAGACTATAACCTCGGTTTCTCGTCCAACGAAGGGGTCAAGGGCGATGTCGGCAGGCGAGACAGGCGGCGGGGCACAGGTCAAGTCCGCGGTACGGACCGTGGAGTTGCTGGAGTACTTCGCCGGCCGGCCCGGTATGCACTCCCTCGCGGCGGTCCAGGAGGCCGTGGGCTATCCCAAGTCCAGCCTCTACATGCTGCTGCGCACCCTGGTGGAGCTGGGCTGGGTGGAGACGGACGCGACCGGTACCCGGTACGGCATCGGGGTCCGGGCCCTGCTGGTCGGCACGTCGTACATCGACGGCGACGAGGTGGTCGCGGCGGCCCGCCCGACCCTGGACCGGCTCTCCGACGACACCACGGAGACCATCCACCTGGCGCGCCTCGACGGCACGAACGTGGTCTACCTGGCCACCCGCCAGTCCCAGCACTACCTGCGCCCCTTCACCCGGGTCGGCCGCCGGCTCCCCGCGCACTCGACCTCCCTCGGCAAGGCGCTGCTCGCCACCCACACCGACGAGCAGGTCCGCAAGCTGCTCCCGGAGACCCTCCCGGCGCTCACCGAGCACACCCTCACGGACCGCGAGAAGCTCATCGAGGAGCTCCACCAGATCCGTGACCAGGGCTTCGCGATCGACCGCGAGGAGAACACGCTCGGGCTGCGCTGCTTCGGGGTGGCGATCCCCTACCGCACCCCGGCCCGCGACGCGATCAGCTGCTCGGTCCCGGTGGCCCGGCTCACCCCCGCCCACGAACAGATGATCAAGGACGCCCTGTTCGACGCCCGGGACCGCCTGACGCTGGCGACGCGACGGCTCTAGCGCGGCGCCGCATGAGCGGACGATGAGAAATCCGCCCGTTCGGGAACGGGCGACCCGTCTTCGCTCGTCTGTCTGAGCGGGATGAACAAGACGATCAGGCGGGCGTCCGTCTTCACACTGCTGCTCGTGGTCGTTCTGCTGGTCAGGGCGACATGGGTGCAGTTCTACGACGGCCAGGCCCTCGCGAACGACACGGACAACCGGCGCAACGCGATCGAGACGTACTCGCGGCCGCTCGGGAACATCATCGTGGCCGGTGACTCGATCACCGGCTCGGCACGGACCCTGAGCAGCAGCGACCTCAAGTACAAGCGCACGTACAGGGACGGCAGGCTGTACGCGGCCGTCACGGGCTATGCCTCGCAGGCCTATGCCCCGACCCAGCTGGAGGGCATCTACCAGGATCTGCTGAACGGCACCGACAGCCGGCTGAAGACGGTCATGGACACGGTCACCGACCAGCGCGCCGACCCGGGCAACGTGATCACGACGATCGACCCGGCCGTCCAGAAGGCGGGGTACCGGGCGCTCGGCGACAAGAAGGGCGGGGCGGTCGCGATCGACCCGAAGACCGGCAAGATCCTCGCGGTCGTGTCCACCCCGTCGTACGACCCCTCCTCGCTCACCGACGCCAACACGGCCGGTTCGGCCTGGAAGAAGCTGAACGCCGACGCGGACAAGCCGCTCACCAACCGGGCGCTGCGCCAGCCGCTGCCGCCGGGTTCGACGTTCAAGCTGGTGGTCGCGGCGGCGGCGCTGGAGGACGGCCTCTACGCGAACGTCGACGACAAGACCGACAGCCCGAACCCGTACACCCTGCCGGGCACGACGACCCCGCTGAAGAACGAGAGCACCACGGCCCCCTGCGAGGACGCCTCGATCCGCACGGCCCTGCGCTACTCCTGCAACAACGTCTTCGGCAAGATGGCCGTCGACCTCGGCCAGGACAAGGTGCGCGCGATGGCCGAGAAGTTCGGCTTCGACAACGCCAAGCAGGACATCCCGGTGCGGGCCTGGGCCAGCGTCTACCCGTCGGACATGGACAAGGCCCAGACCGGCCTCTCCGGCATCGGCCAGTTCGACGTCACGGCGACCCCGCTCCAGATGGCCATGGTCTCCGCCGCGATCGCCAACGGCGGCAAGCTGGTCTCGCCGCACATGGTCTCGCAGATCACCGACAGCGGTGGCGATGTGCTGAAGAACTACGACGACGACACCAGCACCGAGCAGATCGTCAGCTCCGGGACGGCCGAGCAGTTGCAGTCCGCGATGCAGACGGTCGTCGAGCAGGGCACCGGCACGAACGCGCTGATCGCCGGCGCGACGGTGGGCGGTAAGACGGGCACCGCCCAGCACGGCGAGAACAACTCCAAGACCCCGTACGCCTGGTTCACCTCGTACGGCAAGTCCGACAGCAGCGGCAAGGAGGTCGCGGTGGCGGTCCTGGTCGAACAGTCGGACGCGGCGAGGTCGGAGGTCAGCGGCAACGGGCTGGCGGCGCCGGTGGCGAAGGCGATGATGGAAGCGGCTCTCAAGTAGACGCCCCGAGCCGGGGCGCCCCTCAGGGGCGCGGGGAACCGCGCGACAGGCCACGAATCACCCGCGGCCGAAACGCACCCCGCGCCCCTCCTCCTACTTGACGCCCAGCACCTGCTCCACCGGATCGATCGCGAAGTACACCAGGAACAGCGCCGACACCACCCACAGCAGCCAGTTGACCTCCTTCGCCTTCCCCAGCACCCCCTTGATCACCACGTACGCCAGGAACCCCGCCCCGATACCGTCGGTGATCGAGTAGGTGAACGGCATCGCGGCGATCGTCAGGAACGCCGGGATGGCGATCTCGTACTTGTCCCAGTCGATGTGCTTGACGTGGGTCATCATCAGGAAGCCCACGGCGATCAGCGCCGGCGCCGCCGCCTGGAGCGGCACGATCGTCAGCAGCGGCGTCAGGAAGAGCGCGAGTCCGAACAGCCCGCCGGTGATCAGGTTGGCGAAGCCGGTGCGCGCCCCCTCGCCCACCCCCGCCGCCGACTCGATGTACGCCGTGTTGGAGGAGGCCGAGCCCACACCGCCGGCCACCGCCGCCGCGCCGTCGATGAACAGCACCCGTCCGATGCCGGGCACCTGCCCCTTCTCGTCCAGCAGCCCGGCCTCCGCGCTGATGCCCACGATCGTGCCCATGGCGTCGAAGAAGTCGGACAGGATCAGTGTGAAGACCAGCAGGACGGCGGTGAGGACACCGGCCTCGGCGAAGCCGCCGAACAGGCTGAAGTGACCGACGAGTCCGAAGTCGGGGGCGTCGACGATCTTGTCGGGGACCTTCGGCGTGGTCAGGCCCCAGCTCTTGATGTCGGCGACCGAGTCGATGACGATCGCCACGACGGTCATGGTGACGATGCTGATCAGGATCGCGCCCTTCACCTTGCGCGCGACCAGCGCGATGGTCAGGAGCACGCCAAGACAGAAGACCAGTACGGGCCAGCCGGTGAGCCGGCCGACGGCGCCCAGCTGCACCGGCACGGTGGTGTTCGCGGCGTCCGGGATCCGGCTGACGAACCCGGCGTCGACGAAGCCGATGAAGGCGATGAACAGGCCGATGCCGACCCCGATCGCCTGCTTCATCGCCTGCGGGATCGCGTTCATGATCGCTTCGCGCAGGCCCGTCACCACCAGCACACAGATCAGGATGCCTTCGAGGACGACCAGGCCCATAGCGTCGGACCAGCTCATCAGCGGCGCCAACTGGAAGGCCACGACGGCGTTGAGGCCGAGCCCGGCCGCGATCGCCAGCGGCAGGTTGCCGCCGACGCCCATGATGACCGTCATCACACAGGCCACCAGCGCGGTGGCGGTGACCAGTTGGCCGGTGTCGAGGGTGTGGCCGAACTTGTCCTTGGCGCTGCCGAGGATGATGGGGTTCAGGACAAGGATGTAGGCCATGGTGAAGAACGTGGCGAAGCCGCCGCGTATCTCCCGGCCGAAGGTGGAACCTCGTTCGGAGATCTTGAAGAACCGGTCGACGGTGTTGCGGGCAGGTGGCGGGGCGCTCTGCCGCTCGTCCACCTTCTGCGACTCGGACATGGTCGTACTCCTCGTTGCCTGAGCGATCGTGTGCGGATGCTGGCTGGATTGTTCCCGCGTCGAACCGGTTTCAGGTTTTCCCCGTGTTACGGAATCAGGCCTGATGGACTCCGGTCGACCGGACCGCCACCGAACCCCCGTACAGCGCACACAAAAAGATCACTGCTACGCTCCGGATCTCGCCGGAACGTTCCTCCGGGCGTTCGCATGTCGATACGCCTGTCATTTACATGACATAGGTAGCGCGACGCAGACACCCTGACAGAAGAGGTCAACCCGTGGGCACAGTCGTCGACGACGCCGCCGCCGCGGAGTTCCATGCCTTCTTCGAACGCCACTACGCCGAACTCTCGCGCCTCGCCCACATGTTGACCGGCGAGGCCGACACCGCCGACGACCTGGCCGCCGACGCGCTGCTGGCGCTCTGGCACCGCTGGGACCGGGTGCGCGCGGCCGACCACCCGGTGGCCTACGCCCGGGGTGTCGTCGCCAACCTGGCCCGCACCCGCATCCGCAGCGCCGTGCGCGAGCGGCGCCGTGTCGCCCTGTTCTGGTCGCACCGCGAGGAGAGGACCGAGAACCCGGACATCGCCGGCGTGGTCGACGTCCAGGGGGCGCTGCGCCGCCTGCCGTTCCGCAAACGGGCGTGTGTGGTACTCCGGCACGCGTTCGACCTGTCGGAGAAGGACACCGCGCTCGCCCTCGGGATCTCGGTGGGTACCGTTAAGAGCCAGACCTCCAAGGGCATGGCCGAGCTGCAGCGGCTGGTCGGCGACTCCCGGGGTGTGCCGCAGCGGGTGCACGCGGCGATGGCGCCGCGCGCCGGTGAGAGCGGAGGAAGGAACCGATGAGGCAGCAGGACGTGCACGACGAGCTGCGCGCCCGGCTGCACGAGGCGGCCGAGGAGCACGAACCCGACCGTGCCCGCATCCTGGCCCGGGTCGAGCGGGGCATGGCCGCGCAGGCCCGCCCCGGCCATCGCGCCACCCTGCCGCCCTTGTTCGGCTGGGTACGGGTGGCCGGCGCCACGGCGGCGGTCGCCGCGGTCCTCGGCGTCGGCGGCTACGCGGTCGCCTCGGCCGTGAAGGACCCGCCCACCGAGAAGACGGTCGCGGTGTCGCCGACACCCTCCGCGTCCCCCGACGTCACTTCCCGGCCGCCGACCCGTCCGGCGGTCCCGCCGTCCCCCAGGACGCCCTCGAAGTCGTCGCATCCCACGGCGAGTTCGAGGCCCTCCGCGACCGCGACGGCCTCCGCCACCCCGACGGCGCCGGTCGCCGAGGGCGAGACGGACGGCCCCCTGTGGTCGGACGGCTCGGTGGACCCGCACAGCAACGACTTCTGGGCGCAGTCGGACGTCACCCTGAAGACCTCCGAGCGGCTGACCGCGCTGACCGTGCGGTTGCGGGTGGCCCAGACCGGCGGGGTGTCCTCGGCCGGAGCCTGGCGCTCGTTGCCGGAGACCGACTTCACGCAGACGGTGACCGAGCAGGACGGCTTCCTGGTCTACACCTGGACGCTCAAGCCGGACCGCGAGGTCGCGGTCGGCCAGTGGGTGTTCGCGGGCCAGTACAACCACGAGCAGGGCGGCCGCGACGCCAAGGGCGACCGCTACACGATCACGGGCAGTACGGACGGCAGGCAGTACGCGGTGACGGGCGGCTTCGCGACGCACACGACAGCCGACGGCGACTCATAAAGGAATGGCGGCTCTCCGCGCCCCTTGGGGGCGCGGGGAACTGCGCGATCGACCACGGCGAAACCCGCGGCCTCAGTTCATGGTCGCCCCGACGGCGGTGGAGCCCGTAGTCAGGAACGTGGTCGCCGGCAGCGAGCCGTCGGAGCCACGCGCCCCGTACGCCGTCGTCGCGTCGATCGACTTGAAAGCCGGCGTGCTCACCCCGCCGTCCCAGCTGTTCGCCGCGGACACCGCCCGGGACCCCAGCTTGTCCGCCCCGCCCCCGTTGCCCACCGCCAGGTTCCGCGCCAGCCGGGCCTTGCCGGTCTCGAAGAAGAACCCGGCCTGGGCGTTGGCGTAGGCCGTGTCGCGGTTCAGCACGATCGCGCCCGTGTTGGAGTTCTCGGTGAACCCGTTCAGGGTGTTGTCCCAGGCCGCGTCGTCGTTGACGACGTGCGCGACGGCGACGCCCCCGCCGCCCAGCTTGAACCCGTTGCCGTTGCCCTCGAAGGCGGAGTCGTTCCAGCGGTTCCTGCCGTTGCCGAAGGCCCAGCTGTGCTCGATGGTGACCGGGGAGGAGAACTGCCAGAGGTCCAGCCCGTCGTCCGAGTTGTTGTAGAGGCGGGCGCCGGTCACCTTGTTTCCCGAGCCCGAGCCGAACTTGATGGCGATCCCGTCGGCGTTCTGGCCGTGCCCGGCCTTGTCGTAGTTGCCGTAACTGTCCAGGTTCTGGACGAGGTTGTTCACGGTGCCGTCGCCGCGGAGGGTGAACCCGGAGTCGCCGTTGTCCGCGGTGACCAGGTTCTTGAAGACGCCGCCCGTGGACGAGGTGACGACGAAGCCCTGGGCCGGGGAGTTCTGGAAGGTGAGGTCCTGGACGGTCCAGTAGCTGCCGTAGATCCCGGCGAGCCAGGAACCGGCGGGCAGCCTGGAGCCGTCGATCTTCACCTTCTCGCCGCTGTAGGCCTTGAGCGTGATGCGCTTCGCGCCGGTACCGCCGGCCGTCGACTTGAGGGTGGCGGTCGGGTAGTAGGTGCCCGCGCGGACCTGGATGACGGTGCCGGCGGTGGCGTTCGCGACGGCCGACTCCAGTTGTGCGGTGGTGGAGACGGTGACCGTGCCGGTGGCGGCCTGGGCACCGCCGTTCGACAGGCCGAGGTAGACGCCGCCCGCGCCCGCCGCGACGGCCACCGCCGCGGCGATCGAGAGGGTACGGGTCCTGCGGTGGCGTCCGGTGCTGAAGCGCACTGGCCGTTCCTTTCCTTGACGTCGCCGATGACGACGTGCTGACGAGGGGAGCGAAACGGGCCGGAGGGGTCACCCCGGCCCGTTTCCGTCTCCCAGTCGCCACCGCGGCCGGAAAGGGTTGCCGCGTCCGCCGACCGAGACCTGCGGCCTACGACACGAAGTACGTCGGGTTCGGCAGCTTGTACGTGCGGTCCGCGTGGCCGCCGTCCAGGTCCGAGTACTGGTCGCCGAAGTTGGCGATGATGTCGTACCCGAGGTCCTTCTCGATGTGCTTGCGGGTGCCGGACTTGTACTGCACGGTGGTGCAGGTCCAGCTGCCCGCGGTCGCGCAACCGCTGAGGTACGACGGCGGGTTGGCCGCGTCCTTGAGGAACATGTGCCCGGCGTCGAGGTTGACGTCGGAGCCGATCTTCTTCAGGTTCTCGACGGCGGCGGTGCGCTGCGCCTCGCTGAGACCGGAGTTGTAGAAGACCTCCACCCCCTTCTGCTTCGCGTACCGCACCAGCTCGGCGCTGCCGAAGACGCCCGGACGGTCGGCCTTGTTGACGTAGGCCGCCCAGGTGGCGGAGTTGTACGTGTAGTTGTAGCGCTTCTCGTAGTCGAGGCTGAGCAGCAGCGTGTCGTCGATGTCGAAGACGACCGCGGGCTTCTCGCCCTTGCGGTGGGCCTTGCGCGCGGCCCGGTCGATGTACCGCTCGGCGTCCTTGTCGAGGTGCGCCAGGTCCTTGGCGTACGGGCTGGTCGGCGACGCCTGGTAGACACCGCCCGCGTCGGCGGTGGTGCCGTAGTAGGTGTCGATGTCCTTCACCAGGAGCCCGATGTTGTAGGGCTCGTGGGTGGAGTTCGCGGTCTTCTGGCCGGCGGTGGCGGCGCCGGCGCCGTAGAGGGCGCCGGCGGCGACCGCGCAGGAGGCGGTGATCGCCGCGATGCGGAGTGACTTATGCATGACAGGAGTTCTACGCGCGTCATCCTGGTGGGCGCGAGTCCCGTTGCCTGATCGATATCTCATCCACAGGCAAAAACCGGGTCAAGCGCCCTGGAGGGAATGGTTCCGGATGTCCGGGTCAGTCCATGGTGGCCCCGATGGTGGTGCTTCCGGTCGTCAGGAAGGTGGTCGCGGGCAGTGTGCCGCTGGAGCTGCGGGCGTTGTACGTGCTGCTCGCGTCCGTCGACCTGAAGGCGGGGGTGCTGATCCCGCTGTCCCAGTTGTTGCCGGCCGACACGACCGAGGAGCCCTTGGTCACCGGGCCGCTCCCGTTGCTCACGGCGAGGTTCTTGCCGAGCCGGGCGGCGCTGGTGGCGAAGTAGTAGCCCCAGTTGCCGTTGGCGTAGGCGGTGGTGCGGTTGATGACGATCGCCCCGGTGTTGGAGTTCTCGGTGAACCCGTTGCCCGCGTTGCCCCAGGCGGCCGAGTTGTTGACGACGTGCGCGACCACCTCGCCGTCGCCGCCCAGCTTGTAGCCGTTGCCGTCACCGGCGAACGCGGAGTCGCCCCAGCGGTTGTACCCGTTGCCGAAGGACCAGGTGTGCTCGACGGTGACCGGCGAGGAGAAGGACCAGAAGTCGATCCCGTCGTCCGAGTTGTCGTACGTCCGTGCCGCCGAGATCAGGTTCCCGGTGCCCGAGCCGAACTTGACGGCGATCCCGTCCGCGTTCTCCCCGTGGGTGGCGGCGTCGTAGTTGCCGTAGGAGTCGATGTTCTTGACGGTGTTGTTCACCGTCCCGTCCCCGGTGAGCGTGAAGCCGGAGTCGCCGCCGTCGATGGTCTTGATGTTGTTCCAGTTGGTCCCGGTGCAGGACTGGCAGACGACCGCGCTGTCCGGCGAGTTCTGGAAGGTGATGTCGGAGACGTTCCAGTAGTCGGCGGTCAGCTTGAGGATCCAGGAGCCGGAGGGCAGCGAGGACCCGTCGATCTTCACGGTCTCCGAGCCGTACGCGGTGAGGGTGACCGGCGACGACGAGGTGCCGTTGGCGGTGGACTGGAGGGTGGCGGTCGGGTAATAGGTGCCGCCGCGGACCTGGATGACCGTGCCGGCGGTGGCGTTCTTGATGGCGTTGGTCAGGTCGGTGGAGTTGCTGACCACGACCGTCGCCGCGTGCGCCGGGGTGGCGAGCACGGCGAGTCCGAGCGATGCCGTGGTCACGGCGAGCGCGGTGAGGAAGCTGATACGACGCATGACGTGCGGGTCCTTTCGTCGATCAGGGCTGGTGGACGGGTTTCCAGTCGCCGAGGTAGGCGGCGGGGGTGTGCGACGCGGCCTCGGCGGCGCTGAGCTGGGGCCGGTTGCCGGGGACGGTGATCACCGCGCCCGGCCCGTGGTTGCGGTACTCGTGGAACCGCATGGACTGCCAGGGGTAGGCGTCCCGCATGTTCGTGTAGGGCGCGACGGGATCGATGCCGGGGCCGATGAGACTGTCCCGCACGACCAGCGAGGGCCAGGCGGTGGTCTCGTACGTCGGCACCCAGGGCCGCGCCAGCTTGTACGCCCCGTCCTCCGCGCCGGAGGAGAACCGGCAGCGGACGGCGAGGAACCCGTGTGCATCGGCACGGGCGGTCGAGGGGGCGAACACCATGCCCTTGGGAGTGAAGTCCACGTCCCGTCGCAGGGTGCGGAAGTGGCAGTTCTCGTACACCGCGACCGCCCGCCCGAAGACGAAGTCGACATCCCCCTCGACATAGCAGTGGTGGAAGAACTGCCGGTCGAAGGAGCCGAGTTCGGTCGTGTCGGCGAACAGGGTGTCCTGGTGGGCGAGGAGCCGCACGTTCTCGACGTGCGTACGGTCCCCGGTGAGGTACGCGGCGACGGCCTGGGTCCCGGTGATCTCCGGGTGGTCGGCGCGCAGCCAGTCGTTGGCGAGGGTGAGATCCCGCACGACGAGTCCGGCCGCCGCGGAGGTGAACGTCGCGGAGCCCGCGGTGCCGTAGGTCCCCGACCCGTCCGGCTTCCGCGTCCCGTTGGCGTTGTCGTAGACGATCACGGCGGCCCTGGGATCACGGCTCGCACCGCGCAGGGTCAACCGCACCTTGTCCGCGGGCACGTTCACGACTTCGCGGTACGTCCCCGGGTGCACGACGATCGTCCGGCCCGGCCCGGACACCGCGTCCACGGCCGCCTGGACGGAGTCACCGGGATGGACGTGCAGGACACGGCGGTCGTGGTCCGTGGCGAAGGCCGATGAGGCGCCGACGGCGATGGCGGCGGCGAGCAGCGTACGTCTCGACGGCACGTCAGCACCCCTGCCACGGGGTCCAGTCGCCGAGGTAGGCCTCGCGGGTCACGGACTCGGCCTGCTCGGCGGTGAGTTGGGGCCGGTTCGCGGCAACCGTGATCTCGGCGCCGGGGCCGAGGTTGCGGTACTCGGCGAAGCGCTGGCTCTGCCAGGGAAAGGCGTCCGACATGTCGGTGTAGGGCGCGACCGCGTCGATGCCGGGGCCGAGCATGCTGTCCCGGACGACCAGCGAGGGCCGGGCGGTGGTGTCGGAGCTGGGCACCCAGGGGCGGGCCAGCTTGTAGGAGGCGGGCGGGGCCTCGCCGGTGACACGGCTCCCGGTCACCAGATAACCGCGCGGATTGAGGACCGCCGTCGAGGGCGCGAAGACGAACCCGTACGGAGCGGCCGCGAGGTCGGTCCGGTCCAGGGTGCGGAAGTGGCACCGCTCGTACACCGCGGTCGCCCGCCCGAAGACGAAGTCGACGTCACCCTCGACGTGGCAGTGGGCGAAGTACTGGCGGGCGAAGACACCGAGGGCCGTCGAGTCGGCGTACAGGGTGTCCTGATGCCCGAGGAAGCGGCAGTGGTGGAAGGCGCTGCGATCGCCCTGCACCTTGAGGGCGACGGCCTGGGTGCCGGTGATGTCCGGGTGGTCGGCGCGCAGCCAGTCGTTGGCGAAGGTGATCCGGCGGGCGGTGAAGCCGTCGGCCTGCACGGTGGTGGTGGCGGAGCCGGTGGTGCCGTAGGTCCCGCCGCCGGGCTTGGCGGTGCCGGCCGCGTTGTCGTGGACGATGACGACGTCACGCGGGTCCCCGGAGGCGCCGATCCAGGTGGCCTCGGTGCGGGTGGCGTCGAGGGCGACGGTCTCCCGGTAGACGCCCGGGGCGAGGACGAGGGTACGGCCGCTGCCGGTGGCGGCGGTGACGGCGGCCTGGACGGTGGTGAAGTCGCCGCGGCCGTGCGGGTCGACGTACAGGGTCTCCGGGGTGAGACGGCGTTCGGGCGACCCGTACCGCCCGAACGGACGGCGGCCGCCGCCGACGGCCCGGGCGGGGCCGGCGGCGAGACCGAGCGCGGCGCCCGCCCCGGCGCCGGCGATCAGGAAGCCCCTTCTGGACAGGGGAGGTCGAGGTTGGTGCGAGGGCATGCGGATGCTCCTTCGCGGTGCGGCTCGGGTGAAGGTGAGGGACGGGACCGGGGCGGTGGGGCGCCCCGGCCCGAGGACGCGACAGGGTCAGCGCAGCCGGCCGGCCCCGGCCCCGCAGTCGACGATGCGTGGCACGGCCCGTGCCGGGTCGACCCTCGTGCGCAGGGTCGGGGTCCAGGTCGAGCCCGCCTGGAGGGTCTCGGCGGGGATCTGCGCGTTGTGGACGGCGATCAGGTCCGTCGGCTCACCGTTGACGTAGTTGTCGTCGGCGGTGAGCGTCGACTCGTTCCACTTCTTCAGGATCGAGCCGGCCTTGACGGTGTCGGGCAGGGTGAACGCGTTGTGCTCGGCGACGAGTTGGGACTCGATGCCGATGCCGTAGCTGTAGCCGTAGCCGTCCTCGGCGACGAAGTGGTTGTTGTAGGAGTCGACCTGCCCGAACCGCACGCGCGGCGCGCGCTCCACCAGGTCGGAGAACAGGTTGTGGTGGAAGGTGACCTTGAGGTGCCCCCGGTCGACGGCGGCCGTGGACGCGCTGTCGCTGTTGCCGATGAGGATCGTCTTGTCGTGGTCCTCGAAGACGTTCCAGGAGGCGGTGACGTAGTCGGCGCCCTTGACGATGTCCAGCTCACCGTCGTGCTGCTCGTAGATCCGCCCGAAGTAGGAGGGCAGGGTGCTGTCCGGGTGGTCGCCGTCGGTGAACGTGTCGTGGTCCAGCCACACATGGGTCGACCCGTAGACCACCGCGCTGTCGTACTCGGAGTTCCAGTTGCCGTCGGCGGTGTCGGTCGGGTCCCACTGCGGGAAGCAGTCGAGGGGGCTCTCGAAGTCCAGGTTGCGGACGATGACGTTGTCGACGGCCTTGATCTGCAGGCTGGCGCCCTTGAAACCGGCGCCCTTGCCGATGCCGACGATGGTGGTGTCGGCCGGGATGTTCGCCTTGATGTAGGCGTCCTGGTGGGCGGCGGAGGCGCGGCGCAGCCCCTCCGGGCTGTCGTCGGGCTCGCCGTCCAGGTTGGCGGAGTGCCCCCAGGCCTCGGGTGAGTACTTGGCGAGGTAGGCATCGAAGTCGTAGCCGGGCACGGCGAACGAGTCACAGCTCGGCCCGTCCGCGTCGATGACCCCCTTGACTCTGATGATCTTCGGCGCGCTGCCCCCGTCGGCCAGGGCGGCCTTGAACCCGTCCCAGGTGGTGACGGTGTAGACGTGTGCGGAGTCGGCGGCGGCCCCGCCGGTGGTCCCGGTGGTGGCTGAGCCCCAGCCGTCGCCGGCGCCCAGCACCTGGCGTTCGAGCGCGGCCCGGTGCGGGGCGGCGGCCTGGGCGGTCCCGGTCACGGCGAGCACGAGGGCAGTGCAGCCCACGACCGCCACTGTGACGCGTGCATGACATATTGGTGTACGCACTGTGCGGGTCTCCTCAGCTATGCGGGTGGCCAGGTGATCCAGGACGTGGGGATGTCCTGGTGCAGCCGGATGACGTCGTGCCGGGCCGGCACCCGGGTGCGCGACAGCTCCCGCGCCACGAGCCGGGCCACGGCGATGGCCCCCGGCGGATTGAAGTGCGTGTTGTCCTGTTCGGTGTCGGTCCAGTTGAAGTACGTCTTGGTCGCCTCGACCCCGAGCGACTGCCACAGCGCGAGCGACAGGGCCTCGATGTCGAGCAGCGGCACACGTTCCCGCGCGGCGAGCGCGCGCATCGCCGCCGGGTAGTCGCCGTGGGTCGGCACGGCGTTGCCGCCGGCGTCGAACCTCCGCCGCTCCACGGGCGTGGCGAGCACGGGCCGGGCGCCCTTGGCGCGGGCTCCGTCGATGTACATCCGCAGATACTCCTGGAACGTCGTCCAGGGCTCGGTGTACCGGGTGGGATCGTCACTCTTCTCGTCGTTGTGCGCGAACTGGACGAGGAGCAGATCACCCGGCCGGACGGCGGCGAGGATGGCATCGAGCCGCCCCTCGTCGACGAAACTCTTGGAACTCCGGCCGTTGACGGCTTGGTTGGAGACACTGACGTCGTTCCGGAGAAAGAAGGGGAGCGCCATTCCCCATCCGGTCTCCGGAGCCGCGTCGGCGAATTTCTGGGCGGCGGTGGAATCACCGGCGATGTACAGGGTGCGACGGTGCTTCTCGGAAGAGCGACCGACAAGAGGAACGGCACCGAGGGCCGCGGAAGTTACCTGTCTGCGCGTGAGGGACACGGGGTCACCTTTCCAGCAGGGGACGACATGAACTGCTCAGGGGCGCGGGGAACTGCGCGACCAGCCACGACAGACCCGCAGTCCCCCACGACCGCACCCACCCGAACTCAGTGGTTCTTCTTCCAGTCCGCCTGAGCCTTGTCGAGCTGATCGGCCAACGTGTCCAAGAACTCCTTCGCCGTCAGCTTCCCGAGCAGCACCTTCTGGAAGTTCGGCTCGTTGTCGGCCTTGGAAACGGTGTTCCAGTCCGGCAGATAGTAAGGAAGCTGCACGATCTTGGTGGACGCCCCGTTGAGTGCCTCGGCGGCCAGTTTCGTCGGCTCCGACGCCCGCACCCACGCGTCCCGCGCCGCCTCGTTGTTCGCCGGCACCTGCCCCGCCGACTCGTTCCACTCGCTGTTGGCCTCGTGGGACGCCGCGAACTCGATGAACTTCCAGGCGGCGGCCTTGTTCTTGCTGGACTTGAACAGCCCGAGACCGTCGACCGGGTTGGACACCTGCACCCGGGTCCCGTCGTCGAGCGTGGGATTGGGAATTCCCTTGAACTTCCCGCTCAGCGCTTTCTCGTGGTCGGCGTAGGAACCGAGGTTGTGGCTCAGCATCCCGATCGTGCCGGAGTCCCACTGCGCGACCATCTTGGTGAAGTCGTTGTTGACGTCGGCGGACGGGGTGTCCTTCTTGTAGAGCCCGGCGTACTTCTCCAGAGCGGCGACGTTCTTCGGGTCGTTCACCGTCGTCCTGTCGCCGTTCCAGAACGAGGTGATCCCGCTCTGCCCGTACATGGCGTCCAGCGCCTGGGCTATCGACCCCTCACCGCCCCGGATGGTGTACCCGAACTTGTTGTTCCCCTTGTCGGTGAGTCCGTCGGCCGCCGCGAAGAACTTCGTCCAGGTGGTCGGCGGGTCCAGCTCGGCCGCGCTGAACAGATCGGTCCGGTACCAGAGCGTTCCGTTGTTCGCGGACGTCGGCACCGAATAGGTCTTCCCGTCGCCGCCGGCGGCTTTGACGCTCTCCAGGAACTTCTCGTTGAGCTTGCCGTTCAGGGAGCTCTTCGCGAGCCGGCTGTCCAGCGGTTCGAGGGCACCCTGCGCGGCGACCTCCGCGAGCATCGCGGTGCCGACACCGCCGACGTCGGGGAGTCCGCCACCCTGGATGGAGGTGTCGTACTTGGACTGCACACTGGCGGCGGGCACGCCGACGTAGTCCACCTTGATGCCGGGGTTCTGCTTCTCGAAGTCGGCGATGATCTGCTTCCAGACGTCGGTGCGGACACCGCCGTTGTTGTCCCAGAAGGTGATCGTGCCCTTGCCGGAGCCCTCGTCGCCCTTGTCCCCCGCGCTGCCGCTGCCGTCGTCGCCGCAGGCGGTGGCGGTCAGGGCGAGCACGGAGCCCAGGGCGACGGCGACGGCCGCACGCCTGCTTCTGCGAATGCGGATGCTGGTCTTCATTGGTCGGCTCTCTTCTTCTGGATCCAATGGAGATGTGAGGTGGTGCGGACGTTCGGCTGCTCGGCGCCGTCCCGGCGCCTGGGCGTGGCGGCGAACACCGGGCCGGACGGGGCGGTGAACCGCTCTTCGGGCCGCAGGCGTTCGAGGGCGTGACCGACGAGGGTCCGCTCGACCAGGTCGCGGGAGTGCGGCAGGGGCAGTCCGGGGGCGCGGCCGAGGCCGGAGGCGGTGAGGCAGAAGTCGTCGCCGACGCGGACGGCGTCCGGGTCGGACCGGTCGGCGTTCAGGCCCGGGTGGGTGAAGGTGGTCATCGGGTCACCGCCTTGCGGACCAGCGCGGCCGCCTCGCCCGGCCGGAGCCGCCCGTCGGCGACGACGGTGACGACGCGCCGTACGACGGTCTCGCCGGGCGGGAGGGGCAGCCGTTCGACGGGGGCCAGTGCGGAGCCGACGCCCGGGTACTCGGCGGTGCGGACGAACCAGGGGTCGCGGCGGGTCTCCTCGGTGGCCCCGGCGAAGACGAGGGTCCAGCCGGTGCCTGCCAGCGCCAGCCAGTCGGCGCTCCGGCCGTGCACGGCGGGCTCGCCCTCCAGGTCGGCCGTGAAGACGTCCGGGGCGGCGGCCTCCTTGCGGGCCCGCCAGAAGTAGCCGCCGTAGGCCGCGCCGGGGCGTCCGTTGGTGGCGGGGCTGCCGATCGACAGCGGGCCTTCGGTGACGTTGGTGAGGGAGAAGGTGAAGTCCAGCGCCCAGGCGGTGTCGGTGAGTTCGGTCGCGGCGACCGTGCGCCGCTCGCGCAGCAGCTCGGTGCCGGCGGCGGCCCAGCGCAGCTCTTCCACGAACCCGTCCGGGTCGCTCAGCTGGAACGCCAGGTGGCGCTGGGTGCCGTGGTTGTCCAGTTCGGTCGGACCCTGGTCCCGGACGAAGGTCCGCCCGCCCCAGAAGTTGAACCCCTCGACGTCGGGAACGGTGACACCGACGCCGAGGTGGTGGGTGTGGTCGGCCGGGGTCAGCTCGGTGACCGCCGTGCCGGCCAGGGTGGTGACGGGGTGCAGGTAGGGGCGCGGGGAGAGGCGGGCCGGCAGTTCGGGCCGGGTGACGTAGCGGGCGACCGGGCGGCCCGCGACCCGCAACACCAGGGTGTCTGTCATGTGCTCACCGCTTTCGGTGGGGCCCAGGGGGCGGCCAGCTCGGAGTAGAGGGCGAGGGTGTCGGCGCAGGCCGCGACCAGGGCGTCGATGCCGGTGACGACCCGGCGGTCCTCCTCGGGCAGGAAGCGCCAGGCGTCGGCGGGCAGGGCGGCCGGGTCACCGGCCAGTCGAATCGCTTCAACGACCTTCATGAAGGCGCCCGTCGAGTCGGGTTCCACCAGCAGTTCGGCGCCGGTGGTGAGGTGGTCGGCGAGGTTCTCCAGCAGGTCCGTGCTGCCGTACTCGGTCTCCTGCGGGCCGTGGCCCGCCCGCTGCACCAGCACCCGGTCCTGCTTGTACCAGAAGGTGATCCGGCCGCTGGTGCCGTGCACCAGGACATAGGGGTCCCCGGGCTCCTCGGCGCAGAGCGTGGCGGCGACGGTGAGCGGGCCGCGCGGGGTGGTGACGCGGACGCAGGAGGTGTCGTCGGACTCGATGTCGTTGGCGCGCAGCAGTTCGGTCTCGATGCCGGTGACGTCCTCGGCGCGGGGGGTGCCGAGCAGGGCGAGGCCGGTGGCGACGGAGTGCGCGAAGGGGTTGGTGAGGACGCCGTCGACGACGTCCACGCCGCCGAGGCGCCGCTTGCCGGCCCAGGGCGCCCGCCGGTAGTAGGACTCGGCGCGGGCCCACGCGCCCGCGCCGCCCACCCCCAGCACGTCACCGATCACGCCCTCGGCGAGCAGCTTGCGGATCGCGGGCACGGCGCCCGAGCCCAGCGACTGGAAGCCGATCTGGCAGACCACGCCCGCCTTGGCGACCCCGTCGGCCATCCGCCGGAACTCCGCGTACGACGGTGCCGGCGGCTTTTCGAGGAGCAGGTGCACGCCCCGCTCGGCGGCGGTCAGCGCGAGGTCGGTGTGGGTGGGGATCGGGGTGCAGATCACGGCGATCCGGGCGCCGGTCGTATCGAGCAGGGCGCCGAAGTCGGCGGACTGCTCGGGCGTGCCGAGGCCCTCCGGCAACTCGTCCGCGCCGAGCGGGGTCAGCTCGCAGATGCCGGCGAGCCGTACCACCCCCTTGTCCTGGAGGCGGCGGATGTTCTCCAGGTGCCAGCGGCCGTGGCCGCGCGCCCCCGCCAGCACGATGTCGATGGTCGAAGAGTTCACGGCATGCTCCCTGCGCTGTCGATCTTTGCGTGCAGGGTAAGCGTCCGGCCCGGTCGGCCCGTGTGGTGTCTCATCCCTTCACCGCCCCCGCGCCGAAGCCGGTGATCAGCCACTTCTGGATGAAGGCGAAGACGATCACCACCGGTACGGCGGCGATGATCCCGCCCGCGGCCAGCGCGCCCAGGTCGACGCTGTCCGCGCTCATCAGGGTGTTGAGGCCGACCGGGATGGTCTGCTTGCTCTGGTCGGACAGGAACATCAGGGCGAACAGGAAGTGGTTCCAGGCGTGCACGAAGGCGAAGGAGCCGACCGCGATCAGCCCGGGCCGCAGCAGCGGGAGGACGACGATCCGGAAGGCGGTGAGCCGGTTGCAGCCGTCGACCCAGGCGGCCTCCTCCAGGGAGTACGGCACGTTCCTGATGAAGCCGCTGATCAGGATCATCGACAGCGGCAGCTGGAAGACGGTCTCGGCGAGGACGACGCTGCCGAGCGAGTTGATCATCTGGAGCTTGGCGAAGATCTGGAAGAGCGGGACCAGGAGCAGCGCGCCCGGTACGAACTGGGAGCAGAGCAGGGCCAGCATGAAGCCGCGCTTGAGCCGGAAGTCGAAGCGGGCCAGGGCGTAGCCGCCGGCCAGCGCGACGACCGTGGTCAGCAGCAGGGTGGCGACACCGACGTAGACGCTGTTGGTGAAGTAGGTGCCGAAGCTGCGCTCGGTCCACACCTTCCGGAAGTGCTCGAAGGTGACCGGCCAGGGCACCAGGGAGGTGGAGCCGGCCGGGCGCAGGGCGAAGAGCAGGATCCAGTAGAAGGGGACGAGGGTGAAGACCAGGTAGGTCCCGAGGGGGAGGTAGATCTGCCAGCGGGGGGCCGCGTCCCAGGCGCGGCGCTTCTTCCCCGGCCGGGCGGGTGCGGACACGACGGGTTCGGCCTCGGGGGCGATCTCGGTGATCACTTGGCGTCGCCTCCGAACTTGCTCAGCCGCAGATAGACCACCGAGCAGAAGAGCAGGATCACGAACGCCACCGTGGTCAGCGCGGAGGCGTAGCCGAAGTTGTGGGCGTCGACACTGGTGTTGGCGATGTAGAGCGGGAGGGTCGTCGTCTCCCCCGCCGGACCGCCGCCCGTCAGGGTGTAGAGCAGGTCGACGTTGTTGAACTCCCACACCGCGCGCAGCAGGGTGGAGAGGACGATGGCGTCCTTCAGATGCGGCAGTGTGATGTGCCAGAACTGCTTGATCCGGCCGGCCCCGTCGACCTCGGCGGCCTCGTACAGGTCCTTGGAGACGGACTGGAGGTCGGCGAGGATGAGGATCGCGAAGAAGGGGACGCCGCGCCACAGGTCGGCGACCACGGCCGCCGGGAACACCGTCGAGGTGTCGGAGAGCCAGCTGGTGCCGTACGACCCGATGCCCGCGTCGGCGAGATAACGCGTGATGCCCGTCTGGGAGTTGTAGAGCAGCACCCAGATCGCGGAGGTCAGCACGCCGGAGACGGCCCAGGGCGAGAAGACCAGCGCCCGGCCGAGCGCCCGCCCGACGAACGTCTGGTTGACGATGAGCGCCAGCGCCAGACCGAACAGCAGCTGCAACCCGACTTCCACCACGACCCACTTGGCGCTGAAGGTCAGCGTGGACCAGAACTGCGGGTCGTGCGCGAAGGCCTGGGTGAAGTTGCCGAGGCCGGCGAAGCCGTTCCGCCAGGGCTTGGTCGGGTTGTAGTTCTGCAGGCTGTAGTAGAAGACACTGAGCACCGGGTAGGCGATGAAGCCCAGCATCAGCAGGGCCGCCGGGGCGATCAGCAGATACGGCAGCCTGCGCGGCGTCGCGGAGGCACGGCGCCGCCTGGGTGGCGCGGGCGGTTTCGCCACGGCTGCGGCTTGGGCCATGACTGTTCTCCGTTCGCTTTGGTTACAGCGGGTGCAGGAAGCGCTTGCTGGATGCACGCAGTTGAAGCGCTTCGACGATCATCTGGAGTGGTGGCGGTTGTGGGTGGTGCGGTCAGCCCGCGTACGGGTCCGGGACCTCGCCCGGCCGGGCCAGGAACTCGAAGTCGCAGCCGGTGTCGGCCTGGGTGATCTGCTGGTCGTAGAGGGCGCCGTAACCGCGCCGGTGGCGCACGGGCGGCGGCGTCCACTCCGCCCGGCGTCGCGCCAGCTCCTCGTCGCCCACGTCGAGTCGGAGCGTGCGGGCCTCGACGTCGAGGGTGATGGAGTCGCCGGTGCGGACCAGCGCCAGCGGGCCGCCGATGTACGACTCCGGTGCCACGTGCAGCACGCAGGCGCCGTAACTCGTGCCGCTCATCCGGGCGTCGGAGATCCGCACCATGTCCCGCACGCCCTGCTTCAGCAGGTGGTCGGGGATGGGCAGCATGCCGTACTCGGGCATGCCGGGGCCGCCCTTGGGCCCGGCGTTGCGCAGCACCAGCACGCTGTCCGCGGTGATGCCGAGGGCGGGGTCGTCGATGGTGCGCTGCATGGTCCGGTAGTCGTCGAAGACGACGGCGGGCCCGGTGTGCCTGAGGAGCCGCGGTTCGGCCGAGATGTGCTTGATGACGGCACCGTCCGGACAGAGGTTGCCGCGCAGCACGGCGACTCCGCCCTCGGCTGCCACCGGGTTGTCGCGGGGCCGGATGACGTCGTCGTCGTGCACCCGGGCGCCGGCGAGCTGCTCGCGGTAGGTGTCGTGGGAGACCGTCGGCCGGTCGAGGTGGAGCAGGTCGGGGATGCGGGAGAGGAAGCCCGGGAGGCCGCCCGCGAAGTGGAAGTCCTCCATGAGATGTCTCCGGCCCCCGGGCCGGACGTTGGCGAGGACGGGCACGGTGCGGGCGATGCGGTCGAAGTCGTCCAGGGTGAGCCGCACGCCCGCCCGTCCCGCCATGGCGATGAGGTGGATGACGGCGTTGGTGGAGCCGCCGAGGCCGAGGACGGTGGTGACGGCGTCCGCGAACGCCTCTTCGGTGAGGATGTCGGAGAGCCGCCGGTCCCGGTGGACGAGTTCGACGATCCGCATGCCCGCCCTGGCGGCCATCCGGTCGTGCCCCGAGTCGACGGCCGGGATGCTGGACGCGCCCGGCACGGTCACGCCGAGGGCCTCGGCGGCGGCGGTGAGGGTGGAGGCCGTCCCCATGGTCATGCAGTGACCGGGCGAGCGCGCCAGCCCGCTCTCCAGCTCCTGCATCTCGCAGTCGCCGATCAGACCGGCGCGCTTGTCGTCCCAGTACTTCCACATGTCGGTGCCGGAGCCGAGGACCTCGCCCCGCCAGTGGCCGGGGAGCATCGGGCCGGCGGGCACGAAGACGGCCGGCAGGTCGACGGAGGCCGCGCCCATGAGGAGGGCGGGGGTGGACTTGTCGCAGCCGCCCATGAGCACGGCCCCGTCCACCGGGTACGACCGCAGCAGTTCCTCGGTCTCCATGGCGAGGAGGTTGCGATAGAGCATCGGGGTCGGCTTCTGGAAGGTCTCGGAGAGCGTGGCGACCGGAAACTCCAGCGGGAAACCGCCGGCCTGCCACACGCCCCGCTTGACCGCCTGCGCCCGGTCACGGAGGTGCGCATGACAGGGGTTGATGTCCGACCAGGTGTTGAGGATCGCGACGACCGGCTTGCCGAGGTGCTCCTCGGGGAGGTAGCCGAGCTGGCGGGTGCGGGCGCGGTGGCTGAAGGAGCGCAGGCCCTCGGTGCCGTACCACTGGTGGCTGCGGAGTTCCTCGGGCTGCTTGCGGGGCGCGTTCATATGGACCATCCGGCGGCGATGGCGGCGACCTCGGCGCGCTCTTCCTCGGGCAGCTGCCTGCTGGGCGGGCGCACGTCACGGCGGCAGAGGCCGAGGGAGGCGAGGGCCTCCTTGACGACGGTGACGTTGTCGGCGGAGCCGTGGGCCGCGCGGAGTTCCTCGAAGCGGCGGATCTGTTCCCAGACCTTCATGGCGGCCGGGTAGTCGCCGGATCGAAGCGCTTCGATCATGTTCAGCGAAACGGCCGGGGCGACGTTCACGAGACCGGAGGTGAAGCCGGTGGCGCCGGCCGAGAAGTAGGAGGGCGCGTAGGGCTCGGCGAGCCCGGCGACCCAGACGAAGCGGTCGAGACCGGCGTCGCGGGCGAACGCGGCGAACCTGGCGGCGTCGGGGACCGCGTACTTGACGCCGATCACGTTGGGGCAGGCGTCGGCGAGTTCGGCGAGGCGGGCGCCGGGGAGCTGGGCGTTGCGCAGGTAGGGGACGACGCCCAGTTCGGGCACGGCCTCGGCGATGGCGCGGTGGTAGTCCACCCAGCCGCCCTGCGAGACGTACGGGTGGACGGGCTGATGGACCATGACCATCCGGGCGCCGCACTCCTGGGCGTGCCGGGCGGAGGCCACGGCGGTCGGCACGTCGTGTCCCACGCCGACGAGGATCACGGCCCGCTCCCCGGCCTCGTCGACGGTCAGCTCGGTGACGAGCCGCCGCTCCTCGGGGGTGAGGGCGTAGAACTCGCCGGTGTTGCCGTTGGGGGTGAGGGTGCGGATCCCGCCGTCGAGGAGGCGGCGCAGCAGGGCCCGGTGGCCGTCCCGGTCGACGCTGCCGTCCGCGGCGAAGGGGGTCACCGGGATGGCCACCACATCGGCCAGGGCCGCCCGTTGGGTCTCGAACGCCACGCTGCTCATTCCTGTCCTTCCTCGGCCTGGGCTTCGGGGTACGCGCGCTCGACGAAGGACGCGATGTGGGCGTGCAGGGCACCGGCGGCGCCGTCGGCGTCGCCCGCCAGGGCCAGCCGCAGGATCTCGCGGTGCTCACCGGCCTCCTGTTCCCAGGAGGGGGAGGCGGCCCAGGCGACGGCGGAGACGAGGGCGGCCTGGTCGCGGACCTCGTCGAGCATCCGGCCGAGCAGCGGGTTGCCGCACGGGAGGTAGAGGGCGCGGTGGAAGTCCCGGTTGGCGAGGGAGCGTTCGGCGGTGTCGGTCGCGTCGTCGGCCCGGGTGAGCGCGTCCCGGGCGGCGTCCAGGCAGGCGCCTGTCCTGACGGCCCGCCGGAGCGCCTCGGGTTCGAGAAGGAGCCGTACGTCGTAGACCTCACGCGCCATGTCGGCGTCCACCATGCGCACCGTGACGCCCTTGTACTGGCTCATCACGACCAGCCCGGTCCCGGCGAGGGTCTTGAGCGCCTCCCGCACGGGGGTCTTGGACACCCCGAACTGCGCGGCCAGCTCGGTCTCCACCAGGGCCTGGCCTGGCGTCAGCTGCCCGGTGAGGATGCGGTGCTTGATCGCGTCCAGCACATACTGCGTCCGGGACGGAATCGGCATGGGCACAGAGGTCATGCGCGCCTCTCGGGGTCACGTACCGGCTCCGGCGAGCCGGTCTGACGTATCTGATCTCGCATATCGCGTCTCATATATGACGTACGAAGTACGACGCGGATGAAGGTAGGAGGGCCGCCGTGGTTCGTCAATGCTTCTGACAAAGGTGTTCGGACGAGCGCGCCCCGGGCTCAGAGGCCCCGGGCCTCGCCCTCCCGTGCCACGCTGGTGGGCCGTCCCGACACCGCGCCCGCCCGGGCCGCCGCCATCTCCCTGGTCAGCGTCGGCCCCACATGCGTCACCAGCAGCTCCCGCACCCCGGCGTCCCGGGCGATCCGTCCCGCGTCTTCGGGTGTCAGATGTACCCGTTCGCCATCGCGATGCTCGTCGAGGTCGGCCTCGCACAGGAAGACGTCCGCGCGGGCGGCCAGCTCGGTCAGCGCGTCGCAGGGACCGCTGTCCCCGGAGTACGCCAGTACGCTCCCCTGGCATTCGGCGCGCAGCCCGTAGGCCTCGACGTCGTGGGCCACCGCCCGCGCGGCGAGCCGCAGGTTCCAGTGCCGGACCATGTGCCCGTCGTACAGCGGCCGGAAGTCGAGCACCCCGGCCAGGAAGCCCAGGTCCGGCCGGCCGAGGAAGCCCGCCAGCCGCCCCGCGCAGGCCTGCGGCGCGTACACCGGTATCGGCGCGGCCGGCGTCATCCCGCCGAAGGCGTACGCGTACGCGGCGGCCAGCAGATCCGCGCTGTGGTCCGCGTGCAGGTGCGAGATCCAGATCGCCGTGAGCCGGGCCGGATCCGTGTGCCGCTGCAATTCCGCGAAGGTACCGGTCCCCGCGTCCACCCACACCTCGGCGCCCCCGCCCCGCAGCAGATAGCCGGAGCAGGGGCGGCCGGGCCGGGGGTGCGGAGAGGCCGTACCGAGGACGGTGAGGCTCAGTGCCATGGCGAGGAGAGTACGGATCCGGATCCCCGCCCGCTCACCGTTCGAGTCGCTCCACGGCTTCCGGCCCGGTCCTTTTACGGCTTGCGGCCCGGTCCCCTTACGGCTTCCAGCCCGGATCCCGGCCGCTCAGCCCGATCACCCGTGCCAGCAGTGGCGCGCTCTCCGGCACCGGCACCAGCGGGCCGAAGGGGCCCCGGTCGGCCTCCTTCGCCACCGCCCGCAGAAAGCCGAACGCCGCCTCCAGCGCCACCGGGTCCGGGGTGTACTCCTGGCCGGTGGCCCGGGCCAGGTCCCAGCCGTGGACGACCAGTTCGTCGGCGGCGACCGCCGCGGCCACCTCCCCCGGCAGGTCGATCCCGCCCGCCCGGGTCATCCCGCCCCACGCGGACGGCTCCCGCCAGGCCTTGGCCAAGTCGCCGAGCGCCTTGGGCAGTTCCGCCCGCCAGCCCGGCCCGATGTCGGGCAGGACGGTGCCGGGAGGCGTGGCGGTCGTCGCCCCCAGGTCCTTGCGGGCCGCGTCCCGGAAGGCCACGGAGAGTCCTGCCACGTGGCCCAGCATGTGACGGACCGCGTAGGCGGGGCACGGCGTCGCCCCGGCCAGTTGTTCGTCCGTCACCCGCTCCGCGAGCGCCGCCACGACCCTGGCCTGCGGGCCGAGGTCGATCATGGTCGTGCCGTTCATCCAAGGTCTCCCGCTGACTCGGTCGTCGCCTTCAGGAGGTAGACCGGAGCGACCGCCGGAACTCATCGGCCCGTCCGTCCTCGCACTCAGCCGGAGTCCGCGCACGGTCTCCCGGCCTTTAAGGCACCTGCCCGATCCCCGCGCCCCCTCCTTAGTCCCACGATGACCAGGCATGACCACCTCCTGGACCGTGACCCGCCTGCTCCGCGACCGCAACGCGGTCCTCTACCTCACCGGTGTCGTCGTGTCCGGCTTCGGCAGCTCCGCGCTCTGGCTGGTGTCGGGCGTCTGGGTCAAGGACCTCACCGGCTCCGACGGCCTCGCCGCCCTGTGCACCGCCGCACTGTGGACCCCCACCCTGCTCGGCCCCGCCCTCGGCACCCTCGCCGACCGCGTCCGCCGCAAACCCCTGCTCATCCGCCTGAACCTCGCCCTCGCCGTCCTCCTGCTCCCCCTCGGGACGGTCGACTCGCCCGGCTCCGTCTGGCTCCTCTTCACCGTCCTCGTCCTCTACGGCGCGGCAGGCGTCGTCGAGGACGCGGCCAACTCCGCCCTGGTCGCCGCCGCCGTCGACCCGGACCTGCTCGGTGACTTCAACGGGCTGCGGACGACCGCCCGCGAGGGCATGAAGCTGGTCGCCCCGCTGACCGGCGCCGCGCTGTACACGGCCTACGGCGGGCCGAGCGTGGCGCTGCTGGACGCCGGCACCTTCGTGCTGGCGGCGGGGGTGTGCGTGCTGCTCCGGGTGCGCGAGGAACGCCCGCGGCCGGCCGCCGGCAGCTGGCGTGGACAGACCGCCGAGGGGGTCCGGCTGCTGTGGTCGCACCCGATCCTGCGTCCGCTGGTGCGGTCCGGCGGCGCCACGATGTGTCTCGCCTCGCTCGGCAGCAGCCTCAACTACGCGGTGGTGGACGCCCTCGGCCGCTCCCCCGCCTACACGGGCGTGATGTACGCCGTCCAGGGCGCCGGCTCGGTCGCCGTCGGCCTGGTCTCAGGGCCCGCCCTGCGGCGGCTCGGCGAGCGCCGGTTCGCGGCGTACGGCATCGCGCTGACCGGGGTCGCGGTGGCCGCGCGGGCGGTGCCGTACGACGCGGTGGTGCTGGCGTGCAGTGCGGCGGCCGGGCTCGGGCTGCCCTGTGTGCTGATCGCGGCCTACACCGCCGTGCAGCGCGAGATCCCGGCCGCGGCACTGGGACGGGCCACCGCGACCGCCGACACGCTGATGTTCACGCCGAACGTGATCGGACTGGCCGTGGGGGCCGCCCTCGTCGAACTCGTCGACCACCGGCTGCTGTTGACGGTTTTCGGCGGTGCGCTGCTGGCCACCGCCTGGTCACTGGCTCAGCGCAGCGCCGCCCGCACCGCCGCCAGGTCGCCGTCGGACGCCAACCCGGCGTGATACAGCCGCAGTTCGGTCGCGCCCAGGTCGCGTGCCCGGGCGGCGTCGGCCGCCAGGGTGCCGGGGCTGCCGCCCATCCCGGAGACCACCGTGAAGTTGGCTGCCAGAACGGTGTCCTCGCGCGCGTGCTCCGCGAAGGGCGCCAGCAGGGCCGTACCGCCCGCGCAGGGGACCACGACGCCGTCCGCGACCGACAGCACGTGCGCGGGGTCCACGCCCGCGTTGGCGCCGCAGTGGTAGGCCACCGGGTCGGCGTGCAGCAGCACCTGGAAGCCGACGGGGGCCGCCGCGCGGACCGCGGCCACGGCCGCCTCCTGGAGCGTGCGGGCCCGTCCGTCGCGCCACGCGCGGGTGGCCGCCGCCACCGGTTCGCCGAGCAGCTTCTCCACCGTCGGCCATCCGCCGTCGTCCGCCGCACCCCGCCACAGCGGCTCCAGGGCCTCGCGTACGGCGGTGGCCAGCTCGTCGGCGTCCAGCCCCTGGTCGCCGTACCCGGCCCGACAGGCCGGGCAGAAGCACAGCGCCATCAGGTACTGGCCGGCGTCACCGAGGGCGACGCCCCCGGTCTTGTCGTGGGCGTGCAGATGCGGGAGCCCGTACCAGCCGAGGGACTCCAGTTCGGTGCCGGCCGCGCCCGGCCGGACGGCGGCCTCGGCGGCGAGGTCGGTCAGGTACGCGCGCGTGGCGGGCTGGGCGATGCAGGGGGCCCAGGGGTAGCGGTCGCCGTAGGCGTTGACGACGGAGGTGTCCGGGTGCTCGGCGCCCAGGCGGGAGCTGTGGGCGAGGATCACCCAGGTGTGGACGTCGAGGCCGGCGCCGGCCAGGGCCTCGGCGGCTGCTCCGTAGGCGTCGCCGGGGGCCCAATCACCCGCCTGGTGGGGGCGGAGCCGGCGGCCCGCCCAGCGGTCGCCCGCCGGGTAGTAGACGGCCGCGTACTCGGCGGTGACGATGCGGTGGCGCGGGTGCCGGGGGGTCAGCGCGCGGGTCGAGTGGTAGGCGGAGGCGAGGGTCACCTGGTCCACGCCGAGTGCGGCGATCCGCTCCGGGGCCCCGGGATCCCCGTTCACGTCCCAGGGGTAGACGAACGCCGACGTCTTCAGCCGGCCTCCTGCGGATCCCGGGGACGCCTTCGGCTGCCCCCCTCCGGCTCCCGCCGATGCCTCCGACCGCTCTCCCCCGGATCCCGCCGACGCCGTCACGCGCCCTCCTCCAGCAGTGCGTACCCGCGCTCGATCAGCTGGGCGAGCTGCTTCACATGGTCCTCGCCCGGCTCGTGCAGCGGGGGCCGGACCTCGCCGACGTCCAGACCGCGCAGCCGTACGCCCGCCTTGACCAGGGAGACGGCGTAGCCCCGGCCCTGGGCGCGGAGTTCGACGAACGGGCGGTAGAAGCCGTCCAGCAGGCGCTCCACCGTCGGCCGGTCCCCCTCGCGCAGGGCCGCGTGGAAGGCGAGGGCGATCTCGGGGACGAAGCAGAAGACGGCCGAGGAGTAGAGGGTGATGCCGATGGCCTGGTAGGCGAGCTGGGTCTGTTCGGCGGTGGGCAGGCCGTTGAAGTAGAGGAAGTCGCCGGGGACCTCGGTGCGGACGGCGCTGACGATGCGCTGCATCAGGTCCAGGTCGCCGAGGCCGTCCTTGAAGCCCATGATGCCTTCGGTGCGGGCGAGTTCGACGACCGTGGGCGGGGTGAACACCGCGTTGTCCCGCTGGTAGACGATCACCGGGAGGTCGGTCGCCGCGGCCACCTCCCGGTAGTGCCGCAGCAGGCCCTCCTGACCGGCGACCACCAGGTAGGGCGGCATGGCGAGCAGGCCGTCGGCGCCCGCGGCCGCGGCGAGACGCGCGTAGCGCACGGCGAGCGCGGTGCCGTAGCCGGCGCCGGCGATCACCGGTACCCGGCCCTCGGTGGCCGCCACCGCCGCGCCCACACAGGCCTCGAACTCCTCGGGCAGCAGCGCGTGGAACTCCCCGGTGCCGCAGCAGGCGAACACGGCCGCGGCACCGGCCTCGACGCCCCGGCGCACATGCTCGCGGTAGGCGTCGAGGTCGAGAGAGCCGTCGGGGCCGTAGGCCGTGACGGGGAAGAAGAGCGGCCCGCGCGGGTCACGGAGCCGCGCGGCGAGAGGGGCTGGCGTCACGGGCGCTCCCTGTCGATGCATGTGTCTGATCGGTGTCCATATTCATGAACGCGACCACGTTACGATTCCTCATTGGTGCCGGTCAAGCCGCGAAACGGGCAACACCAAGGCGGATCACCGCACTCCACGGCACACTTGACTCAGCGCGCCCCAGCTCCCTAGCGTGTCCATGAATGTGAATGCCGTACATGTACGCGATCGGTGCCGAATCAAGGAGACCGCGGATGCCCACTCCCCGCACGCTGCTGCTGACCGGTGCCGCCGGCGGGCTCGGCACCCTGATGCGGTCCCTGCTCCCGGAGTACGGGTGCGCACTGCGCCTGTTCGACGTGCGCCCGATCGACGGTGAGCCGGACGCGATCACCGCCGACCTCACCGACCAGGACGCGCTGCGCGAGGCCGTGCGCGGCGTGGACGCGGTCCTCCACCTCGCGGGGATCTCCCTGGAGGCACCCTTCGAGAAGATCCTGCGCTCGAACATCGAGGGCACCTACAACCTCTACGAGGCCGCCCGCGAGGCCGGCGTGCCGCGGATCGTCTTCGCCTCCTCCAACCACGCCGTCGGCTACACCCCCGCGCCGCGCGCAGGCGATCCGCTCATCCCGATCGACACCCCCCGCCGCCCGGACACCTTCTACGGCCTGTCCAAGTCCTTCGGCGAGGACCTCGCCCAGCTCTACTGGGACCGGCACGGCCTGGAGACCGTCTCCGTCCGCATCGGCTCCTGCTTCGCCGAGCCGGCCGACGTGCGCATGCTCTCGGTGTGGATGAGCCCCGCCGACGGCGCCCGGCTCTTCCACGCGGCCCTGACCGCCGAGGAGGTCGGCCACACCGTGGTCTACGGCTCCTCCGCCAACACCCGCCTGTGGTGGGACCTGACCAGCGCCCGGGCGCTCGGCTACGAGCCGCAGGACGACTCGGAGCAGTTCGCCGAGAAGCTGATCGCCGAGCACGGCGAGCTGGACCCGGAGAACCCGGCCCACACCCACCTGGGCGGCCGCTTCGTCAACGACCCGCCCCTCTGGCCGTACTGAGACGAGCGCTCACGACGGCGGGCGGGCACCGAACGGGCCCGCCCGCCGTCGTATTCGGGCACGGATCATGCCCGATCTCACGTCCCGCACAGCAGCGCCCCAGCTCCGAGACGGGCACGCCCGAGCACAACCGGGCACATACGGGCAGTATCGGGTTTGCAACAGGCCTGGTCAGCGACGTGCGCCGGAGGTACAACTTCCCCCATGGCCCGAACGGGCAGTTCCACAGGGAAGTGGGTGACGGCATGAGCACCAGGACGTCGGAAGAGCGCCAGCGCGAGATCGTGCGGGCCGCCCGGACCACCGGCTCCGTGGACGTCACCGCGCTCGCCGCCGAACTGGGCGTGGCCAGGGAGACCATCCGGCGCGATCTGCGCGCCCTGGAGGACCACGGGCTCGTGCGGCGCACCCACGGCGGCGCCTACCCGGTGGAGAGCGCCGGCTTCGAGACCACGCTCGCGTTCCGGTCGACCAGCCACGTCCCCGAGAAGCGCCGGATCGCGGCCGCCGCCGCCGAACTGCTGGGCGACGCGGAGACCGTCTTCGTCGACGAGGGCTTCACCCCCCAGCTCATCGCCGAGGCGCTGCCCGCGGACCGGCCGCTGACCGTGGTCACCGCGTCCCTGCCGGTGGCGGGCGCGCTCGCGGAGACCGAGAACGTCTCCGTCCTGCTGCTCGGCGGCCGGGTCCGCTCCGGCACCCTGGCCACCGTCGACCACTGGACGACGAAGATGCTCGCCGGCTTCGTCATCGACCTCGCCTACATCGGCGCCAACGGCATCTCCCGCGACCACGGCCTGACCACCCCCGACCCGGCGGTCAGCGAGGTGAAGGCGCAGGCGATCCGGGCCGCGCGCCGCACCGTGTTCGCCGGCGTGCACACCAAGTTCGGGGCGGTCAGCTTCTGCCGGTTCGCGGAGATCGGCGAGCTGGAGACCATCGTCACCAGCACCCTGCTGCCCGCCTCCGAGGCCCACCGCTACTCGCTCCAGGGCCCCCAGGTCCTCCGCGTCTGACACCGAGCCGACCGGACCGGCCGCCCGACCGCAGTCCCCGAACGGCATCCTCCCGCCCACACATGCCCCTTATGCCCCCATACGTTCTTCAGATCTCCCCATCAGTTCTCCAGGAGCACCCCATGCGAACCCAGAGCCGACGAACGCCCCGCGCCCTGTTTGCGGTGGCCGCCGCAGGAACGCTGACCACCTCGCTGCTCGCCGGCTGCTCGGGCGCCGGCGCCGGCGGCGGTTCCTCCGCCCACTCCATCAACGTCCTGATGGTGAACAACCCGCAGATGGTGGAGCTGCAGAAGCTCACCAAGGCCAACTTCACCAAGGACACCGGGATCAAGGTGAACTTCACCGTGCTGCCCGAGAACGACGTCCGCGACAAGATCAGCCAGGACTTCGCCAACCAGGCCGGCCAGTACGACGTCGCCACCCTCTCCAACTACGAGATCCCGATCTACGCCAAGAACGGCTGGCTGGAGCCCATCGACTCGTACGTCAAGAAGGACACCGCCTTCGACCAGCAGGACATCCTCAAGCCGATGCAGCAGGCCCTCACCGCGGCGGACGGCAAGCTCTACGGCGAGCCGTTCTACGGCGAGTCGTCCTTCCTGATGTACCGCAAGGACGTCTTCCAGAAGAAGGGGCTGACCATGCCGGCCCACCCCACCTGGCAGCAGGTCGCCGACCTGGCCGCCAAGGCGGACGGCGCGGAGCCCGGTATGAAGGGCATCTGTCTGCGCGGGCTGCCCGGCTGGGGCGAGATGCTGGCGCCGCTGACCACGGTCGTCAACACCTTCGGCGGCACCTGGTTCGACAAGGACTGGAAGGCGCAGCTGGACGCCCCCGAGTTCAAGAAGGCCACGCAGTTCTACGTCGACCTGGTCCGCAAGCACGGCGAGGCCGGCGCCGCCCAGTCCGGCTTCGCCGAGTGCCTGAACGACACGACCCAGGGCAAGACCGCGATGTGGTACGACGCCACCTCCGGCGCGGGCTCGCTGGAGGCCACCGGCTCGCCGGTCAAGGGCAAGATGGGCTACGTCCCGGCGCCGGTCGACAAGACCGACAGCTCCGGCTGGCTCTACACCTGGGCGTGGGGCATCCAGAAGGCGTCCAAGAACCCCGGCGACGCCTGGAAGTTCATCTCGTGGGCGTCCGGCAAGGGCTACGAGAAGCTCGTGGGCGAGAAGGCGGGCTGGGCCAACGTGCCGGCCGGCAAGCGCACCTCGACGTACGACATCCAGCAGTACCGCCAGGAGGCGGCGGCCTTCGCGGACGTCACCCGGGACGCCATCGCCAGCGCCAAGCCCAACGACCCGGGTGTGCAGCCGCGGCCCGCGCCCGGCATCCAGTTCGTCGACATCCCCGAGTTCACGGACCTGGGCACCAAGGTCTCCCAGGAGATCAGCTCCGCCGTCGCCGGCCAGCAGTCCGTGGACGACGCCCTGAAGAAGGCACAGAAGCTCGCCGAGGCCGTCGGCAAGAAGTACGAGGGATCATGACCGCCACCGCCTCTCCCCGGGTCGCCGCCGCCACCGCGCGGCCGGCGCCCCGGCCCCCGTCCGACCGTCTGCGGGCCTGGGCCACCCGGGCCCCGCTGCTGCCCGCGCTGGTCTTCATGATCGTGGTGACCCAGCTGCCGTTCGTGGCGACCGTGGTGATCTCGTTCTTCGACTGGAACGCGCTCTATCCGAAGGACCGGCACTTCACCGGCATCGACAACTACCGCCAGGTCCTGACCGACCCGGACCTGCGCCACTCGGTGTGGACGACGGTGCTGCTGACGGTGACCGTGGTGCTGGTCAGCCTGGTCCTCGGCCTGGTGGTGGCGCTGCTGCTGAACCGGAAGTTCCGGGGCCGGGGCGTGGTCCGCACACTGATGATCGCGCCGTTCCTGATCGTCCCGGTCGCGGCGGCGCTGCTGTGGAAGCACGTGCTCTACAACCCCGAGTACGGCCTGCTCAACGGCCTGCTGCACTACGTCGGCGGCCCCCAGCCGGACTGGATCTCGGACAACCCGCTGATCGCGGTCGAGGCCGCCCTGGTGTGGCAGTGGACGCCGTTCATGATGCTGATCCTGCTGGCCGGGCTGCAGAGCCGCGACCAGCAGCAGCTGGAGGCGGCCCGGGTGGACGGCGCGAGCGACTGGCAGATCTTCCGCTACCTGACCCTCCCGCATCTGCGCCGGTACCTGGAACTCGGCGGACTGCTGGGTTCGATCTACATCGTGCAGAACTTCGACGCGGTCTTCACGATCACCTCCGGCGGTCTGGGCACGGCCAACCTCCCCTACACCGTCTACCAGAGCTTCTACCAGGCGCACGAGAACGGCCTCGCCTCGGCCGCCGGCGTCGTGGTGGTCATCGGCTCGATCATCATCGCGACCTTCGCCCTGCGTGTGGTGTCGTCGCTGTTCCGCGAGGAGGTGTCCCGCGCATGAACACCGCCCTGAACCTCGTACGGCGAGGCGGACTCGGGCTGGTCGCGTGGCTGACCGGGATCGTGTTCTTCCTGCCCATCGCCTGGATGGCGCTGACCTCCTTCCACTCCGAGTCGGACGCGGCGACCAACCCGCCGTCCTTCACCGCCGCCCTCACCCTGGACAGCTACCGCGAGTTCTTCGGCGTCGGCGGCGGCGCGAGCCCGTGGCCCGCACTGATCAACTCGGCGATGGCGTCGGTGGTCTCGACGCTCTTCGTCCTCCTGCTGGCCTTCCCGGCCGCGTACGCGCTGTCGATCCGCCGGGTGCGGAAGTGGACGGACGTCCTGTTCTTCTTCCTCTCCACGAAGATGCTGCCGGCCGTGGCGGGCCTGCTGCCGATCTACCTCTTCGCGAAGAACGCCGGGATGCTCGACAACATCTGGCTCCTGGTCATCCTCTACACCTCCATGAACCTCCCGATCGCGGTGTGGATGATGCAGTCCTTCCTCGCCGAGGTCCCGGTCGAGGTCATCGAGGCCGCGCGGGTGGACGGGGCCCGGCTGCCGACGATCCTCGCGCGCGTGGTCGCCCCCATCTCCCTCCCGGGCGTCGCCGCCACCGCACTGATCTGCTTCATCTTCAGCTGGAACGAACTGCTCTTCGCACGCGTGCTGACGGGCGTGGTCGCCGAGACCGCCCCCGTCTTCCTGACCGGCTTCATCACCAGCCAGGGCCTGTTCCTGGCGAAGGTGTGCGCCGCGTCGCTCGTCGTCTCCCTGCCGGTGCTCGCCGCGGGGTTCACCGCCCAGGACAAACTCGTCCAGGGCCTGTCCTTGGGAGCCGTGAAATGAAGGCCGCCGTCATCGAGTCCGTGGGCCGTGCCGTCGTCACCGAGGTCCCCGACCCGACCCCCGGCCCCCGCGAGGTCGTCGTGGAGGTGGCCGCGTGCGGCCTGTGCGGAACCGATCTGCACATCCTCCAGGGCGAGTTCGCGCCCAAGCTGCCGATCGTCCCGGGGCACGAGTTCGCCGGCGAGGTGGTCGGCGTGGGCACCCAGGTGACGGAGGTGGCGATCGGCGACCGGGTCGCGGTCGACCCGTCCCTGTACTGCCACGAGTGCCGGCAGTGCCGCAACGGCCACAACAACCTGTGCGAACGCTGGGCCGCGATCGGCGTGACCGTGCCGGGCGGCGCCGCGCAGTACGCGCTCGCCCCGGTCGCCAACTGCGTCAAGCTCCCCGAGCACGTCCGCACCCAGGACGCGGCCCTGGTCGAGCCGCTGTCCTGCGCGGTACGCGGCTACGACGTCCTCAACTCCCGCCTGGGCGCCCACGTCCTGATCTACGGCTCCGGGACCATGGGCCTGATGATGCTGGAACTCGCCAAGCGCACCGGCGCGGCCAGCGTCGACGTGGTCGACCTGAACCCGGCCCGCCTGGAGACCGCCCGCGCGCTCGGCGTCTCCGCGTCCGCCGCGAACGCCGACGAACTGGACCGGCCGCGGGGCTGGGACGTGGTGATCGACGCGACCGGCAACGCGGCGGCGATCCAGGACGGCCTGGAGCGGGTGGCGAAGGCCGGCACCTTCCTCCAGTTCGGCGTCGCCGACTACGCGACCCGGGTGACGATCGACCCGTACCGCATCTACAACCAGGAGATCACCATCACCGGCTCCATGGCCGTCCTGCACAGCTACGAACGCGCCGCGGAGCTGTTCGCGAACGGGGTCCTGGACCCGGAGGTCTTCATCAGCGACCGCCTCCCGCTGGACAGCTACCCGCAGGCGCTGGAGCAGTTCGCGGCGGGGGTGGGACGGAAGATCGTCGTCGTCCCCTGAGCCGGATCGCGGGGTCTCCTGAGCCGATCGGGGGACGGTGCGAGGGCCGCTCGACGGTAAGGGAACGGTAAAGCGATGTCGTTCGTTCACGCGGCATGACAGCTATGACCCCTGGCTCGAACATCCCTCTCCCCGTCTCCCGGGTGGCGGTGGACGTCGCCGCCCCGGTGCGGCTCGACGTGTCGGGCCTGCTGCTCACGGGCGACGGCAAGGTGCGCTCCGACGACGACTTCATCTTCTACAACCAGCCGAACGGCCCGGGTGTGACGTACCGCTCCGGCGGCGGTACGTCCCCGGACGCGATCACCGTCGACACGGCCGCCGTGCCCCCGGGCATCGAGAAGATCGTCGTCACCGCCAGCCCCGACGCCGCGGGGCAGACCTTCCAGGGCGTCGAGCCGACGGCGACCATCCGCAACGCGGACGACGGCTCGGTGCTGGGCACCTTCACGCCGCCGCAGCTGGGCAGCGAGACGGCGCTGGTGGTCGTCGAGATCTACCTGCGCAACGGCGCGTGGAAGGCCCGCGCGGTCGGCCAGGGGTACGCGAACGGGCTGGCCGGCATCGCCACCGACTTCGGCGTGACGGTGGAGGAGCCGACGGCTGCCCCGGCCCCCCAGCAGACCGCTCCCCAGCCGGCGGCCCCACAGCCGACGGCTCCCCCCGTCGTGGCCCCGCCCGCGCCCGCCGCACCGCCCGCTCCGCCCGTCCCGGGCTCCGGGAAGATCAACCTCGACAAGGGCAGAGTCAGCCTCCAGAAGAACCAGACGGTGTCCCTGGTCAAGGGGGGCAGCCCGCTGCTCTCCCAGGTGAAGATGGGCCTGGGCTGGGAGCCGGCGTTCCGCAGCAAGGACATCGACCTGGACGCCTCGGTCATCGCCTACGGCCCGCAGCGCGACCACGTCGACAGCTGCTACTTCGGCAAGCTGTCCATCCTCAACGGCGCGATCAAGCACTCCGGCGACAACCTGACCGGTGAGGGAGGCGGCGACGACGAGGTGATCGTGGTCGACCTCGGCCGGATCCCCCCGGAGGTCACCGGCCTGGTCTTCACCGTCAACTCCTTCTCCGGCCAGAAGTTCACGGAGGTCGCCAAGGCCTACTGCCGCCTCCTGGACGCGGCGACCGGCGAGGAACTGGTCCGCTTCGACCTCACCAACGCGGAGGCGCAGACCGGCGTGATGATGGCCAAGCTGGTCCGCCAGTTCTCCGGCGAGTGGGACATGACGGCACTGGGCGAGTTCGTGAAGGCCCGCACGGTGCGGAACATGGTGAAGCCGGGAGCGCAGGCGCTGTAGCGGGCGTGGTCCGACACGGTCCCGCGCCCCTTCGCAGGGGCGCGGGACCGCCTCCTGCGGTCCGTCAGAACAGAGCGCTGTAGGCGTTCAGCGCGGGCTGCCCGCCGAGGTGGGCGTAGAGGACGGTGGCGCCGGGGTCGATCTCGCGGCGCGCGACCAGGTCGATGAGCCCCGCCATCGACTTCCCCTCGTACACCGGGTCGGTGACCATGCCCTCGGTGCGGGCCGCGAGGCGCATCGCCTCCAGGGTGGTCTCGTCCGGGATGCCGTAGACGCCCGCGTGGTAACGCTCGTCCAGCTCGATGTCGTCGACGGTCAGCTCCCGCTCGAGACCGATCAGTTGCCCGGTCCGCCGGGCTATGCGGGCGATCTGCTCGCGGGTCTCGGCGGGCTTGGCGGAGGCGTCGATGCCGATCACCCGGCGCTCGCGCCCACCCGCCTCCGCCAGCGTGGCGAACCCGGCGGCCATGCCGGCCTGGGTCGACCCGGTCACCGAGCAGACGATCACCGTGTCGAAGAAGACGCCCAGCTCCCGCTCCTGCTCGGCGACCTCGTACGCCCAGTTGGCGAAGCCGAGCCCGCCGAGCGGATGGTCGGAGGCGCCGGCCGGGATGGCGTAGGGCCTGCCGCCGGACTCCTCGACCTCACGCAGCGCGCCTTCCCAGCTCTCCTTGAACCCGATCCCGAACCCGGCCCGGACGAGCCGGACGTCGGCCCCGGCCAGCCGGCTGATCAGGATGTTGCCGACCTTGTCGTACACGGAGTCCGGCCACTCCACCCAGCTCTCCTGCACCAGCACGCACTTGAGCCCGGCGCGGGCGGCGACGGCGGCGACCTGGCGGGTGTGGTTGGACTGGACCCCGCCGATGGAGACGAGGGTGTCGCAGCCCTGAGCGAGGGCGTCGGCGACCAGGTACTCCAGCTTGCGGGTCTTGTTCCCGCCGTACGCGATCCCGGAGTTGCAGTCCTCCCGCTTGGCCCACAGCGCGGCCCCGCCGAGGTGGGCGGTGAGACGCTCCAGCGGATGCACGGGCGAGGGGCCGAAGAGGAGGGGGTGACGGTCGTAGGAGGAGATGGACGGGGAAGGGGGCGCGGAGGGGGACATGGTGGCTCCTGGTGTCAGTCGGGGTCGGCCAGGTCGGCGAGGGTGTGCCAGATGTCGGCGGTGACCTTGACCGCCGCCCGCGGGTCACCGGCCGCGCACGCCTCGATGAGCCGCTCGTGCAGGCCCGCCGAGCGGCAGGAGCCGCCCTCGCCGAAGCGGCGGCGCTCCAGGCGCCGGATGAGCGGGGTGTAGCGGGCGACGGTGGCGGCGGCCGCGCGGTTGCCGGCCACCCGGATCAGGACGTCGTGCAGTTCGTCGTCGGCACGCAGGGCCTCGTCCACGTCACCGGCGCGTACGGCGGCGGCGAACCGGTCGTTGGCCGCGCGCATCATGTCGAGGTCGGCGTCCCGCAGCCGGGGTACGGCGGCCCCGGTGGCCAGCTCGTGCATGGCGCCGACCACGGCCGCCGCGTCCCGTACGTCGGCGGCCACCACCGGGGTGACCCGGGTGTAGCTCTGTGGCTTGCTCTCCAGGAGCCCCTCGTCGACGAGCCGGGCGAACGCCTCCCGCACCGGCGCCCGGGACAGCCCGAGCCGCTGTGCGAACTCGGCGTCCCGCACCACCGCACCGGGTTCGATCTCGCCGACGACGATGGCATCGCGGATGGCCTCGTAGGCACGGTCGCGGAGCAGGGTACGGGACAGGGGGCGCAGGCTCTCCATGAACTGAAATGTTAGATGTCAATTCGCTGTCCGAACAAGGGTGCGCGCCGAATCCCCGCGGAGCACCGCCTCCGTTGAGGGCTCAGGCCGCCCACGGCCAAGTCTCCGTCGGCGCCGGTATCTTCAATCAGGACCAAGGACCATTGGAGCGGCCGTCGAGGTGCCAGGTACACCGGGCCGCCAGGTCCACAGACCTTGAGGAGACAAGGCATGGCAGCCGACGAGGAGTACGGCTCTCGACCATGGACTGCGGGCTTATGGCAGCGGACCTCGGGCGCGAGCCTGGACGAGTGGCGATCCTCGCCGAACAGCCTCCTCCAACCACATCTGAAGTCCCTGTGCTCAGCAATCGATGCTGTCGCCTCCGCAACAGACACCCCTGAGGCAGTGGCCGCGACACTGGCCGATGTTCTCGACCGCTGCGACGATCTAGAATTTCGGGACCCGGCCGAAGTGATCGCGTACATGATCCTGCATCTCGCCGACCGGTACGGGCGAGTGACGCAGATTCTTGAGCAACTGTTCACTGCGGGCCATCTACCGATCCGTCGGCGACGACTTTCGGTTCTTGAGGTCGGGGCCGGCCCCGCTCCCGCTCTCTATGCGGTGCATGATTTCTACGACGACCTGACGCTGTGGGCCGACACTACACAGCAGAAGGTCGAGTTCGCTCCTGCCACAGAACTGCGCGTTTTGGACAGAGGGCAGGCCTGGAGCCGTTTATTGCACCAACTCTCCGAAGAGATTGGCCGACTTCGGCAGGAAGTACCCACGTTTTCAAGAGCTTTCCCCTTCGGAGTAACGCATCCGGACTTCAGCGGGTTTTCCGTCATTGAAGAACACGTTCACGCGCTGGAATCGAAGGCCCGGCTTATCACTGAAGAGTTCGACAGAGACGACGAACCGATCAGCCCGGGCTACGCTCGGATGCTGGCCCAGGAAGAGGGAGTCCGAGCCCCCAGCGCCTACGACTTGGTGATCATGTGCAATTTTCTCACGACCCGAGACACCATCGAGGCTTTCCGCAAGGAGATACGGGACCTGGCTCGTAGCCTCACACCCGGAGGGTTACTCGTCGTACTGGGCAGCGCAAAGGAGAGATACGCTCCCGTCTGGGCCGATCTACAACAGCTTGTATATGGCACAACCCTTAGGCCGCTCTCAATGTTCAAGGACCCGATTGCAGCGAATTCCGATCCGACCCGGGCCACACTGATCCGCCACCAGGTGCGCAGTTCACTAAGCGACCTTCATTACGAAGGAGGCTCTCTGCCGACAAAGTTGGGCGATCCGAACAAGGCCTATCGAAGGTTCCCCAAGTTCCGAGCTTTTGTCTGGAAGAACCAACAGCCTCCGCGTCGTGGCCGACGCCCACGGCAGCTCGCGACCGAAGGATCAAGGTATCCCAAGTGACACCCCAATCCGTTTCAGCGTCGGCTCGCCTTTGAAGAGCTGTCGCGTGGTGCGAAAAGCGCCACGCCTCAGCGCCTCAGCGCCTCAGCGATATCTTGCTGTACGCGTGTCGAGCCAAACCTCCTGATACCGGCGGGTCTTCTTCTGACGCACCGGTCGGACACGGGGGTTGTTGAGGTGTTGGTAATTTGGCGTCAGCGCATGACAGTTCGGACACAGCAGACGCAGGTCCTCTGGACGGTTTTTCGTCCGATCGCCGTCAATATGGTCAACATGCAGAGGAACACGCCCGGACACAGGGTTGACTTCAGCCCAACCGCATTTCTCGCAGCACTGCCCTCTGAGTAGGACCAGTCCCTGACGCACCCGCCAGTCCGGTCTGCCGTCGTCTCTCGTACCGCTGATCTCGCCCGCTTGCCACGCGGCGAACCACCGCGCGAAAGAGCCGGTGCGCTCGTAGCGGTCGTTGTTGAAGCACTCCCAGGAACAGTACGGGCCGGCAGAACGAGGGCGCCGCTCCGTCGATCCGCAACGGAGGCACGGCGTGGGTTTCCCATGCCGTGCCTCCGCCTCCTGTCTGCGTGTCACGTTCGCGCAGGTCCGACCGCAGTGAACCGCACCGCGAGTCAGGATGGATTTGCCGCACTGAGGGCACGGCGGCTTGGGTTTCCGGTGTGACTCAGCGCGCTGTCGTGCTGTACCCCGGAGGCTGCAGCGATTACTGCAATAGCGCCTGCGATTTTCCTTTACCGGCATGCTGCACTGTTCACACAACTTGGCCATGCCCGAAAGGTATGTCCAGCCCCCTCAGTCGGCAGCTGATTCGGACAGCATCACACGTTCGAGGGACCCTTTGATCTATCGCCTGTGCCTCTTCCAGGGCCCGGTGATGGCAAGCATGATGCCGGGCGTCTGGATGTTCGCGTAGAGGGTCTTGCCGTCGGGCGAGAAGGTGACGCCGGTGAACTCGCTGTATTCCGGCTCCTCTTCGGTGCCGCCCGCCGCGGCAGCGGCTGAGGGGATCGCCAGTTCGTTGCGGGCGATGGGGTAGGTGCGGCCGCTGTCGGTGGCGCCGAACAGGTGCTGGATGCCCTCGCCGTCCTCGGCGATGACCAGGCCGCCGTACGGGGAGACGGTGATGTTGTCCGGGCCGTCGAAGTCGCCGTCCACGGACGGGTCCGGGTTGACGCCGATGAGCACCTTCAGGGTGAGGGTGCGGCGCTTGGGGTCGTAGAACCAGACGGCGCCGTCGTGCTGGACGGGGCTCTCCGAACGGGCGTAGGAGGAGACGATGTACACGCCCCCGTCGCCCCACCACATGCCCTCCAGCTTGCGGGCGCGGGTGACCTGGCCGGCGGTGAACTGCTTGCGGACCGAGGTGGTCTTCGCGTCGCGGTCCGGGACGTCCGCCCAGTCGACGCCGTACACGGTGCCGATCTTCGTGGCGCGGGAGAGGTCGTCGACGAACACGCCGCCGGAGTCGAAGCACTTGAAGGCCTGGAGCGTGCCCGCGTCGTCGGCGAGGGTGCGCAGCCGGCCGCGGCCGTGGTGGAAGTGCTCGGGCGGGGTCCAGCGGTAGAGCAGACCGTTCGGGTTGGACGCGTCCTCCGTCAGGTAGAGGTGGCCGCGCCTGGGGTCGACGACGACGGCCTCGTGCGCGTACCGGCCCAGCGCCTTGATCGGCTTGGGGTTCCGGTTGGCCCGGCGGTCCTCGGGGTCGACCTCGAAGACATAGCCGTGGTCCTTGGTCATGCCGTTGACGCCGGCCTTGTCCTCGGTCTCCTCGCAGGTGAGCCAGGTGCCCCAAGGGGTGTTGCCGCCGGCGCAGTTGGTGGCGGTGCCGGCGATGCCGACCCATTCGGCGACCTTGTCGTGGTGCACCTCGACGACCGTGCAGCCGCCGGCGGCCGCCGGGTCGTAGACGAGGCCCTCGGTGAGCGGCACCGGGTGGGTCCAGTTGGCGCGGGGGCCGGCCAGCTCGTGGTTGTTGACGAGGAGGGTGGTGCCGCGCGGGCCGTCGAAGGTGGAGGTGCCGTCGTGGTTGGAGGGGGTGAACTCGCCCGACTCCAGCCGGGTCCTGCCGCTGTAGGTGATGACGCGGTACTCGAAGCCGGCGGGGAGCGCGAGGATGCCGTCGGGGTCGGGGAGCAGCGGCCCGTAGCCGACGCCGCCGTGCCCGTGGCCGTGCCCCGACTCGGCCGCGCCGGACGCCTCGGCATCGGTCTCGGTGGACGCGAGGGCGTTCGGGGCGGTGGCGAGGGCGCCGACGCTGCCCGCCAGCGCGACACCGGCACCGGTGATCGCGGATTTCCTGGCGAAGTCCCTGCGGGTGAGCGACATGGTGTCTCCTGTGACGGTCGAAGGGCCGTGGAGGGTGGCGGACCTCAAGTCGGCGCACACGCTCCCGGCCGCGTCTGAACTCCGCCTGAACTCAGGGCGACATCGGCTTCGCGTGTTCCATGAATCCGTATGCGCCGCCCCACGGCAACCAAAAGTCACACCCGAGGACGCGCCGCAGACCCCGGCAACCGCGGCCTGGAATCCTTCTTCCGCCGCGGCGGCGCTCAGCCGTGCTCGACGCGTCCGGCGGTGCCCGACCCTCGTGCAGCCCTGCCCCTTCGGCCGCTATCCCCCGTGCTGCGACCGCGCCTTGAACGCGGCCTTCCGGGCCTCCTTCGCCACCTTCTTGTCCGGGTGCAGGCGTCCCATCGCCTCCAGGACGTCGGCCGTGTCCGGGTGGTCGACCCGCCAGGCCTCGGCGAAGAACCCGGCGTGCTGCTGGGCCAACCCCTCGACCAGGGCCTGCAGTTCCTCGGAGTTCCCTTCGGCGGCCAGCTGCGCGGCGACCGTGTCGATGGTCAGCCAGAAGATCATGTCCGGCGAGGGCGCCGGTACGTCGGCGGCGCCGCGCTCGGCCAGCCAGACCCTGGCCAGTCCGCCCAGCTCGGGGTCGCCGAGGACCTCGCGCAGTGCCGGTTCGGCCTCGGGGCCGACCAGGGACAGCGCCTGCTGGCAGCGCAGCCGGCGCAGCGGCGCGCCCGCGTCCCCGCCGCGCGCGGCGGCCAGCAACTCCCGTGCGGCGGCGAGGGCTTCACGACGGTCCAGCCACTGCTCGGTCTCGGCCTGCGCCGCTCCCTGCGGAAACGTGGCCATGCCGTCGAGCAACGCGTCCGCGCCCTTGTCGGCGAGTTCCCCGACCGCCGGCGCCTCGAACCCGGCCTCCAACAGCCGCGCCCGCAGCCCGTACGCGCCGAGCGGGGTGAGCCGCACCATGCCGTACCGGGTGACGTCGCTCTCGTCGACCGGCCCCGCGGCCGGCTCCTCCTCTGCGTCGGCCATGAGCGCCTCGTCGACCGGCTGGTACGCGACGAGTCCGACCGGCTCCAGCATCCGGAACTGGTCGTCGAGCCGCATCATCGCGTCGGAGACCTGTTCGAGAACGTCGTTGGTCGGCTCCCCCATGTCGCTGGGCACGATCATCGACGCGGCGAGCGCCGGCAGCGGCACCGGCGCCTCGCCGGAACCGCCTTCGCTCACCGTCAGCAGGTACAGGTTGCCGAGGACGCCGTCGAGGAATTCCGCCTCGTCCTCGGGGTCCCAGCCGAGTGACGAGAAATCGACCTCGCCGCCCTCGTCGAGCGCGTCGACAATTCCGTCCAGGTCGGGCACGCTCGCGTCGCCGATCACGGTCTCCAGGGCGGCCAGCCAGACCCCGAGGACGTCGTGCGGCGAGCCCCCGGTGAGCCGCGCCAGCTCCTCCCCCGCCGCGACCGTCCCGGCCTCCTCGTCGACGATCTCGACGAGCCCGGCGTCCAGGGCGACCCGCCAGGCCTCGGCGGTGTACGCGGCGGCGTCGTCCCCGGTGAGCCCGAGCAGTTCGGCGGCGGCCGGGAGTTGCTCCTCGGCCAGTCCGCCACCTGCGTCGACGCGGGTGTCGGGTCCGGCCCAGCGGGCGAGCCGGGCGGCCCGGGAGAGCAGCGGCGTGGCCAGCGCGGCGCGTGCCAGCTCCGCTTCGGGACGCAACCGCACCGGCGGCAGGGGCGAGCTGTCTGACATCGGGTGGATCTCCTCGGACGCCTCTACGGTCGTACGACGACATGGACTCCGTACGACGGCCGTACGACCATCGGGACGCCGTACGCCTCAGCCGCTCAGCCTAGACGGATTTCCACCCATGCCGCCCGGTTCATCTCCCCGCCGAGCTGCGTACATGGCCGAAACCTTGACAACTCCCCTACGCAGGGACGAGATTGACGCGCGTAGAAAACAGGGGGGACAGGTGTTCACTCTCTGTCTACGCGTGTCATGCCCACTCCATGACGCCCTCGTCCCGGCACCGTTTATGTCCCCGGAGGGATTTCCTTGCCGAGCAGGTCTTCCGCGCGTCTCGCCGCGCTCACCGTCGCCGCCGTCTGCAGCGCGGCGTCCACCGTCGCCCTCACCTCGCCGGCCCAGGCCGACGGGCTGCGCATCCATGACGTCCAGGGCGCCACGCGCATATCGCCGTACGCCGGCCAGAAGGTGACGGACGTCCCCGGCATCGTCACGGCCACGCGCACCTACGGCTCCTCGCGGGGCTTCTGGCTCCAGGACCCGACGCCGGACGACAACCCGGCCACCAGTGAGGGCGTCTTCGTCTTCACCAGCTCCAATCCGAAGGTCGCGGTCGGCGACTCCGTCACGGTCACCGGCACGGTCTCCGAGTACGTCCCGGGCGGCGCCACCACCGGCAACCAGTCGCTGACCGAGATCACCAAGCCGACGGTCACCACGGTCTCCACCGGCAACGCGGTCCCGGCGCCGGTCGTGATCGACAAGAAGTCGGTACCGGCCGAGTACACCCCGGCGGGTGACACCGCCGCGGCCGGCTCGATCAACGGCCTGACGCTCCAGCCGAAGAAGTACGCCCTGGACTACTACGAGTCCCTCGAGGGCATGAACGTCCAGGTCCGCGACACCCACGTGGTCACCGGCACCGACCCGTACGCCGAGCTGTGGGTCACGGTGAAGCCGCACGAGAACCGCACCGTGCGCGGTGGCTCGCTGTACCGCTCCTACAACGACCAGAACACTGGCCGCCTCCAGATCCAGTCCCTGGGCTCGACCGCCGACTTCCCGGCGGCGAACGTCGGCGACACGCTGGCCGGCGCCACGACCGGCCCGCTGGACTACAACCAGTTCGGCGGCTACACCCTCGTCGCGAGCCAGCTGGGCGCCCTCAGGAGCGGCGGCCTGCAGCGCGAGACGACGAAGAAGCAGTCGAAGAGCGAGCTGGCCGTCGCCACGTACAACGTCGAGAACCTCGACCCCTCCGACGGCACCTTCGCCGCACACGCCTCCGCGATCGTGAACAACCTCCAGTCGCCCGACATCGTGTCCCTGGAGGAGATCCAGGACAACAACGGCGCGACGGACGACGGCACGGTCGCCGCGGACGTGACGGTGAACAAGCTGATCGACGCGATCGTCGCGGCCGGCGGCCCGAAGTACGACTGGCGTTCCATCAACCCGGTCAACGACCAGGACGGCGGCGAGCCCGGCGGCAACATCCGCCAGGTCTTCCTCTTCAACCCCGAGCGGGTGTCCTTCGTCGACCGCGCGGGCGGCGACTCCGCCACCGCGGTGGGCGTCACCAAGGTGCACGGCCAGGCCCAGCTGACCGCCTCACCCGGTCGTGTCGACCCGGCGGACTCCGCCTGGACGGCCAGCCGCAAGCCGCTGGCCGGCGAGTTCGTCTTCCGCGGCAGGACGGTCTTCGTGATCGCCAACCACCTGAACTCCAAGGGCGGCGACCAGGGCCTGACCGCGCAGTACCAGCCGGTGGCGCGCAGCTCGGAGGTCCAGCGCCACGCGCAGGCGACGCTGGTCAACGCGTTCGTCAAGAGCATCCTCGATGTCCAGAAGGACGCGAACGTCATCGCGCTCGGCGACATGAACGACTTCGACTTCTCCGGCACCACCAAGATCCTGGAGAGCCACGGCGCGCTCTGGTCGGCGATCCAGTCGCTGCCGACCAAGGAGCGCTACACCTACGACTACCAGGGCAACGAGCAGGTCCTGGACCAGATCCTGATCAGCAAGGAGATCCGCCGCAACGGCGACTTCGAGTACGACAGCGTGCACATCAACTCGGAGTTCCACGACCAGATCAGCGACCACGACCCGCAGGTGCTGCGCTTCCGCCCCTGACGACCGTGGCTCAGGACTGGCTGAACACCCCGTTCAGCCAGTCCTGCCAGGCGTTCTCGTTCGCCCGGGCGTCGGCGTCCGGTGCGAAGTCGTGGATGCTGATGCCGACCGGGGCGCCCCAGTGGTTGCGTCCGAAGAACCGGACGAGGGCGTCGTCGGTGCGCAGCCCGATGAAGTACGGGTCGCGGTAGTCGACCACCGTCTCCAGGGTCCGCCCGCCGGGCCCCCGGACGCTCGCCTTCGCGCCTTCGGCCAGGTCGTCCGGCAGGCCGAGGGCGCGGCCCACGGCGTCGAAGGCGTCCGGCGCCTGGGCCGCCTCGGGACCGTTGAGCTGCGCGAAGGTGACCGGGCGGGGCGCGAAGTGGACCAGGTACTCGCGCAGGGTGTGCAGATAGAAGTCGGTGTGCCGGCTCGCGCCGTCGTACTGGTTGTCCCAGTCGTCGGTGAAGATCCCGCTGTGCACGTAGCGCACCCAGGCCCGGCGGCCGCCGTCACGCGGCTCGATCACGTGCTCCAGCTGGTTGACGCTCTGGGTCGGGAAGCCGACGTCCTCACTGCGGACGATCAGGTGGTGCGGCGGCTCGTAGGCGGTCACGGTGGAGCCGAAGGCCGCCGCGCCGCCCACCCGGGGCTCGGGCGGATCCATCGGCCACAGGTAGGCGCCGGAGCCGTTGGTGATCGCCTCCCACACCTCCTGGGGCGTGGCGTCGACCTCGAACTCGCGGGCGATCTCGAATTCCTTGGACATGTCGGGGCTCCTGCTGCCTACTGATCCGTTTCGGGGGTGGTCCGCTCCGAGACCCCGGGCCGGCCCTCGGCCGCCGGGAGGATCTCGGCCGCGGGGTGTGTCTCGGCCGTCGGGTGAGTCTCGGCCGTCGGGCCGGTGTCCGCCGTCGGGCGGGGGTCGGCCTTGACCGTGGGGTGGAGGGCGACGACGATCCGGTGGTCCCGGCCGTCCTCCGTATCGGGCGCGTCGTACTTGCGGATGAGCGCGCTCACGCCCGCCGTCAGCTCCTGCACGAACGCCGCGCGGTCGGCGGCGGAGGCGAAGCGCACCTCGCCGTCCAGCGCGTAGGTCGCCAGCTGTCTGCGGGCCTTGGCGGCACCGCTGATCAGCGTGCCGACGTCGCGCACCAGGCGGGCGCCGACCGCGAGCAGCCAGCGCGCCGAGAGCTGGTCGCGGAAGCGGTCCGGGTCCGGCTGTACGGCGGGCAGGGCGGCCGGCGAGATGACGTACGACGCGGCGGTCGCGCGCATCAGCCGCTCGTTGACATTGCCCTTGCGCCGCTCGGCGGCCAGCTCGACGAGGCCGTGCCGCTCCAGCGCCTTGAGGTGGTAGTTCACCTTCTGTCTGGGCAGCCCGACCCGGCCGGCCAGCATCGCGGCCGACGCGGGTGCGGCGGCCAGTTCGGCGAGCAGCCGGGCCCGTATGGGGTCCAGCGACACCGCCGCGGCCTCGGGGTCCTCGATCACGGTCACGTCCAGCATGGCTCCACCCTCTCACCGAAAACTTTTCCTGTCCAGACGGATCAGATTTTCGGTGAGAGGGTGGAGAGGGCGGAGAGAAGGACCCCGGGCGGATCTCAGTGGCGCCGGCCCCGGCGCAGGGCGCCCACGGCGACCGCACCGGCGACGGCGAGTGCGGCGCCCGCGACCAGCACCGGGCGGGCGTGCCGCAGGGCGCCCCGGACGGCCCTGCGCGCGGACTGCGGGACGCGCCCCTCGGCGGCGTGTCCCGCCTCGACGGCCTTGTCGGACGCCAGATGGCCCGCCCGTCCCGCCCGCTCCTGGACGGCGTGCCCGGTCCTGAGCGCCCGCTCCCGCAGCGTGTGCCGCGCCCTGGCCATCTGCTCCTGGGTCGTGTGGCCGCCCTTCGTCGCCCGGTCCTGGGCCTGGTGGCCGGCCCGGGCGGCACCCTCGCGCAGCTGGACGGTCAAGGCGCCGGCCTTGTCCTTGAGATCGGCGGCGCGGGCCTGGGTACGCCCCTTGAGGTCGGCCTTCGCCGCCAAGGAGCCCGCGGAGTCGATGATTCGGGCCCCCGTTCCGTGTGCGGTCCTCTTCGTCATCGGTACTGCCCCTCCTGGTCTCGTCGGCGTCCGCGTGTGCCTGCGGACCTTCCGAGTACCCAGGTCGCCGACGGTCAGGCGGGGCGACCCGTCCGTCAGCCCCGCTCCCCCGCTCACCGAGCCGCGCGAGCCGGCTCTGGAACCAGTCGAGGCGGGCCTGCAACAGGGCCGCCTCCGCGACCGGTTCGGGCACCCCGAAGCCCTCGCCCGGCACCGGCACGGGCTCCCCGGAGACCGCCCCCGCACCCCCGGCCACCACCCGCGGCCCCGCTCCGGCCGGCCGGGCGAACCCGGCGAGCGAGACGGACGTACGCGCGCGTACGGCGCCGAGGACGGAGACCTCCAGCAGCACGGCCGCCCGGTGCTCGGCGGTGCACAACAGGGCCTCGGCGGCCTCGCGTTCGTGCACGCAGTGGAAGCCGCAGTCGCACCCGCCGCGCGGGCGAGTGGTGCCGCCGGCCGTAGACGCAGGACGCGTCGGCCGGCGCTCCATAACGGCAGCGCGCCGCGACGATTCAGCGTTCCTAAGACGTATCCCATAGAAGAATTAAGTGGAGCTAAGCTGTCGCGCTGCCGAGACTACCCTCATGACGAACCCACCCGACACCGCCCGCTCGCCCCGCCCCTTCGGCCGCACCCTCTGTGCGATGGTCACACCGTTCACCGAGGCGGGGGCGCTCGACCTCGACGGCGCCCGGCGGCTGGCCGCGCGGCTGGTGGCGGACGGCTGTGACGGCCTGGTGCTGAACGGCACCACCGGCGAGTCGCCGACCACCACGGACGCCGAGAAGGCCGAGTTGATCTCGGCCGTCCGGGAGGCGGTGGGCGAGCGGGTGCCGCTCGTGGCGGGCGTGGGCACCGCGGACACCCTGCACACCGTGGAGCTCGCACGCGCGGCCGAGAAGGCGGGCGCGGACGGCGTGCTGGTGGTGTCGCCGTACTACAGCCGGCCGCCGCAGGACGCGCTGGAGGCGCACTTCCTGGAGGTGGCGGAGGCGACCGGGCTGCCGGTGATGCTGTACGACATCCCGGGCCGCACCGGCACCCGTATCGAGCCGGAGACGCTGATCCGGCTCGCCGCGCACCCCGCGATCGTGGCCGTGAAGGACTGTTCGTACGACTTCCTCGGCACCCAGAAGGTGCTGGCGCGCACGGAACTGGCGTACTACGCGGGCAGCGACGAGCACATCCTCGCCCTGTACGCGGTGGGCGCGGCGGGCTGTGTCAGCACGGTCGCGAACGTGGTGCCGGGCCGGGTCGCCGCGATCCTCGACGCGTTCGACGCCGGTGACACCGCCCGTGCCGCCGAACTGCAGCTGCGGGCCACGCCGTTGATCGAGGCGATGACGGCCGCGGGTCTGCCGGGCACGGTCACGTCGAAGGCGCTGCTCACCGCGCTCGGCCGGCCGGCGGGCCCGGTACGGGCCCCGCTGCGGTCCGCCGGCCGGGAGACGGCCGACGGACTGCGGGCGGTGTACGAGGAACTTGTGGCCGACTGATCAGCGGCGGGCGAAGACGGGCTGCCACGCCTTCAGCTCGTCGTACATCTCCTTCTGGACACCGCTCAGCGGCACGATCTTGTCGCTGCCGATCGTCACCAGCGCGAGCCGGGCCCGGTACAGCTCGTCCAGGCCGCTGGCCCGCTCCCAGGCGATGAGCCGCCGGTCGTCGACCCAGGCGAGCAGGTCGCCGCCGCGGACCTTCGTGATCTCCTTGCCGGTGCGGGGGTCGCGGATCGAGGAGTACGACTTCCCGGGGGCGACCTCCCTGGTCAGACCGAGCGCGGCGAGCCGGCCGTTCGGGGACAGCCGTGCGTCGACGTCCGCGCGCAGGTACTTCTCGTCCGCCGGGGCGGTGATCTTGGCGCCGTCGAGGTCGTAGAACTGCTGCTTGCCGTCCCGGTCGCCGATGACCTGTGCGTACACCTGGTCGCCGGTGCGGCTGAAGGAGAAGTCCCCGCGCGCGAGGTCGTTGCGGTCGGATACGACCCCGGTCCAGGAGCCCTTGCCGGAGGCCACGTCGAGGTCGTAGAAGCCGGTCCGGCTGGACGTGGCGGACGCGGGTTCCCAGTCCCAGCCGCCGTCGACGTTCTGGGCCTTGGCGCGCACATCGGGGTTGTCGTCGTACGTCGTCGCCAGCAGCCTGGTCCCGTCGTACGAGAAGGCGAGTCCGCCGACCCCGTGCTCGACCGGGATCCACCGCTCGACCTTCCTCGTCGCGAGGTCGAGCAGGCCGATCCGGCGGACGGGCAGGGTCTGCTCCAGCACGGCGGCCGTCCGCAGGCCCGGCGCGACGGCGACGAAGGCCCACCGGGAGTCCTTCACATAGGTGCCGGTCCCCGGGTCGAGCAGCCGGTACGTGCGTACGCCGATGCCCTTGTCGTCCGTCAGCGGCACGGTCCGCCAGGTGTAGTACGCGGCGAGCGCCGTCTGACCGGCCGCGATGAGCTCGCGCGGTGGCGACTGGTCCGGGTGGCCGGTGATCCCGTTCCGCTGCACGACCCCGGACGGACGCACATCGCTTTTCCCGGAGTCCAGCAGCGGTACCGCCACCGCGACGGCGACCACGGCGGCCGTCGCGGCGGCCATGGAGGCGAACCGGCGGGCGCGTCGGCGCCGACGGATGGCCAGCACCCGGTCGGCGAAGCCCGATCCCGCCGACGGCTGTTCGGCGGCCTGTTCGCGCAGGGTCTCCCGGACGAGTTCCTCGACGTTCACGGCCGCACCTCCATGGGCGAGTAGTCACGGGACGGCGGCTGCGTGTGGCCGGCGTCCGGGGCGAGGGCGGCCAGTTCGGGTGCGAGGACGCGCAGCCGGGCCAGGGAGCGGTGGGTGGCGGACCGCACGGTGCCGACCGAGCAGCCGAGCAGCCGGGCCACGTCGGCCTCCGGCAGGTCCTCGAAGTAGCGCAGCACCAGCACGGTGCGCTGGCGGGCGGTGAGCCGGGACAGGGCTGTGCGCAGGACGAGGCGGAGCTCGGCGGCGGATGCGGTGTCGGGGGCCGGCGGGCTCTCCGGGGGTTCGGCGACGCTGAACTCGCGCCGCCGCCACTTGAGCCGCCAGCGGCTTATCTGCTGCCGGTAGAGGATCTGCCGTACATAGGCCTCGGGCTCGTCGATGCGCTGCCAGCGACCCGCCGCCTTGATCAGGGCGTTCTGCAGCAGGTCCTCGGCCGCGTGCCGGTCACCGCCGGTCAGCAGCACGGCCGTTCTCAGCAGCGCGGTGGACCGACCGTCCACGAACTCCCGGAAGCTCTCCTGCAGTTCCGCATCCATCGTCACCTTCTCTTCCCCCGGGCCCACCTTGTGTCCGGCCCCTGTAATCGTGGTGACGCCTATGGAGCGGCCCCACTATGCCTGTCGGCGCGGAATAAATGCACCGGTGTCGCACCCGCCCGCTGCCCTACGTTGTCCCCATGAGCCGCCCCCTGTTGTTCCTGGACGTCGACGGCCCCCTCAACCCGTATGCGGCCCAGCGCGAGCGGCGCCCCGAGGGCTATACGACGATCCGGGCGACCGTCCGCCCGGGACGCCCGCTGCGGGTCTGGCTGAACCCGGAGCACGGCCCGGCGCTGCTCGCCATCGGCTACGAGCTGTGCTGGGCGACCACCTGGATGGCCGAGGCGAACCGCTGGATCGCCCCGGTCGTGGGTCTGCCCGAGCTGCCGTACGTCGACTTCGGCAGGGGGCTGCTGGCGGAGCGGCCCGACGGCGTGCACTGGAAGACGGAGGCGATCGTCTCGTACGCCGGGGGGCGGCCGTTCGCCTGGGTGGACGACGAGCAGAGCCCGGCGGACACGCTGTACGTCCGCGCCCACCACCCCGGCCCGGCCCTGCTGCACCACGTCGATCCCCGGATCGGCCTGCGGGAGGGCGACTTCGCCGCGCTGACGGAGTTCCGGGGATCCCTGCCCCAGGACGGCTGAGCGCCCTCCCGCGCCATGGGGCGGGAGTCCGGGCGACCGCGCGTCTGCGGTTCTGCCGGGTCACGAGTTGGGGGCCGCCCGGCCGCGACATTCCGCGTTGCGGGCATCACCCGTCGACAGAAGCAGCACGCCGATCAACTGATCGTCTCCGGCCCCCAGCGCTCGGGCCCCACTCCGCGCCAGTCGATCCACGGTGACTCGGCCACCTCCGCCGGGTCGATGTCCAGCCCGGCCCGGCGGAGGAACTCCGCGACGTCGACTGCGTGGTGGGCCAGCCCGAGGATCTCACCGTCCACGCGCACGCGGCGGCCTCCCGTGGGCGACGGTGGATGCACGATCACACGTATCGGTCCGGGCATGTCTTCAGGGTCGTCCGGGTCATGCGGATTCGCGTTCCAGGTCGTCATCGCTGATGCCGCTCATTCACGTTCCGGTCTGACCGCTCCAGGTCACGCAGCTGTTGGTCGGTGGCACTCCACTCCTGCTGTGCCTGGGCAAGGTCGGCGGAAAACAGTCGCATGACCAGATTCAAGCACGTGTTCGATTTTCTGGACCACATCGAGGCCCCGGGCGACCGCATGGCCTCCTCGAAACCGGGTTCCCACGGGGTTCCACGCCGACCGTCGGTCTCCGCCTGTGGCGCCCCGCCGCCATCGTGCGGATCGACCGGCCGGGAAAGCCCGTGAGCGCCCTCCCCCGGGCCGTCCTCGGGCCGTGGAAGGGCGCTCAGTGATGACCGGCGTCGACAAACCGCCGACAGCTCGACAGCAGGTCGGGCGCTGATCGCGCAGGCGGCCGCAGGGCACGGCCGTCGATGGTCAGTTGTGGCTGTGCAGGATCTCGTTCAGGCCGCCCCAGACCGCGTTGTTCGGGCGGGCCTCGACGGCGCCCGTGACCGAGTTGCGGCGGAAGAGGATGTTCGAGGCACCGTTCAGCTCGCGGGCCTTGACGATCTGGCCGTCCGGCATGGTGACCCGGGTGCCCGCGGTGACGTAGAGGCCGGCCTCGACCACGCACTCGTCGCCGAGCGCGATGCCGACGCCCGCCTCGGCGCCGACCAGGCAGCGCTCGCCGATGGCGATGATCACGTTGCCGCCGCCGGACAGCGTGCCCATGGTGGAGGCGCCGCCGCCGATGTCCGAGCCGTTGCCGACCACCACACCGGCCGAGATACGGCCCTCGACCATCGAGGTGCCGAGCGTGCCGGCGTTGAAGTTGACGAAACCCTCGTGCATGACGGTGGTGCCCTCGGAGAGGTGCGCGCCGAGGCGGACCCGGTCGGCGTCGGCGATACGGACGCCCTTCGGGACGACGTAGTCGGTCATCCGGGGGAACTTGTCGATCGAGGTCACCTGGAGGTGCAGGCCCTCGGCGCGGGCGTTCAGCCGGACCTGCTCGATGTCGTCGACGGCGACCGGGCCGAGGGAGGTCCAGGCGACGTTGGCGAGGAAGCCGAACTGGCCGTCCAGGCTCAGGCCGTGCGGCTTGACCAGACGGTGCGAGAGCAGGTGCAGGCGGAGGTAGACGTCGTGCGCGTCGATCGGCTTCTCGTCGATCGAGGCGATGACCGTGCGGACCGCGACGACCTCGACGTTGCGGCGGGGGTCCGGGCCGATCGCCTTGGCCGCGCCCTCACCGAGGAGTTCCACGGCCTGCTCGGCGGAGAGCGTCTCGGTGCCGGCCGGGCCGGGCTCGGCGACCAGCACGGGGGCCGGGAACCAGGTGTCGAGAACGGTGCCGTCGGCGGCGATGGTGGCGAGGCCGGCGGCCACGGCGCCGGTGGGACGAAGAGCAGTCGTGTCGGTCATGAGGGCAACCTAACCGGCCGGGGGCCGGGGAGGCGAACCAGCGTGCGGGACGTCTCGGCAGCCGGGCCGTGAAGATCGTCCGGGCGGCCCGCAACTCCCCTGCGGTGCGGGCCGTCCCGGATCCGGCGGTGGCGTCAGGGACGCTCGCCGGCCTTGTCCACCACCGCCATCGTGATCAATTCCTCGCTGTCGACGACCTTGCCGGCCATAAACTGACGCCAGCCCACGACGTGGTAGGTCCGGGGGTCGATCAGTACCTGTTGCACCATGCTGGGCAGGCGCCCGGTCCTGTACGGGGGCAGTTGCGGATCTTCCACGACGAAGTAGTTGGCCACGGCGACGGCCTTGCGGCCGGTGACCGTGCCGACCAGGTGGTTGGCGACGTCCCCTTTGACCAGCAGCGCGAGGGCGCGGTACAGCGAGGCCTGCCCCGCGGGCGGCATGAAGCGGTACCGGAGGAGGGTGCTGATCTCCATGTAGTCGTCCCACGCCTGGCCTCCAGGCCCCTTCAGCCCGTCGTCGCTGAGGGCGTTCCAGGCACGGAGTGCCCGCAACGTCCCCTCGCCGTCGGCCGGCAGCGTGGCCACGAAACGGTACACGGCACGCGGCGAGTCGTAGACGTCCAGCTTCTCGCCCCCCGGACGTGCCGGTTCGACGGTGAGCCTGCGACCGTCGGCCGTCTCGTAACGGGCCCGCAGTTCGCCGTCGTAGCGGGCCCAGCGCTCGCTCGTCTCATCGCCGGGGGTCGACACCACGTGCGTGTAGATCCACTGCTTCCCGGTGGGTTCGGTTCCCGCCGGCTCCCTGTCCAGCGCGTCGGCCGCCCGCTCCAGGAAGTCGCGCGCGCTCAGCCCCTTCAGGTCGATGTCCGGCGTCGCGGGCTGCACCCTGCGTCCCGTGCCGCCCCCGCCCACCAGCAGGGCGGCGGTGACGGCGACGGCGGTCACCGCGGCCACGACCGCGACGATCACGAACTCCCGCCGCCACCCGGCCCGGCGCCGCTCCCCGGCCCGTACCGCGTCGGTCAGCAGGGCGCGCCCCGCTGCCAGCCGTGCCCGGTCGGGCACCGGCGCGTCGGCGCGCAGCGCGCGCACCTCGGTCATCTCGTCCATCGCTAGACCACCTCCGCGGTGTCGCCCACGAATGCCGGATCGGCGCCCAGCGCCGTACGTACCTTGCGCCGGGCCCGGTTGAGCCGGGAGCGGACCGTGCCGACCGGGATGTCCAGCGCCTCGGCGACTTCCTGGTAGGTGAGGTCGGCCCAGGCGACGAGCAGCAGGACGTGCCGGTCGCCCGCCGTCAGTGCGGCGAGGGCGCCGGCGAGCGGGCCCTGCGCGTCGATCCGGATGTCGGTGTGTTCGACCCAGGTCTCGCTCCAGGACGCGGCGACCGGGTCGTGCCCGGTGCGGGCCAGCGCCTTGAGTGCCCGTACCTCGGCCCGGCGTTGCTTGCCGATCAGGTTGCCCGCGATGCCGTACAGCCACGGGCGCGCGCTGGGGCGTGCGAGGTCGTAGCGGGAGCGGATCCGGAAGGCAACGAGGAAGGTGTCCGCGGTGATGTCGTCGGCCGCTGCGTCGCCGAGCCTGCGCGCCGCGTACCGGTGGATGTCGGGCGCGTAGCGATCGTAGAGCCGGGCGAAGAGCTCCGGTTGTTCCAGTGACTGGGCGACGGTCTCCGCGTCGTCCTCCGCCTGTGCCGTGGCCGGCGGCGGTCCGTTCACGAGGGCTCCCCCTGGTTCGTCGGTGCGTGTGTGTCACCCCCTGTTCCCCGATGCCCGCCGGAGGGTTCACGGTGCCTCGGCCGGCTCGCCGGGAAAGGGAGCGGCAGACGCGTTCCGCTCAGGGAATCACGCGCCCCAGCGCCTTTCGCGCGTAGCCCTCGTCGTACGGCGTCCCCGTCAGCAGTACCTGGAGGCAGATCCCGTCCATCAGGGCGACCAGTGCCCGCGCCGTGACCGGGTCGGTGCGCCGTGCCAGCCGTTCGGCGAGGTCGTCGGCCCACTCGGCGGCGACGGGGCGCAGAGCCGGGCGACGCAGGGCGGCGAGGTAGAGCTCGTACTCCAACTCCACGGCGGTACGGTCCCCGTTCAGCCAGTCGCCGAGAATCCGGGCGAGGGCGGTGGCGAGGTCCGCCGAGGGGTCGTCCAGGCCGCCGTACGCGGCGACCACCTTGGCGAAGCCCTCGTTGGCCTGCCGCAGCGCGGCGACCATCAGCTCGTCGAGGGTCTTGAAGTGGTACGTCGTCGAGCCGAGCGGTACGTCCGCCGCGGCGGCGACCGAGCGGTGGGAGAGCCCGGCGAGCCCCTTCTCCCCCACCACGCGGATCGCCGCCTCGATGATCCGCTGCCGGCGTTCGGGGTCGTAACGGCGTGGCATCAGTGCGCGCCTCCCAGGTTCAGGACCACCACTCCGCCGATGATGAGCACGATCCCGGCGACCTTGACCGGGCTCAGCCCCTCCCCGAACAGCAGCAGGCCGAGCACGGCGATGGCCGCGGTGCCGACTCCGGACCAGATCGCGTACGCCGTGCCGATCGACACGGTCTTCAGCGTCGCGGCCAGGAGCAGGAACGACACCACGTATCCCAGTGCCGTCACCAGCGAGGGCCAGAGCCTGCTGAAGCCCTCGCTGTACTTCATCGCCGTCGTCGCGGCGACCTCGGCGGCTATGGCGCCGGCGAGCGTCAGGTATCCCATGTGTACGAGTGTACGCACCGTTGTGTACGCCCGTACACAACGATCGCGCCGCAGCGCACCCCGCGGGAGGGCGCCGGGATCCGCGCTTCAACTCCCCTTGCGTCACCCGAAGATGTTTAACTCTCATAGAAACCGCTAGCTGAAACGACCCCCCACGGCCACGCGGCTCCACTACTGTGTGCATCTCCGTGATCCACCAGTGCTTCACACTTCACCCACCCCACCCTCACACCCCCGGCCGCCGCTGCCTTGGCGCCGCTGGAGGAAGAGCGCATGCCAGAAACCACCCCCCAACCCCCGCCGCATCCCTCCTGGGAGAACGGCTGGGCCCCCGACACCTCCCGGGCCCCCGGAACGCGAAGACTCTGGCTGGCCGGCACGCTGGCGATCGCCACGGTCGTCGCCTGCGTCACCGCGATAGCCGTCAGCAGCAACGCTCCTGACCAGGCGTCGACACCGCCTCCCCCGCCGACCGACGCGGCCCTCGACCGCGGCCCCGGCCTGCTCTCCTTCGCCTCACCGACGGCGACGGGACCGGCCACCCCCGCGAAGGACAAGTCGGGCATGCTGACGACTTCTCCGACCTCGTCCCCCTCCGCCACGGCGTCGACCGCGGCGCCCGGCACCACTCCGAAGACCTCGCCGTCCGGCGCGAAGCCCTCCAAGTCCACGCCGTCCAAGGGAAGTTCGGGCGGATCGAGTGGTTCGGGCGGCTCCACGCCACAGTCCCGCACCCACAGGTCGGTCCGCTCGGTCAACTACCCGGACCGCTACTGGCAGGTGAGCGACGGCTATGTGAAGCTCGGCCCGGTCCGCGGCTCGCAGTCCCGTGCGGACTCCACGTTCACCGTCGTCAAGGGCCTCGCGAACAGCTCCTGTTACTCGTTCAGGACGTCCGACGGGAAGTACCTGCGTCACCGCGACTTCGTGCTGCGCGCCGACCGCGGCGACGGCTCGTCCCTCTTCCACCAGGACGCCACCTTCTGCGCCCGGGCCTCGGCCTACTCCGGCGCGGTCATGCTGGAGTCGGTGAACTACCCAGGCCGTTTCCTGCGCCACCAGAACTTCCAGCTGAAACTGGTCTCCTACCAGAACAGCGACCTCTACCGCGCGGACGCGACGTTCCGCCTGGTGGATCCCCTGGCCTGAACACGCGAAAGCGGCGGCACCTGCCCGGTGCCGCCGCTTTCCGCTACGCGGGTGTCAGACGTTGAACCCGAGCGCCCTGAGCTGCTCGCGGCCGTCGTCGGTGATCTTGTCGGGGCCCCACGGGGGCATCCAGACCCAGTTGATGCGCAGTTCGTTGACGAGGCCGTCCGTGGCGGACTTGGCCTGGTCCTCGATGACGTCCGTCAGCGGGCAGGCCGCCGAGGTCAGGGTCATGTCGATCGTCGCGATGTTCGCGTCGTCGATGTGGATGCCGTAGATCAGGCCGAGGTTGACGACGTCGATGCCCAGTTCGGGGTCGACGACGTCGTACAGCGCCTCGCGGAGTTCTTCCTCCGAGGCCGGCTTCATCTCAACGGTCTCGCTCATGCCGTCTTCCTTTCGGCGTCGGCCGCGCCACCCAGCGCCTGAGCCGTCGCGTCCTTCCACGCCATCCAGCTCAGGAGAGCGCACTTGACCCGGGCCGGGTACTTGGAGACACCGGCGAACGCGACCGCGTCCTCCAGCACCTCCTCCATCGCGTCGTCGGGTTCGAGCCTGCCCTTGGACTGCATCAGCTCCAGGAAGGTCTCCTGGATCTGCCGCGCGTCGCCCAGCTCCTTGCCGACCAGGAGGTCGTTCAGTACGGAGGCGCTCGCCTGGCTGATCGAGCAGCCCTGGCCCTCGTACGAGACGTCCTCGATCGTCGTGCCGTCGTACTTCACTCGGAGGGTGATCTCGTCGCCGCACGTCGGGTTCACATGGTGCACCTCGGCGTCGCCATCCCTGAGACCACGCCCGTGCGGGTGCTTGTAGTGGTCCAGGATGACTTCCTGGTACATCGAGTCCAGCTTCACGGTCTCAGTTCACGCCCTTCAGCCGAAGAAGTTCCGTACGTGCTCCAGCCCCTCGACCAGTGCGTCGATCTCGGCCGGCGTGGAGTACAGATAGAACGACGCTCGCGTGGTCGCAGGAATTCCGTACCGCAGGCAGACCGGACGGGCGCAGTGGTGGCCGACCCGGACCGCGATGCCCTGCTCGTCGAGGACCTGGCCCACGTCGTGCGGGTGGATGTCCCCGAGGGTGAAGGAGATCGCCGCGCCCCGGTCCTCGGCCGTGGTGGGGCCGATGATCTTCAGGTCGGGGACCTCGGTGAGCCGCCGTACCGCGTACTCGGTCAGCGCGTGCTCATGGGCGAGGATCTTGTCCATGCCGATGGCGTTCAGGTAGTCGATCGCCGCGCCGAGACCGACCGCCTGGGCGATCGGGGGCGTGCCCGCCTCGAACTTGTGCGGAGCGGGAGCGTAGGTCGACGAGTGCATCGACACGGTCTCGATCATCTCACCGCCGCCGAGGAACGGAGGCAGGTCCTCCAGCAGCTCCTGGCGGCCCCAGAGGACGCCGATGCCCGTCGGGCCGCACATCTTGTGGCCGGTGAAGGCCACGAAGTCGGCCTGGAGGGCCTGGACGTCCAGCGGCATGTGGGGAGCCGCCTGGGAGGCGTCGATGCAGACCAGCGCGCCGACCTCCTGGGCGCGGCGGACTATCGCCTCGACCGGGTTGACCGTGCCCAGGATGTTCGACACCAGCACGAAGGAGACGATCTTCGTCTTCTCGGTGATGATCTCGTTGATGTTGGACAGGTCGAGGCGGCCGTCGTCGGTGAGGCCGAACCACTTCAGCTTCGCGCCCGTGCGCTGCGCCAGCAGCTGCCACGGCACGATGTTGGAGTGGTGCTCCATCTCCGTGATGACGATCTCGGTCTCGTGGTCCACCCGGTAGGGCTCGTCGGCCCAGCCGAGCATGTTCGCCACGAGGTTCAGCGACTCGGAGGCGTTCTTGGTGAAGATCACCTCGTCGCGGCTGGGCGCGTTGATGAACTCGGCGACCTTGTCGCGCGCGCCCTCGTACAGCGCCGTGGCCTCCTCGGCGAGCACATGCACACCGCGGTGGACGTTGGCGTTGTAGCGCTCGTAGTACTCACTGAGTGCGTCCAGCACCTGGCGCGGCTTCTGCGAGGTCGCCGCGTTGTCCAGGTACACGAGCTTCCGGTCGTCGTGGACCAGTCGGTCCAGGATCGGGAAGTCCTTACGGATCGCCTCGGTGTCGAGGAGGCCCGGCAGCTGCGTCACGCGACGGCCCCCCTTGAGTTCGCTCCGCTCACGGCGCCACCCTTCGTGTAAGCCTCGTAGCCCTCGTTCTCCAGCTTGTCGGCGAGCTCGGCACCGCCGGACTCGACGATGCGTCCGGCGGAGAAGACGTGGACGAAGTCGGGCTTGATGTAGCGCAGAATGCGCGTGTAGTGCGTGATGAGCAGGGTGCCCACCTCGCCGGTCTCGCGGACGCGGTTCACGCCCTCGGAGACGACGCGCAGGGCGTCGACGTCCAGGCCGGAGTCGGTCTCGTCGAGGATCGCGATCTTCGGCTTGAGCAGTTCCAGCTGGAGGATCTCGTGGCGCTTCTTCTCACCGCCGGAGAAGCCCTCGTTGACGTTGCGCTCGGCGAAGGAGGGGTCCATGGAGAGGCGCTCCATGGTCTCCTTGACCTCCTTCACCCAGGTGCGCAGCTTGGGGGCCTCGCCGCGGACGGCGGTGGCGGAGGTGCGCAGGAAGTTGGAGACCGAGACGCCGGGCACCTCGACCGGGTACTGCATCGCCAGGAACAGGCCGGCGCGGGCGCGCTCGTCGACGGACATCTCCAGGACGTCCTCGCCGTCGAGGGTGACGGTGCCGCCGGTGATCGTGTACTTGGGGTGACCCGCGAGCGAGTAGGCGAGGGTCGACTTGCCGGAGCCGTTGGGGCCCATGATGGCGTGCGTCTCGCCCTGCTTCACGGTGAGGTCGACGCCCTTGAGGATCTCCTTCGTGGCGTTGTCGGCCTCGACGGTGACGTGCAGGTCTCGGATTTCAAGCGTTGCCATGGGTGCCTCAGGACTCCTGGGTGAGGGAGACGAGCACGTCGTCCCCTTCGATCTTTACGGGGTAAACGGGAACGGGGCGGGTGGCCGGAAGGCCGGACGGCTTGCCGGTGCGCAGGTCGAAGCTGGAGCCGTGCAGCCAGCACTCGATCTGGCAGTCCTCCACCTCGCCCTCGGAGAGCGAGACGTTGGCGTGGGAGCAGATGTCGTAGATCGCGAACACCTCTCCCTCGGTGCGGACGACCGAGACCGGCGTGCCGTCGAGCTCCACCCGCTTCGGGGTGTCGTCCTCCAGCTCGCTCAGGCCGCAAGCGCGTACGAAGGTGGTCATGCGACCGAGGCCTCCAGCTCCTCCTCGATCTTGGCGAGCAGCCGCTCCTCGATGTCGGCGACGCCGATCTGCTGGACCAGCTCGGCGAAGAAGCCGCGGACCACCAGTCGGCGGGCCTCGTACTGCGGGATGCCGCGGGCCATCAGGTAGAAGAGCTGCTCGTCGTCGAAGCGGCCGGTGGCGGAGGCGTGGCCGGCGCCGACGATCTCGCCGGTCTCGATCTCCAGGTTCGGCACCGAGTCGACCCGCGCGCCGTCCGTCAGGACCAGGTTGCGGTTCATCTCGTAGGTGTCGGTGCCCTCGGCCTTGGCCTCGATGAGGACGTCGCCGATCCAGACCGCGTGCGCCTGCTCGCCCTGGAGCGCGCCCTTGTAGGCCACGTTCGACTTGCAGTGCGGGGTGTTGTGGTCGACGAGCAGCCGGTGCTCCTGGTGCTGCCCGGCGTCCGTGAAGTACAGGCCGTACAGCTCGGCCTCGCCGCCGGTGCCGGCGTAGGAGACACGCGGGTGCAGGCGTACGACGTCGCCGCCGAAGGTGACGACGACCGACTTGAAGGAGGCGTCCCGGCCGATCAGGGCGTTGTGCTGGGCCACGTGCACAGCCTTGTCGTCCCAGTCCTGGACGGAGACGACGGTGAGCTTGGCGCCGTCGCCCAGGACGTACTCGACGTTGGCGGCGGTGACCACGTCGCCGGTGTGGTCGATGACGACGACGGCCTCGGCGAAGGCGCCCAGCTCGATGACCTGGTGGCCGTAGGAGACCCCGCCCTGGCCGTGCACGGCGATCCGGATCGGCTCGGTGAGCACCGTGTCCTTGGGGACGGTGACCACGCCGGCCTGCTCGAAGGCGGAGTACGCCTGGGCGGCGACCCGGTCCACCGGGGTACCGGCCCGGCCGAGCCGGGGGTCGTCGCGGCCGACCAGCTCGACGGTGACGCCCTCGGGGGCCTCCACCGCGACCTTCAGGCCGTCGCCGGTGGCGACCGCCGTGCCGTCGTGCAGCCCGCGCAGGCGCTCCAGCGGGGTGAACCGCCACTCCTCCTCGCGGCCGTGCGGGACCGGGAAGTCCGCGACGTCGAAGGACGGGGGCGCGCTCATGCGCGTGGCGACGGTCGACTCGGCGGCCACCGCGATCTGGCCCGCGGTGGTCGACCCCACGGGGATGTTCTGAGCCTCAGCCATGGCTGTCGGTCTGCTCGCTTTCTTACGTGAGTGGCTTGACGGTGACGGCGGTCGCTTAGCCGACCGCGCCTTCCATCTGGAGCTCGATCAGCCGGTTGAGTTCGAGGGCGTACTCCATCGGCAGTTCCTTGGCGATCGGCTCGACGAAGCCGCGCACGATCATGGCCATCGCCTCGAACTCGGTCAGACCGCGGCTCATCAGGTAGAAGAGCTGGTCCTCGGAGACCTTGGAGACGGTCGCCTCGTGGCCCATGGACACGTCGTCCTCGCGGACGTCGACGTACGGGTACGTGTCGGAGCGGGAGATGGTGTCGACGAGCAGCGCGTCGCACAGCACGTTCGACTTGGAGCCGTGGGCGCCCTCGCCGATCTCGACCAGGCCGCGGTAGGAGGTACGGCCGCCGCCGCGCGCCACGGACTTGGAGACGATGTTGGACGACGTGTTCGGCGCCATGTGGACCATCTTGGAGCCGGCGTCCTGGTGCTGGCCCTCGCCCGCGAAGGCGATGGAGAGGGTCTCGCCCTTGGCGTGCTCGCCCATCAGGTAGACGGCCGGGTACTTCATCGTCACCTTGGAGCCGATGTTGCCGTCGATCCACTCCATGGTCGCGCCCTCGTAGGCGACGGCGCGCTTGGTGACCAGGTTGTAGACGTTGTTCGACCAGTTCTGGATGGTCGTGTAGCGGCAGCGGGCGTTCTTCTTGACGATGATCTCGACGACCGCGGAGTGCAGCGAGTCCGACTTGTAGATCGGGGCGGTACAGCCCTCGACGTAGTGCACGTAGGCACCCTCGTCGACGATGATCAGGGTCCGCTCGAACTGGCCCATGTTCTCGGTGTTGATCCGGAAGTAGGCCTGGAGCGGGATCTCGACGTGCACGCCCTTCGGCACGTAGATGAAGGAGCCGCCCGACCAAACGGCCGTGTTCAGCGACGCGAACTTGTTGTCACCGACCGGGATGACGGTCCCGAAGTACTCCTTGAAGAGCTCCGGGTGCTCCTTCAGCGCGGTGTCGGTGTCGAGGAAGATGACGCCCTGCTCCTCCAGGTCCTCGCGGATCTGGTGGTAGACGACCTCCGACTCGTACTGGGCGGCGACACCGGCGACCAGGCGCTGCTTCTCCGCCTCCGGGATGCCCAGCTTGTCGTAGGTGTTCTTGATGTCCTCGGGCAGGTCCTCCCAGGACTCCGCCTGCTTCTCCGTGGAGCGCACGAAGTACTTGATGTTGTCGAAGTCGATCCCCGACAGGTCGGAACCCCAGTTCGGCATCGGCTTCTTCTCGAAGAGGCGCAGGCCCTTGAGACGGAGCTTGGTCATCCACTCGGGTTCGGACTTCTTCTCGGAGATGTCCCGGACGACGTCCTCGTTGATGCCGCGCTTGGCGGAGGCGCCGGCCGTGTCGGAGTCGGCCCAGCCGTATTCGTACTTGCCCAGACCCTCAAGTTCGGGGTGGGCAGTCTCCGTGGGGAGAGTCATGCGGGGTTCCTCCCGGCCGTGCTAGCAGATGCGTCAGTGGAAATCTTGGGGATGAACGTCGTGCAGACGCCGTCGCCGTGCGCGATGGTCGCCAGTCGCTGGACGTGCGTTCCGAGCAGCTCGGCGAAGATCTCCGTCTCCGCCTCGCACAGCTGCGGGAACTGCTCCGCGACATGGGCGACCGGGCAGTGGTGCTGGCACAGCTGTTCGCCGACCGGTGCGGTGCGCGCCGTTGCAGCGTACCCGTCCCGGCTCAGGGCCTTGGCCAGCGCTTCCGTGCGGTCGTCGGGGCTCACGGCCTCGATCGCCTTGCGGTAGGCGCTCGCCTGTGCGGCGATCCGGGCCCGCGCGAAGGCGGCGACCGCATCCTGGCCGCCCCCCTGCTCGGCGATCCAGCGCAGCGCGTCGGCGGCCAGCGTGTCGTAGGACTGGTCGAAGGCGTCGCGGCCGCAGTCGGTGAGGGCGAAGACCTTGGCGGGACGGCCGCGCGTCCGCGCGCCGTACACCCGCTGCTCGCGCGGCTCCACGACGTCGTCGGCGACCAGGGCGTCCAGGTGCCGGCGTACGGCCGCGGGGGTCAGACCCAGGCGGCCGGCCAGCTCGGTGACGGTCGACGGGCCGTGGTCCAGGATCGACCGCGCGACCCGGTTGCGCGTCGAACGCTCACCGGTCGCGAGTTCCTCCTGCGGGGTCCCCGTGGGGGTCTCCCGAGCCTCGCCGACGTTTTTCACAACGCCATTGTTGCGTAATTCCTCAGAGCCAGGCAAGCGGCGTCCACCCCGGCGAACGGTGCCCTGCGTCACTTAGGCATACCTAATCTGACCTGCGCAAACGATCTTTGATCGATCATCCCGCACGCAATCCGGTGGCGGTCGGCGGCCCCGTCCGGAACACTCCACAACCATGCCCACACCCCCTCCGACCGGCCCTCTTGTCACTCGGGACACCCTCGCGAAGCAGCTTCGGCTGCTCGGTGTCAAGAGCGGTGAAACCCTCCTCGCGCACACCTCGCTCAGTTCCCTCGGCTGGGTCAACGGCGGAGCCGTGGCGGTCGTGGAAAGTCTTCTCGACGCGCTTGGTCCGGACGGCACCCTGGTGGTCCCCACCCAGACCGGCGACCTCTCGGACCCGGCGGTGTGGCGCGATCCTCCGGTACCGGAGGAGTGGTGGGCGGACATCCGGGCGACCATGCCGCCGTACGACCCCCGGATCACCCCCGCGCGCGGCGTCGGCGTACTCCCGGAGACCGTGCGGACCTGGCCGGGCGCCCTGCGCAGCGCGCATCCGCAGACCTCCTTCGCGGCCGTCGGCCCCCGGGCGGCCGAGATCGTCGACGGCCACGCCCTCGACTGCCGGCTCGGCGAGCGGAGCCCGCTGGCCCGCCTGGAGAAGCTGGACGCGCGCGTGCTGATGCTCGGCACCGGCTATGCCACCTGCACCGGCTTCCACCTCGCCGAATACCGCATACCGTCGCCCCGCGTCCCGGTCGGCCGGCCGGCCCCGGGCGGCGGCTGGGAGGTGGTGACCGAGGTGTCGATCACCTCCGACCGCTTCGACGAACTGGGCTACGACTTCGAACGCGACCGGCCCGTCGTCGTGCGCGGACCGGTCGGCGCGGCCGAGGCCCGGCTCTTTCCCGTGCGTGAGGCGGTGGCCTACGCCGAGCGATGGCTGGCCGTACATCGACCCCGTGAGGAGGAGATCTAGCACCCGGCCGTCCGGGTGACGGCAGCCGTACCTAGACTCTGTCTCCATGCGAAGTGAGCCCGTGGTCCAGGTGCGGGACCTGGTGAAGCGGTACGGCACGAAATCCGCCGTGGACGGCCTCGACCTGGTGGCCCGCCCGGGTGTGACCGCCGTACTCGGCCCCAACGGAGCGGGCAAGACGACGACGATCGAGATCTGCGAGGGTTACCGCAGGCCGGACTCCGGCTCGGTACGCGTCCTGGGCCTCGATCCCGTGCGTCAGTCCGCCGAGCTGCGCCCCAGAGTGGGCGTGATGCTCCAGTCCGGCGGGGTCTACTCGGGTGCCCGCGCGGACGAGATGCTGCGCCACGTGGCGAAGCTGCACGCGCAACCGCTGGACGTGGACACGCTGATCGAGCGGCTGGGCCTGGGCGGCTGCGGCCGAACGTCCTACCGCCGGCTCTCCGGCGGCCAGCAGCAGCGGCTGGCGCTGGCCATGGCCGTCGTGGGCCGTCCGGAACTGGTCTTCCTCGACGAGCCGACCGCCGGGCTCGACCCGCAGGCCCGCCGAGCCACCTGGGACCTGGTGCGGGACCTGCGCACCGACGGCGTTTCGGTCATCCTCACCACCCACTTCATGGACGAGGCCGAGCAGCTCGCCGACGACGTCGCCGTCATCGACGCCGGCCGGGTGATCGCCCAGGGCTCCCCCGAGGAACTGTGCAAGGGCGGCGCCGAGAACACCCTGCGGTTCACCGGCCGCCCCGGCCTCGACGTCGGCTCGCTGCTCAAGGCGCTCCCGGCCGACTCCGCGGCCGCCGAGCTGACGCCGGGTTCCTACCGGGTCATGGGCAAGGTCAATCCACAGCTGCTGGCGACGGTGACCTCGTGGTGCGCCCAGCACGGGGTGATGCCCGACCGCATCTCGGTCGAACGCCACACGCTGGAGGACGTCTTCCTGGAGCTGACCGGCAAGGAGCTGCGCTCATGACCACCGCGACGGGCACCTACACCCCGAAGCCGGGTGCCGCCCCGCTGCCCCGCATGATCGCGGCGCAGGCGGCCCTGGAGACCAGGATGCTGCTGCGCAACGGTGAGCAGCTGCTGCTGACGGTCGTGATCCCGACGCTGCTGCTGGTCCTGTTCAGCTCGGTGGACGTCGTGGACACGGGCACCGGAAGGTCGGTCGACTTCCTGGCCCCGGGCATCCTCGCCCTCGCCGTCATGTCCACGGCCTTCACGGGCCAGGCGATCGCGACCGGCTTCGAGCGCCGGTACGGCGTCCTGAAGCGGCTCGCCTCCTCCCCGCTGCCCCGCTGGGGCCTGATGACGGCGAAGACGGCCTCGGTCCTGGTCACCGAGATCCTCCAGGTGATCCTCCTGACGGCGATCGCCCTGGCCCTCGGCTGGTCTCCGCACGGCAACCCCCTGGCCGTCCTGCTCCTGCTGGTCCTCGGCACGGCCGCGTTCTCCGGCCTCGGCCTGCTGATGGCGGGCACCCTCAAGGCGGAGGCGACCCTGGCCGCCGCCAACCTGGTGTTCCTGCTGCTGCTCGTGGGCGGCGGGGTCATCGTGCCGCTGGACAGGTTCGGCGGCGCCCAGGACGTGCTCGGGCTGCTCCCCATCTCCGCCCTGTCGGACGGCCTGCGCGACGTCCTGCGCGACGGCGCCGGAATGCCGTGGGGCGACCTGGGGATCCTGGCGGTGTGGGCGGTGCTGGGGCTCGGAGCGGCGGGTCGGTTCTTCCGCTGGGAATGACGTGCGAATGACGCGGTCCGGTCCTGCGCGGCCCAACGGGTGCGGGCCGCCGGGCCCAGCTGTGCGGCCGCGCCCGGCGGATCAAGGAGATGCTCGGCAGCGCGTCGAAGCCGGCGGTCGCGCCCGGCGGGGTACCCACGTGAATTCATGCACAAGCGGCGCCCTACGATGGTGGGCGTGCCAAAGCTGACCCCCGCCGATGCCGTAGCGGCCGTGCGCAACCCGCTCGCCTTCATCGCCGACCGCTGGACCCCGGATCCCCGGACCGTCCGGCGCGCGGCCCTCGCCGCACTCGTGATGTCGGTGGTCATCGTGGTCACCGGAGGTGCGGTCCGGCTCACCGGCTCCGGCCTCGGCTGCCCGACCTGGCCCGAGTGCACCGCCGGCTCGCTGACCCCGACGACCGCGCTGAGCTACCACAGCGCCATCGAGTTCACGAACCGCATGCTGACCTACGTGCTGTGCGCTGCGGTCGGCTGGGCGATCATCGCCGCCCGTTCCGAGAAGCCGTACCGGCGCAGCCTGACCCGGCTGGGCTGGGCGCAGTTCTGGCTCGTGATGAGCAACGCGATCCTCGGCGGTGTCGTGGTGCTGGTCGGCCTCAACCCGTACACCGTCGCCGCGCACTTCCTGCTGGCGACGGCCCTGATCACGGTCGCCGCCGTGATGTGGCAGCGCACCCGCGAGGGCGACGGTGAGCCGCGGCTCCTGGTCGGCAAGGCCGTGCAGCAGCTGGTGTGGGCCCTGGTGGTGGTGTCGCTGCTGCTCATCGCCGCGGGCACGGTGGTGACCGGCGCGGGTCCGCACCCGGGTGACTCCGGCGAGGTGGAACGCATCGACGTCAGCTGGTCGGGCGTCGCCGAGCTGCACGCGGTGTTCGCCTGGATCGTGGTGTCCCTGACCTTCGCGCTGTGGTTCTTCCTCAAGGGCGTGAGCGCCCCCCAGGGCCCGCGCGACCGCGTCCGCGACCTGTTCCTGATCCTGCTCGGCCAGGGCGTGATCGGATACGTCCAGTACTTCACGCACCTGCCCACGGTCCTGGTGGGCCTCCACATGTTCGGCTCCTGCCTGGTGTGGATCGGCGTGTTGCGTGTCCTGCTCTCCCTGCGGGAACGCGCCGAGGTGACGGCCGACGTGCCCGCTCAGTCGTACGACGCGGTGAGCGCCTCGATCGCCGGGCCCAAGTAGTCCCGGGTCAGCCGGGCCCGGCGCGCCGTCCACTCCTCGGTGGGCGGGGCGGGGTCGTCGTATCGGCGGCTGCGGATGTCCTCGACGACCTCGACGGGCGCCCCGAGGCCGGGCAGCAGTTCCAGCGCCTCGCGTTTGGAGATCAGGCGGCCTTCGCGCGCGGTGACCGTGGCCCGGGCGAACGTGGTCATCCCGACGTCGACCCAAACGTCCCGCGTCCACAGCGGGGCCTTGCCGACTGCGGGCCGCCAGTAGTCCCGCAGTTCGCGGACGACGAAGTCGCCGAGTTCCCGGTCCGTCACCGGCGGCAGCAGCCCGGCGGGCGCCCTCCCGTGCAGCACCCGCCCGAAGGCGTGCAGCTCACGCCGGGTCACCGGACTGACCGGCCGTTTGAAGAGCTGCTCGTACGCCCAGGTCAGATGGCGCCGGGCGGGATCGGCCGCGGTCGACGGGGTCAGATAGGTGCAGTGCAGGACGGTGGCGAGCGGCAGCGCGCGCAGCCGGGCGTGCGCCACGCCGACCTTCCATACGACGGCCGGGGTCACCGGCCCCGGCAGCACCGCGATCAGGTCCAGGTCGCTGCGGCCCTCCTGGTAGTCACCGGCGGCGAGCGAGCCGTGCGCCCAGACGGCGACCGGGGCCAGCGCCGACAGTTCACCGACGAATCGGGTCAGTAACGTCTCGGTGTCCATGCGCCCAGTCTGTACAGGTCACCCCAGCCCGTACACGCGTTTCGCGTTCCCCGCCGCGATCAGCCCGGCCACGCGCTGCGCGTCGCCCAGCGACCAGGCGTCCTCGGCGACCCAGCCGCCGAGGACCCGGGCGAGGGACTCACGGAAGAGGCGGGCGCCGACGACATGCAGTTCGGGCAGGCCGTGGGCGCCGCTGGAGAAGAGGACCTTGCCGAAGGGGGCCAGTTCCAGGATCTCGGCGAGGATCGTCGCGGCCCGGGCGCCGGTACGCACCAGGGCCGCGCCGGAGTCGGCGTACACGTGCGAGAAGACGCCGGCCAGGTGGGCGGCGTGGCGGTGGTACGGGTAGCCGTGCAGCAGGACCAGGTCGGTGCCCAGGCCCGCGGTGGCCCGCACGAAGTCGGTCAGCAGGACCGGGTCGGTACGGTCGATCCGGGCGCCGGGCTCGCCGAGGCCCGCGTGCAGCTGGAGCGGGAGACCGGAGGCCACGGCGATCCACAGCAGGTGCCGCAGGAGCACCGGGTCGGTCAGCTCGCCGCCGACCCGGCGGGCGGCCAGCCAGCGGCCCGCGGCGCCTCTCACCTCGCCGGGTCCGGGCGGCTCGGGGGCCAGGGCGAGGCCGTGCCGCAGTCCGGCGACGGAGGTGAAGGCGACCGCGTTCGCCGCCGCGCCGTGCACCGACTCGGCGAGGTTGGCGAGGAAGGACTCGACGGTGCCGGAGGTGTCGGCGACCTGTTCGGCCAGGAGCTCCAGGCGGACGATCTCCCGCGCCTCGGCGGCCCCGGTGGAGGCCATCTCGGCGGTGCCGGTGAGGTCGCCGGGGAGGCCGGTGTCGACGAGGTAGGTGGTGATGCCGCTGCCGCGCAGCAGCCGGCGGCCCGCCTCCAGGACGCCGAGTTCACGGCGCCGGGCCAGGTAGCGGGCGGGCGGGCAGTGGGGTTCCAGGCCGAGGAGCGGGGGGCACCAGCGCCTTACCGCGAACCCGGTCTGGGTGTCGAAGAGGGTGGTACCGGCGGCCGGGGGGCCTTCGGTACGGGCGAGCTGGGCCTCGAAGGTGCCCAGGCCGAGCTCCGTACGCAGCACTCCATGGCAGTACTGGTCCACCAGGGACGGCGTTTCGATCATCCGGGCTCCCCCGTGGACGGCTGCATACCGTCTTAACGGGTGAACCGGGATGGAGGTCGCGGTGCGCGGGCGTTCTTCGGCCGCGGGCCGGTGGGGGTTGTTCGCGCAGTTCCCCGCGCCCCTTACGGGGCGCTCATACGGGGGCGTCGAATCAGCCGCCGATCTGAATGCCGGCCATCCGCTTCCACTCGTACGGGCCCGTACGGACCTTCGCCGCGAACTCGCCGTCGAAGGACTCGTGGACGGTGATGCCCGCCTTCTCCACCGCCTGCTGGGCGATCTCGGTGCTCGGGGCCACCAGGTCACCCCAGCCGCCGTCCTCACCCACGAGGACGATCCGCGCGCCGCGTTCGCCGATGTGGGCCACCTGGCCCTCGGCGCCGCCGTGCGCCTTGGCGAAGGTGCCGATCTGCTTGGCGAGGCGCGCGACCTTGCGCTCGGCCTTCTGGTCAACCTGCTGCGTGTCTGCCATGAGCAGGATGCTACTCACGAGTAGATCGACTGGCGAGGGCAGGGCGGTGTGACGTGGGCCCGCACGGACCCCGGTGCGGGGTCAGCGCAGGAAGGGGTCCACGGCCACCGCCACGAACAGCAGCGACACATAGGTGATGGACCAGTGGAACAGGCGCATCTCCTTGAGCTTCGCGCCCGACACCTCGGCCTTCGCGCGGTTCTGGAGCGCGTGCGCCTCCCAGAGCCACCAGCCGCCCGCCACCAGCGCGACCACCGTGTAGAACCAGCCCGTGTAACCGAGCGGCGTCAGCAGCAGCGAGACCACGACCATCACCCAGCTGTAGATGACGATCTGCTTGGCGACCACCTTGTTGGAGGCGACCACCGGCAGCATCGGCACGCCCACGCGCGCGTAGTCGTCCTTCACCTTCATGGACAGCGGCCAGTAGTGCGGCGGCGTCCAGAAGAACATGACGAGGAAGAGGATGATCGGCGCCCACGACATGGAGTCCGTGACGGCCGACCAGCCGATCAGCACCGGCAGACAGCCCGCGATACCGCCCCACACGATGTTCTGCGAGGTACGGCGCTTGAGGATCATCGTGTAGACGACGACGTAGAAGAGGAGCGCTCCGAGTGACAGCCAGGCGCTCAGCCAATTGACGGTGAAACCGAACAACAGGGTGGAGACGACCGCCAGGGTGATACCGAAGGCGAGGCACTCGCGCGGACTGACCATGCCGGTCACCAAGGGCCGCTGTGAGGTGCGGTCCATCAGCGCGTCGATGTCCCGGTCGATGTACATGTTGAGCGCGTTGGCGCCGCCCGCGGAGAGATAACCGCCGACGCAGGTGAGCAGGACCAGCGTCATATCGGGCACGCCCTGCTGCGCCAGGAACATCACCGGAACGGTGGTAATGAGCAGCAGCTCGATGATCCGCGGCTTGGTCAGCGCCACGAAAGCTTTGACACGGGCCCCGAACGGCCGGTGACTCGGGCTCTCGCTCGCACCGAGTACCCCCGCTGGACGGGATTCGACGGCCGTCACGCACACCCCTGACAGAGACATCCCAGCAAGCCTCCCCCTGTGAAGTCCCGGTAAAGGCTCGCGCGTACCACGCCACTTTAGACGTTGCCCATACCCCGGCCTTCGCGGGGGTGGGGTCGTGTTGGCGGACGTCTCCGGAGAGTGGCCCGGTGGCTCGATTGAGCAGTCAGATGAGCGGCTCCGTATTCATGTGCCGAATGCCTTCCCGGCCAGTCGGGAGGCGGATCCCCGCAAGGCCCGGCAGTCTGGAAACACTCGAAAAAACGCACGTCCTTACGGGGGTAGGCTCGACAGCGGCCGGTGGGCACCCAGTGCACCGGCAGCCGGCGCGGGCATGTGCCCGTGGACCGGTAACCGAACATGTGGAGAGGAGCCCTGACCCAGGGTGAGCACCAAGCCGACCACCACAGACCTCGACTGGACCGAGTTGGACCAGCGGGCCGTCGACACCGCCCGCGTCCTGGCCGCCGACGCCGTACAGAAGGTCGGCAACGGCCATCCGGGTACGGCGATGAGCCTGGCGCCGGCCGCGTACACCCTCTTCCAGAAGGTGATGCGGCACGACCCGTCCGACCCCGACTGGGTGGGCCGTGACCGTTTCGTGCTGTCCGCCGGTCACTCGTCGCTGACCCTCTACACGCAGCTCTACCTGGCCGGCTTCGGCCTGGAGCTGGAAGACCTGGAGTCCTTCCGGACCTGGGGCTCGAAGACCCCGGGCCACCCGGAGTACGGCCACACCAAGGGCGTGGAGACCACCACGGGACCGCTCGGCCAGGGTGTCGCCAACGCCGTCGGCATGGCCATGGCCGCCCGCTACGAGCGCGGCCTGTTCGACCCGGACGCGCCGCAGGGCGAGTCCCCCTTCGACCACTTCGTCTACTGCATCGCCGGTGACGGCTGCCTCCAGGAGGGCATCTCCGCCGAGGCGTCCTCGATGGCCGGCCACCAGAAGCTCGGCAACCTGGTCCTGCTGTGGGACGACAACCACATCTCGATCGAGGGCGACACCGAGACGGCCGTCTCCGAGGACACCGTCAAGCGCTTCGAGGCGTACGGCTGGCACGTCCAGCGCATCGCCCCGAAGCCGGACGGCGACCTGGACCCGCACGCCATCTACAACGCGATCGAGGCCGCGAAGAAGGTGACGGACAAGCCGTCCTTCATCGCGATGCGCTCGATCATCGCCTGGCCCGCACCGCACGCGCAGAACACCGAGGCCGCCCACGGCTCGGCGCTCGGCGAGGACGAGGTCGCGGCCACCAAGCGGGTCCTCGGCTTCGACCCGGAGAAGAGCTTCGACGTCGCCGAGGAGGTCATCGCCCACACCCGCCAGGCGGGCGAGCGCGGTGCCGCGGCGAAGGCCGAGTGGGAGAAGTCGTTCCAGCTGTGGCGTGACGGCAACGCCGAGCGGGCCGCCGAGTTCGACCGCATCGCCGCCGGCGAGCTGCCCAAGGGCTGGGAGGAGAAGATCCCGGTCTTCGAGCCCGGCAAGGGCGTCGCGACCCGCGCGGCCTCCGGCAAGGTGCTCCAGGCGCTCGGTGCCGTGATCCCGGAGCTGTGGGGCGGTTCCGCCGACCTCGCCGGGTCGAACAACACGACCATCGACAAGGACAGCTCGTTCCTGCCGGCGGACAACCCGCTGCCGGGTGCCAACCCCTACGGCCGCACCATCCACTTCGGTATCCGCGAGCACTCCATGGCCGCGGAGATGAACGGCATCACCCTGCACGGCAACACCCGTGTCTACGGCGGTACGTTCCTCGTCTTCTCCGACTACATGCGCAACTCCGTGCGGCTGTCGGCACTGATGCACCTGCCGGTGACGTACGTGTGGACCCACGATTCCATCGGTCTCGGCGAGGACGGCCCGACGCACCAGCCGGTCGAGCACCTCGCCTCGCTGCGCGCCATCCCCGGTCTGAACGTGGTCCGCCCCGCGGACGCCAACGAGACCGCGATCGCCTGGCGCGAGATCCTCAGGCGCTACACCAAGGTCTTCGGCAAGGGCGCTCCGCACGGCCTGGCGCTGACCCGCCAGGGCGTGCCGGTGTACGAGTCCAACGAGGACACGGTCAAGGGCGGTTACGTCCTCTTCGAGGCGTCGAACGGCACCCCCGAGGTCATCCTCATCGCCACCGGCTCCGAGGTGCACGTCGCCGTCGAGGCGCGCGAGCAGCTGGAGGCCGACGGCGTGCCCACCCGGGTCGTCTCCATGCCCTGCGTGGAGTGGTTCGAGGAGCAGGACCAGGGGTACCGGGACAGCGTGCTGCCGCCGTCCGTCAGGGCGCGGGTGTCGGTCGAGGCGGGTATCGGCCTCACGTGGCACAAGTACGTCGGGGACGCCGGCCGCATCGTTTCCCTGGAGCACTTCGGTGCTTCCGCCGACGGCAAGGTGCTCTTCCGCGAGTTCGGCTTCACTGCCGAGAACGTGGCCGACAAGGCCCGGGAATCCATCGCCGCCGCCCAGCGCTGACGCTCACATACGACACGTAGGAGATGTAATTCCATGACAGACGCACTCAAGCGCCTCTCCGAGGAGGGCGTCGCGATCTGGCTGGACGACCTGTCGCGCAAGCGGATCACGTCCGGCAACCTCGCCGAGCTGATCGACCAGCAGCACGTCGTGGGCGTCACCACCAACCCGACGATCTTCCAGAAGGCGATCTCGTCCGGTGACGGCTACCAGCAGCAGGTCTCGGACCTCGCCGCCCGCAAGGTGACCGTCGAAGAGGCCATCCGCATGATCACCACGGCGGACGTCCGCGACGCCGCCGACATCCTGCGCCCGGTGTACGACGCGACCGGCGGCCAGGACGGCCGCGTGTCGATCGAGGTCGACCCGCGCCTGGCGCACAACACCAAGGCGACCGTCGCCGAGGCCAAGCAGCTGGCCTGGCTGGTGGACCGCCCCAACACGCTCATCAAGATCCCGGCCACCAAGGCGGGTCTGCCGGCGATCACCGAGGTCATCGGCCGCGGCATCAGCGTCAACGTCACGCTGATCTTCTCGCTGGAGCGCTACCGCGAGGTCATGGACGCCTACCTCTCCGGCCTGGAGAAGGCCAAGGAGCGCGGCCTGGACCTCTCGCTCATCCGTTCGGTGGCGTCGTTCTTCGTGTCCCGTGTGGACACCGAGATCGACAAGCGCCTGAACGACCTGGGCACCGACGAGGCCAAGGCGCTGCGCGGCAAGGCCGCCGTCGCCAACGCCCGGCTCGCCTACCAGGCGTACGAGGAGGTCTTCTCGACCTCCCGCTGGACCGCGCTGGAGAGCGCGGGCGCCAACAAGCAGCGCCCGCTGTGGGCGTCGACCGGTGTGAAGGACCCGTCGTACAAGGACACCCTGTACGTCGACGACCTGGTCGCGCCGAACACCGTGAACACCATGCCGGAGGCCACCCTCCTCGCGGTCGAGGACCACGGCGGCATCACCGGCGACACGATCACCGGCACCTACGAGCAGGCCCGCGCCGACCTCGACGCCGTCGAGCGGCTGGGCATCTCGTACGACGACGTGGTCCAGGTTCTGGAGGACGAGGGCGTCGAGAAGTTCGAGGCCTCCTGGAACGACCTGCTCAAGTCGACCCAGGCAGAGCTGGAGCGCCTGGCCCCCTCGGAGGGCTAAATTGTCGAGCAGCAACCCGCTGCGTGACCCCGCAGACCGACGGCTCCCGCGTATCGCGGGACCGTCCGGTCTGGTCATCTTCGGCGTCACGGGCGACCTCTCCCGCAAGAAGCTCATGCCCGCGGTCTACGACCTCGCCAACCGGGGTCTGCTGCCGCCGGGCTTCTCCCTGGTCGGCTTCGCCCGCCGCGAGTGGGCCAACGAGGACTTCGCCGCCGAGGTCCACGACGCCGTCAAGGAACACGCCCGCACCCCGTTCCGCGAGGAGGTCTGGCAGCAGCTCATCCAGGGGATGCGCTTCGTCCCGGGCACCTTCGACGACGACGACGCCTTCGAGCGGCTCCGCTCCACCATCGAGGAGCTGGACAAGGCACAGGGCACGGGCGGCAACTTCGCCTTCTACCTGTCCGTCCCGCCGCGCTCCTTCCCGGTCGTCATCCAGCAGCTGAAGAAGCACGGGCTGGCGGACCAGAGCGGCGGCTCCTGGCGGCGCGCGGTCATCGAGAAGCCCTTCGGCCACGACCTGAAGTCGGCCGAGGCGCTGAACAAGGTCGTGCACGAGGTGTTCGAACCGGACCAGGTGTTCCGGATCGACCACTACCTCGGCAAGGAGACCGTCCAGAACATCCTGGCGCTGCGTTTCGCCAACACCATGTTCGAGCCGATCTGGAACCGGTCCTTCGTGGACCACGTCCAGATCACCATGGCCGAGGACATCGGCATCGGCGGCCGCGCCGGCTACTACGACGGCATCGGCGCGGCCCGTGACGTCATCCAGAACCACCTGCTCCAGCTGATGGCCCTCACCGCGATGGAGGAGCCCGCCTCCTTCGACGCGGACGCGCTGGCCGCCGAGAAGGAGAAGGTGCTCGGCGCCGTACGGCTGCCGGACGACCTGGGCAAGCACACCGTGCGCGGCCAGTACGCGGCCGGCTGGCAGGGCGGCGAGAAGGTCACCGGCTACCTCCAAGAGGACGGCATCGACGGCAAGTCGAAGACCGACACCTACGCCGCGATCAAGGTGGAGGTCGACAACCGCCGCTGGGCGGGCGTCCCCTTCTACCTGCGCACCGGCAAGCGGCTCGGCCGCCGGGTGACGGAGATCGCCGTCGTCTTCCAGCGGGCCCCGCACTCCCCCTTCGACCACACGGCGACGGAGGAGCTGGGCCAGAACGCGATCGTCATCCGCGTCCAGCCCGACGAGGGCATCACGGTCCGCTTCGGCTCCAAGGTGCCGGGCACCTCGATGGAGATCCGGGACGTGTCGATGGACTTCGCCTACGGCGAGTCGTTCACCGAGTCCTCGCCGGAGGCGTACGAGCGGCTGATCCTGGACGTGCTGCTCGGCGACGCCAACCTCTTCCCGCGCACCGAGGAGGTCGAGCTGTCCTGGAAGATCCTCGACCCGATCGAGGACTACTGGGACCAGCACGGCAGGCCCGCCCAGTACCCGTCGGGCACCTGGGGTCCCGCCGAGGCCGACGAGATGCTCGCACGAGACGGACGGAGCTGGCGCCGGCCATGAAGATAGACCTCACGGACACCACGGCCGGCAAGGTCAACAAGGCGCTGGTACAGGGCCGCCGGGCCATCGGCACGCCCGCCGTGGGCATGGTGCTCACCCTCGTCATCGTCACCGACGAGGAGAACGCGTACGACGCCCTGAAGGCCGCCGGCGACGCCTCGCACGAGCACCCCTCGCGCACGCTGGTCGTCATCAAGCGTGTCTCCCGCACCCCCCGCGACCGTACGGCGTCCCGCCTGGACGCCGAGGTCCGGGTGGGCGCGGACGCGGGCTCCGGCGAGACGGTGCTGCTGCGGCTGTACGGCGAGGTCGCCGACCACGCCGACTCGGTCGTGCTGCCGCTGCTGCTGCCGGACGCGCCGGTCGTCGTCTGGTGGCCGGTCAACGCCCCGCTCGACCCGGCGAAGGACCCGCTGGGTGCCCTCGCCCAGCGCCGGGTCACCGACACCTACTCCTCCGAGCAGCCGGTACGGGAGCTGTCCGCCCGCGCGGACGCCTACACCCCCGGCGACACGGACCTGTCCTGGACCCGGATCACGCCCTGGCGCTCGATGCTGGCGGCGGCCCTGGACCAGGTGGTCTGCGAGGTCAAGGCCGTCGAGGTGGAGGGCGAGGAGTTCAACCCGAGCTGTGAGCTGCTGGCGATGTGGCTCGCGGACCGGCTGGACGTCCCCGTCAAGCGCTCCCTCTCGTCGGGCCCCGGCCTGACGGCGGTCCGTCTCGACACCAGCCAGGGGGCGATCGCGCTCGACCGCGCGGACGGCTCCCTCGCCACCCTGTCCATCGACGGCCAGCCGGACCGGGCGGTGGCGCTGAAGCGGCGGGATACGGCCGAGCTGATCGCGGAGGAACTGCGGCGGCTCGACCCGGACGACACCTACGCGTCGGCGCTGCGGTTCGGTGTGGAGCGGCTGAACGTGTCGGCCTCACCGGCCGCGGAACCGGTACCGGAGGCTCCGGCCGCCCAGGCCGCTTCGGGCGCCCAGGCTCCCGAGCCGTCGGCCAAAGGAGAACCGGCCGTCGAAGCCGCTGCCCCGGAAGCTGCCGCGCCCGAAGCGGCGGCGAAGGAACCGCTGAAGAAGAGGGTGAAGGCACCATGAGCACCCCCCAGCTGGTCGTGCACCACGACAAGGAGCTGATGGCGCAGGCCGCCGCGGCCCGCCTGATCACGAAGATCGTGGACGCCCAGGCCTCCCGGGGCGAGGCGTCCGTGGTCCTCACGGGCGGCCGCAACGGCAACGGCCTGCTCGCGGCCCTCGCGGCGGCTCCGGCGCGGGACGCCATCGACTGGGGCCGGCTCGACCTGTGGTGGGGCGACGAACGCTTCCTGCCCGAGGGCGACCCGGAGCGCAATGACACCCAGGCCCGCGAGGCCCTGCTCGACCAGGTGCCGGTGGACCCGAAGCGCGTGCACGCCATGCCCGCGTCGGACGGCCCCTGGGGCACGGACGTGGAGGCGGCCGCCGAGTCCTACGCCGCGGAACTGGCCCGCGCGGCCGGTCCCGAGAACCATGGCTCGGTGCCCACCTTCGACGTCCTGATGCTGGGCGTCGGCCCGGACACCCACGTGGCCTCGCTCTTCCCGGAGCTGCCCGCGGTCCGGGAGACGGAACGCACGGTGGTGGGCGTGCACGGCTCCCCGAAGCCGCCGCCGACCCGGGTCTCCCTCACCCTCCCAGCCATCCGCTCGGCCCGCGAGGTCTGGCTGCTGGCGGCGGGCGAGGACAAGGCCGAGGCCGTCGCCATCGCCCTCTCGGGCGCGGGCGAGATCCAGGCCCCGGCGGCGGGCGCCCGGGGCCGCCAGCGCACCCTCTGGCTCCTGGACGCGGCGGCAGCGGCCCAACTACCCCGCTCGCTGTACCCACCGGCTTCGCCGTGACGAAGCCCTGAGGGAACCCGTGAAGAACCCGTACGGCCACCGGGCCGTACGGGTTCTTCCATGACCGGGCCTAACGCCCGCGCAGCTCCCGGTACTTGGCCACCAGGGCCTTGGTCGACGGGTCCAGGCCGGGTACCTCCGCGCCTTCCGTCAGTGCCGGTTCCACGCGCTTGGCGAGCACCTTGCCGAGCTCCACGCCCCACTGGTCGAAGGAGTCGATGTTCCAGACGGCGCCCTGGGTGAACACCTTGTGCTCGTAGAGGGCGACGAGCTGGCCGAGGACCGACGGGGTCAGTTCGCGGGCGAGGATGGTGGTCGTCGGGCGGTTGCCCTTGAAGGTCTTGTGCGGGACGAGCTCCTCCGGCACGCCCTCCGCACGGACCTCCTCGGCCGTCTTGCCGAAGGCCAGCGCCTGGGTCTGGGCGAAGAAGTTCGCCATCAACAGGTCGTGCTGTGCCTTGAGTTCACCGCTCAGCTCGGCGACCGGCTCGGCGAAGCCGATGAAGTCCGCCGGGATCAGCTTCGTACCCTGGTGGATCAACTGGTAGTAGGCGTGCTGCCCGTTGGTGCCGGGCGTGCCCCAGACGACCGGGCCGGTGGTCCACTCGACCTCCTTGCCGTCCCGCGCCACGTGCTTGCCGTTGGACTCCATGTCCAGCTGCTGGAGGTACGCCGTGAACCTCGACAGGTAGTGGCTGTACGGCAGCACCGCGTGCGACTGGGCGTCGTGGAAGTTGTCGTACCAGATGCCCAACAGGCCCAGCAGAAGCGGCACGTTGGACTCGGCCGGGGTGGTGCGGAAGTGCTCGTCGACCAGGTGGAAGCCGTCGAGCATCTCGCGGAAGCGGTCCGGGCCGATCGCGATCATCAGCGAGAGCCCGATGGCCGAGTCGTAGGAGTAGCGGCCGCCGACCCAGTCCCAGAACTCGAACATGTTCTCCGTGTCGATGCCGAAGTCCGACACCTTCTCGGAGTTCGTGGAGAGGGCCACGAAATGCTTGGCGACGGCGTCCTGACCGGCCTTCAGCTCGCCCAGCAGCCAGTTGCGGGCCGAGGTGGCGTTGGTGATCGTCTCGATCGTGGTGAACGTCTTCGAGGCGACGATGAACAGCGTCTCGGCGGCGTCCAGGTCGCGGGTGGCCTCGTGCAGGTCGGCGCCGTCGACGTTGGACACGAAGCGGACCGTGAGATCGCGGTCGGCGAAGCTGCGCAGCACCTCGTAGGCCATCGCGGGACCGAGGTCGGAGCCGCCGATACCGATGTTGACCACGTTCTTGATGCGCTTGCCGGTGTGGCCGGTCCAGGCGCCGGAGCGGACGCGGTCCGCGAAGCCGCTCATCTTGTCCAGGACCGCGTGCACCTGCGGTACGACGTTCTCGCCGTCGACCTCGATCACCGCGTCCCGCGGGGCACGCAGCGCCGTGTGCAGCACCGCCCGGTTCTCGGTGACGTTGATCTTCTCGCCGCGGAACATGGCGTCCCGCAGGCCGAAGACGTCGGTGGCGGCGGCCAGCTCGCGCAGCAGCCGCAGCGTCTCGTCGTTGACCAGGTGCTTCGAGTAGTCGATGTGGAGGTCACCGACCTGGAGGGTGTAGCCCGTGCCGCGCGCCGGGTCGGCCGCGAACAGGTCCCGCAGATGGGTGTCGGCGAGCTCCTCCCGGTGCTTGACGAGCGCGGTCCACTCGGGCGTCTGGTTGAGCCTGGTACGGCCGTCTGCGTTCATGTGCGACTTCAGCCTTCTTCCTTGCACCTGTCCTGTTGCGTACCTGCCCCGCTGCCGTTCCAACCTAATTGATCAGCGTGGGGCGCGGCCTGCTGTCGCGCCGTCCCGCGGCGCAACAACAGGTACGTCCGGCTTGCGCACCGGTATCAACGAGGTGACGGCCAGACCGAACAGGACGGCGGCGAGCAGAGCGGGCCCGTTCAGGCCGTACGCCCCGGCGACTGCTCCGCCGAGGAGGGCGCCGACCGGCGCGCCGGACGTGGAGGACGTACGGAAGGCGGCGGCGATCCGGCCGGTCATCGACTCCGGAGCGCGTTGCTGCATCAGCGTGACCTGGTTGACGTTCCACACCATGTTCATCGCGCCGAGCAGGAACATCCCGGCGACGAGCGCGCCGAGGTGGCGGACGGTGCCGACGAGGAGCAGGGAGGACGTCTGGACGGTCCCGGCGACCAGCAGGGCGCGCACCCGCCCGGTGCGGCGGGCGATGCGCTGGGCGAGGAAGCCGCCGGCGATGCTGCCGACCGAGAACACGGTCATGGCCGCCGCGTATCCCGCGGTGCCGGCCTGCAGCCAGCGCGTGACGTGCAGCACCAGGGTGGCGATCAGGGCGCCCATGCCGATGTTGCAGAGCAGGGTGGCCACGCAGGTGGCGCGCAGGGCGCGGTCCTGCCACAGGGCGCGCAGGCCTTCGCCGATCTCGGTGCGCAGGGTGCTGCCGGCCGGGCGTGGCGCCCGCTCGGGTGGCCGTGTCCGCAGGGAGGCGACCAGGGCGGCGGCCGCCAGGTAGGTGCTCGCGTCGGCCGCGAAGGGCATGAACGCGCCGGCTGTCAGGAGCAGCGGAACGAGCGGGGCGCCGAGCAGGCCGCCGGCGATCTGCTGTCCGGTCATCAGCCGGGTGTTGGCCCCGCCCAGGGTCTGCCGGTCGACCAGGGAGGGCAGCAGGGCCGTGGACGCGTTGTCGAAGAGCGTCTGAAGCGTGGTCAGCGCGAAGGCGAGCAGAAGCAGCAGCGGGATCGAGGCGTGGCCGATCCCCACGGCGAGGGCGAAGGCGGCGACGAGCAGCCCTCGTACCGTGTCCACGGCCCACATGGCGCGCCGTTGGTCCACCCGGTCCGCGACGGCACCGCCGAGCAGTCCGAACAGCAGCCACGGCATATAGCCGCAGGCGGTCACCGAGGCGATGGCGAGCGGGTCGTCGGTCAGGCGCACGGCCAGCAGGGGCAGCGCGGACGTCCGTAACGCGTCTCCGAACCGGGAGACCACGGCGGCCGTCCACAGTCGCCCGAATCCCCCGCGCCACGCGGGCGCCCGCTCCTGCACCGTCATCATCGCCCCCTCACGATTCGCCGATGCGCAAACCGTAGAGGGCACCACTGACAACGGCCCGGAGCGCGGCCGCGAAGACAGCTCCGGCCAGGCGCCCTCAGGCACCCGGCCGGCCTCAACTCCTAGATCTCGCCCCGCAGTTTGGCGAGCGCCTCGGCGAGGATCGCCTCGCCGTCCGCGTCGCTGCGCCGCTCCCGTACATACGCGAGGTGCGTCTTGTACGGCTCGGTGCGCGGCGGGTCCGGCGGGTTGTCCCGGTCCTGACCGGCCGGGAAGCCACAGCGCGGGCAGTCCCAGGTCTCGGGCACCTGCGCGTCGCTGGCGAAGCTCGGCTGCGTCTCGTGCCCGTTGGAGCACCAGAAGGAGATGCGCAGACGCGGCGCGGACTCGCCGCGCTCGGCCTCGCCCATCGGCCCCGCCCCGACCCGGCTACCTCGGATCGCGTTGCCACTTGCCACGGTCGTAACTCCCTGCGTGATGGTGCCGCGAAGCGAGTCGGCGTGTCGCTTCGTTGCGAGCGCCTCAGTCTACGTAAGGCCCAACGCGCGTCCAGTGTTGGGAGTTACCGCCCCCGCACCTAGACGCAAGCCCCATGATAGGCCGCGCTCAGGTGCGCGTACCGAACATGGGGCCTTACGTGCGGATTGTGCGTGTGTGCGAGTCGCGGATCAGCTGTTCGTCTTCATCAGCATGCCGAGGACGATGATGCTCGCGAACCACAGCAAACCGATCACCACGGTGATCCGGTCCAGGTTCCGCTCGGCGACCGAGGAGCCGCCGACGGAGGACTGCATGCCGCCACCGAACATGTCGGAGAGGCCGCCGCCCTTGCCCTTGTGCATCAGCACCAGCAGCATCAGCAGCAGGCTGAAGACGATCAGGGCGATCGAGAACCCCAAAACCACGGCTGGACCAACTTCCTCGGATACGGATGGACTGCGGGGCCGGAACCGGCGTCGAAGCCCGGAACGGGCTCCTCATAACAGTTTCGGCCCCGCAAGGGTACGACGGATCGCCGCTACCGCCTACTCGCAGTTCTGCTCACTGGTCGCGGAAGCGCACGATCTTGACGAATTCGTCGGCGTCCAGCGAGGCGCCGCCGACCAGCGCGCCGTCGATGTCGGCCTGCGCCATGATCTCGGCCACGTTGCCGGCCTTGACGGAGCCGCCGTACTGGATGCGGACCCGGTCGGCCAGCTCCTGGCCGTACAACTCGGCGACCTTGCCGCGGATCGCTGCGCAGACCTCCTGGGCGTCCCCGGAACCGCAGACCTTGCCGGTGCCGATGGCCCAGACGGGCTCGTAGGCGATCACGACCGACTCGGCCTGCTCGGCCGGGACGTCCTTCAGACCGCCCTCGACCTGGGCGAGGGTGTGGGAGACGTGGTTGCCCGCCTCGCGGACCTCCAGCTCCTCGCCGACGCACAGGATCGGGGTCAGACCGTGCTTGTAGGCGGTCTTGACCTTGGCGTTCACGATCTCGTCGGTCTCGGCGTGGTACTGCCGGCGCTCGGAGTGGCCGATGACCACGTACGTGCACTTCAGCTTGGTCAGCATCGGGCCGGAGATCTCACCGGTGTAGGCGCCGGAGTCGTGCGCCGAGATGTCCTGGGCGCCGTACTTGATCTTGAGCTTGTCGCCGTCGACCAGGGTCTGCACGGAACGCAGGTCGGTGAAGGGCGGCAGGACGGCGACCTCGACGGCCTCGTAGTCCTTGTCGGCCAGGGCGAAGGCGAGCTTCTGGACGTGCGCGATGGCCTCGAGGTGGTTGAGGTTCATCTTCCAGTTGCCCGCCATGATCGGCGTGCGCCCAGAAGAAACAGATTCAGCCATGTAGGTCAGTCCTCCAGTGCGGCGAGGCCGGGGAGCGTCTTGCCCTCGAGGTATTCGAGGGAGGCGCCGCCACCGGTCGAGATGTGTCCGAACGCGTTCTCGTCGAAGCCGAGGATGCGCACGGCGGCTGCGGAGTCACCGCCGCCGACGACGGTGAAGCCCTTGGACTCGACGAGAGCCTGGGCGACCGCCCGGGTGCCCGCGGCGTAGTCGGGGTGCTCGAAGACGCCCATCGGGCCGTTCCAGAAGACGGTGGCGGCGTCGGCGAGCTTCGAGGCGTACAGCTTGGCCGTCTCCGGGCCGATGTCCAGGCCCATCTGGCCGACCGGCATGGCGTCCGCGGCGACCGTGGCGGGGTGGGACGGAGCCTTGCCCGACAGGTCCGGGAACGCGGGCGCGACCAGCGTGTCGACGGGCAGGACGATCTCCACGCCGGTCTTCTCGGCGCGCTCCAGGTACTCGGTGACGGTGTCGAGCTGGTCCTCCTGGAGAAGGGAGCTGCCGACCTCGTACCCCTTGGCCTTGAGGAAGGTGTAGACCATGCCGCCGCCGACGAGAATGCGGTCGGCCTTGCCGAGCAGTTCGTCGATGACGGCGAGCTTGTCGGAGACCTTGGCGCCGCCGAGCACCACCACGTAGGGGCGCTTGACGTCCTCGGTGAGCTTCTTCAGGACGCCGACCTCGGTGGCGATCAGGTAGCCGGCGTAGTGCGGCAGCCGGGCCGGGAGGTCGTAGACGGAGGCGTGCTTGCGGTGCACGGCGCCGAAGCCGTCGCCGACGTAGACGTCCGCGAGGGCGGCCAGCTGGTCGGCGAACTCACCGCGTTCGGTGTCGTCCTTGGCGGTCTCGCCGGCGTTGAAGCGCAGGTTCTCGATGACCGCGACCTGGCCGGGCTGCAGGCCGTTCACCGCGTCGTGGGCGGCGGGGCCGACGGTGTCCTGGGCGAAGGCGACCGGGGCGCCGAGGAGTTCGGCGAGCCGCTCGGCGGCCTGGAGCAGGGAGAACTTGGGGTCCGGGGCGCCCTTGGGACGGCCCAGGTGGGAGGCGACGACCACCTTGGCGCCCGCGTCGGCCAGGGCCTTGACGGTGGGCAGGACGGCGCGGATACGGCCGTCGTCGGTGATGAGGCCGTCGGACATCGGCACGTTGAGGTCGGCGCGGACGAAGACCCGCTTGCCGTCGACCCCTTCGGCGAGGAGTTCGTCGATCGTCTTCATGGTTTGGGGACTCCTACAGGAGGGCTCTTGATCGTACGAGGGCTGATCGAACCGTAGACGCCGGGGCGATCCTTACGTGCGTCAGGGCTCGGGCGGCGCGACCGTGCGCTGCCCGAGCCCTGCTACCGCATCGAGGTGCCTGCTCGGCCGATCAGAGCTGGTTGCCGACGAAGACCGTGAGGTCGACGAGGCGGTTGGAGTAGCCCCACTCGTTGTCGTACCAGCCGAGGATCTTCACCGTGTTGCCCTCCTGGACCATGGTCAGGGAGGAGTCGAAGGTGCAGGAGGCCGGGTCGCCGACGATGTCCGAGGAGACGATCTCGTCCTCGGTGTAGGCCAGGTAGCCGCTCAGGTCGCCGTCCTCGGAGGCCTTCTTGAACGCGGCGTTGACCTCGTCCTTGGTGACCTCGCGCTGCAGCGTCACGACCAGGTCGGTGGCCGAGCCGGTCGGGACCGGGACGCGCATCGCGATGCCGTCGAGCTTGCCCTTGAGCTGCGGGAGGACCAGCGCGGTGGCCTTGGCGGCACCGGTGGTGGTCGGGATGATGTTCTCGGCGGCGGCACGCGCGCGACGCAGGTCCTTGTGCGGGAAGTCCAGGATCCGCTGGTCGTTCGTGTACGCGTGCACCGTCGTCATCAGGCCCTTGACGATGCCGAAGTTCTCGTCGAGGACCTTCGCCATCGGCGCCACACAGTTGGTGGTGCAGGAGGCGTTGGAGATGACGTGGTGGTTCGCCGGGTCGTACTTGTCCTGGTTGACGCCCATCACGATGGTGATGTCCTCGTCCTTGGCCGGAGCCGAGATGAGGACCTTCTTCGCACCACCGGCGATGTGCTTGGCGGCGTCTTCCTTCTTGGTGAAGATGCCGGTCGACTCGATGACGATGTCGACGCCCAGCTCGCCCCACGGGATGTCGGAGGGGTTGCGCTCGGACAGGACCTTGATGGTGTGACCGTCGACCGTGATGGTGTCGGCGGTGTGCGAGACCTCGGCCTTGAGACGCCCAAGGATCGTGTCGTACTTGAGCAGGTGGGCGGTGGTCGCGGTGTCACCCAGGTCGTTGACAGCCACGATCTCGATGTCAGCACCCTGCTCCAGCAGAGCGCGGAAGTAGTTGCGACCAATACGACCGAAGCCGTTGATGCCTACGCGGATCGTCACGAACCGATCTCCTCGTTGGTACGCCGGCCATGCGGTGCCGGCGAGCTGTATTTGGGATGTCCCCGACCACCCACGACCCTACCTCCCTGAGGCTCCCGAGGTGACATCCAGATGCCTCATACACGGCGAGGCGGTCCGTACCCGCCAGTAGGGGTACGGACCGCCCCGGATCGGGGGTCGTATCACGCCGTTCTGCCACGGAATGTCGACCGTGTTTCAGCCCGTTGTCACTCGTTCGTGAGCGGGTCGGCTCACATGTCGAGTGGCGTCGCCGTCAGTTGTCGAGTGCCGTGAACGCCTTCTTCACCAGAGCGGCACGATCGGCGGCCGCGGTGATCTGTTCCAGGCCGAAACCGAGCAGCACGGTGCGGTCGGTGGTGACGGCTCCGTACGTCCTGAACAGGGCTCCGGTGCGCTCCCAGTCCTTGAGGACGGCCGGACTGCCCGCCGGCGGTCCGCCGACGCTCCAGGGGCCGAGGGAGGTTTCGAAGCCCTCGGTCTCGGTGGCCGTGGAGCCGGTCAGGAGCGAGGCGTCGTCGACGAGGACACCGTGTCCGCCGGTGCTCGGGTCGGTGATGTAGCCGATGGAGACCTCGACGGTCCGCCCGGCGTAGGCGCTCAGGTCGAACTTCACGGACTGCCAGCCCGCGGAGCTGCCGGTGAAGCTGTGCCAGGAGCCGCTGGTGCCGCTCGCGGTGCACTGGTTGCCGGTGATGGTCAGATAGTGCTTGAGCCACGGGTGCTCGGCGATCAGGAACCCGGCCCCGCACTCGCTCGGCACGGCGTCGCTGGTGGCACCGCCCGCCTCGGGCAGGGTCGTCCAGTCGTCGGAGCCCACGACGTGCGCCTCGACCACCGCGTGGTCGTAGCCGGGCTCGGTGTCCCAGAGCAGCTTGGCGCTCAGGGCCGGCTGGTCGGCCGCGGTGACGCCGGTGAGGTCGATGGTGCGGGTGAGGCGCTTGTAGGCGTCGTCCGTGTGGACCGCGGCGGCCATGTACGACCCCGAGTAGGGCCCGTACGGGTTGACGGTCCCGGCGAACTGGCCGGCGCCCGCGCTGGCGAACTGCGGGTAGGTGTCGGTCGAGAGCTCGTCGGAGGTGACGGCGTAGGTCCCGGCCTTGTCGAGCGGGTTGGCGGAGGTGCCGCTGAGGGCACCGCCGGAGCCGTCCAGCGCGCCGGAGCCGGTGAAGCCGGTGGCTCCGGGCGTCGACGTACGGGAGTAGGCGCCGAGGTAGTACTGGCTGAAGTCGTTCGACGGGGTGCCGTCGCCGAGGTTCACGCTGCCGCCGGCCAGTTCGCCCGCCTCGATCAGCTTGCCGCCCTCGTTGAGGTAGGCGCGCAGCTGGAGCTGGGTGTCGTTGCCGGGACCCGCGGTGCCGGAGTAGTGGACGACGGTCCTGAAGTGCCCCAGCACGCCGAGCGCGTCGGGCGCGCCCTGGGTGGCGACGTCCCAGACGACCGCCTTGTGCCCGGCCGCCTTCAGCGCGTCTACGTAGGTCTGCGCCTGGGTGGCCTTGGCGCCCTCCTCGGCGACCACCAGGGTGTCCGCCTTGGGCCGCTCGGCGACGGTGTACGTGAAGTGCGAGCTGGAGACCTTCTTGCCGCTCTTCGTCTCCCCGGTGAACCACACCTCGACCTTGTCGCCCGGGTCGCCGTCCTTCACCTTGGCCCGGTACTCGTCGAAGTAGAGGTTGTCGTCACCGCCGTAGGTCTCGCCGCCCTTCCAGCGCTTGAGCGCCCTGTCCAGCGTGCGGCCGCCGTTGACGCGGTACTTGAGCTCCTTGTCGCGGATCGCCTTGCGGACGACGACGGAGACCTCCTGGTCGGCGCCGCGCGAGTACGACGTGGAGAACGTCGACGGGGTGAAGTCGGCGGCGCTCAGGCCGACCGAGGAGACCGGCTGGTCGGGGTGGACGGCGGTCTCGGCGACCGAGAGCGCGAAGGGGATGTTCTTCTCGAACTCGTCCTGGATCAGCTTCTCGTCGTCCGGGAAGTTGAAGACCGACTGGCAGTCGGCGGCGTTCCAGGCGTCGTTCGGGTCGATGTCCGAGGCCGTCTGACAGGTCGACATCTCGGGGGTGAACATCGCCATGCCGTTGACGTTCGACGCGTGGCCGTCCGCCTCGCCGTTGGTGGTGTACAGCTCCGAGGAGACCTGCGAGTGGTAGCCGGGGATCGCCGGGTTGTCCGGGGTGCCGGCCAGCGCCTTGTAGAGGACGTCGTCCGGGGTCGGGGTGGCCACCTGCCAGCCGACGCCGTAGAGGAGGAGTTCGGCGGCGGAGTGGTAGTTGATGCCGTACGTGAATCCGACGCGCTTCTCGAAGACGTCCAGCGCCTTGGTCTCGGGCTCGGACTCGGGGCTCGCGCCGCGGTAGGTCTCGCTGGTGGGGTTGGGGGACGAGCCCTCGTCGTCGTAGCCCCACTTGTAACCGAAGTTGCGGTTGAGGTCGACGCCGTCACCCGTGCTGATGACACCGTCGCCGTTGACGTCCCGCAGGTTCTTGCGCCACAGGCGGGTGTCGGAGTTCTGGAAGGTGTAGTCGTAACCGTCGGGATTGGCGGACGGCACGAACCACAGCTCGGTCGAGTCGACGATCTTCTTGATGCGCTTGTCGGTGCCGTAGTTGTCCAGGTAGTAGTGCATCAGCCGGCGGGTCATCTCCGGCGTGATCCACTCGCGCGCGTGCTGGTTGGACACGTAGAGCACGGCGGGCTTGGAACCGTCCTTGGAGCTCTTCGCGCCCTTGGTCAGTTTGAGCGCGAGGATGTCCTGGCCGTTCAGCGTCTTGCCGATGGACTCGACCTTGGTGAGGCCGGGGTTGGCCTGCGCGGTCCGCAGGATCTCCTCCTTGAGCCCGCCGCTGCCGCTGTACGGGCGGAACACGCCCTGGGAGGCGTCCGCGACCCGCGTCTGCGCCCTGGCCGACAGCGTGTGCTCGGTGAGGTCGACACCCTGCTTCTCCAGGGTCCGGGCCTGCCCGTCGGTGAGATAGACCTCGACTTCGGTCTTGCCGGATCCGGTGACCTGGTCGCCGAGTTCACGGCCGTCCTGGCCGGCCTTGAGCAGCAGGGGAATCTGCTTCTTCGTGACGTCGGCGTGGAACACCTTGACCTCGTCGGGGTCGGGCTTCGCCGAACCCCCGGTCTGCGCCTGGGCCATGGGCGCGAGTGCGGCTCCGCCGATCAGGAGCGCGCCGACAGCGAGGATCGATCTCGCTCTGTGTCTCATGAACCCCCCTAGCAGTGGTCCGCCACGGCGGCGAACCCCTGCCAGGCTCATGACACTCCATGATCGAGTCAAGGGCGCCTCACGGACAGTTCACGGTGGCCTAAAAGAGACGCAAACACCGGTGCCGACGCCCGAAGCGGTCGTCGGCACCGGTGTGCTGACGGTGACTCAGCCTGCGAGGTTGTCGGCCATCTCCTCACTGAGGTTGGCCTCGGTGCCCGGGATGCCCAGGTCGGACGCGCGCTTGTCGGCCATCGCCAGCAGGCGGCGGATCCGGCCCGCGACGGCGTCCTTGGTGAGCGGCGGATCGGCGAGCGCGCCCAGTTCCTCCAGGGAGGCCTGCTTGTGCTCCATCCGCAGCCGGCCGGCCGCAGCGAGGTGCTCGGGCACCTCGTCGGCGAGGATCTCCAGGGCCCGCTGGACCCGGGCACCGGCGGCGACGGCCGCGCGCGCCGAACGGCGCAGGTTGGCGTCGTCGAAGTTGGCGAGGCGGTTCGCGGTGGCCCGCACCTCGCGGCGCATCCGGCGCTCCTCCCAGGCCAGCACGGACTCGTGCGCGCCGAGCCGGGTCAGCAGCGCGCCGATCGCGTCACCGTCCCGGACGACCACCCGGTCCACCCCGCGCACCTCACGGGCCTTCGCCGCGATGGACAGCCGACGGGCCGCCCCGACCAGGGCGAGCGCGGCCTCCGGGCCGGGGCAGGTCACCTCCAGGGAGGACGAGCGGCCGGGCTCGGTCAGCGAGCCGTGCGCCAGGAAGGCGCCGCGCCAGGCCGCCTCCGCGTCGCAGGTCGCCCCGGAGACCACCTGCGGAGGCAGGCCCCGGATCGGGCGGCCCCGCCCGTCCACGAGCCCGGTCTGGCGGGCCAGCTGATCGCCACCCGCGACCACGCGCACCACATAGCGCGAGCCGCGGCGCAGCCCGCCGGGTGCCATCACGATCAGCTCGGAGCTGTGTCCGAAGATCTCCAGGATGTCCCGCTTGAGGCGCCGGGCCGCCATCGCGGTGTCCAGCTCCGCCTCGATCACAATGCGCCCGCTCACCAGGTGGAGGCCGCCCGCGAACCGCAGAATGGCGGAGACCTCGGCCTTCCGGCAGCAGGTCCGGGTGACGGGTAGCCGGGAGATCTCGTCCTTCACCGCTGCCGTCATCGCCATGGGCCGATCCTTCCATGCATCCGAAAAATACGGTCGTACGCGGCGGCCAACAGCTCCGGATCATGCCGGGGTGATCCGTCGGTCCGGGCCACGGGGCCCAGCTCGACCGCGGCTCCCAGCCGCTTGGCGGCTTCGGTGAGCGAGTCGCGGTCGGGCACGGCGGCCTCGTCGGCCAGCACCACGTCCAGGGCGAGTTTAGGGGCGTGTCGGCCCAAAACCTCCAAATGACGCTGCGGGGAGAAGCCTTCGGTTTCACCCGGCTGCGGTGCGAGGTTCAGCGACAGCACCTTGCGGGCCTTGGTCTCGGTGAGCGCGTCGAGGAGATCGGGGACCAGCAGGTGCGGGATCACCGAGGAGAACCAGGACCCGGGACCCAGGACCACCCAGTCCGCGTCCAGGACCGCCGCGACGGCCTCCGGCACCGCCGGCGGGTCGTGCGGCACCAGGTGCACGGACTGCACCTCACCGGGCGTCAGCGCCACCGTGGCCTGCCCCCGGACGATGTCCACCTCCTCCGGCCGCTCCGGATCATGCCCCTTGACCAGGGCCTGCAGCTCCAGCGGCACGGCGGACATGGGCAGCACCCGCCCGTGCGCGCCGAGCAGCTTGCCGACCAGGTCCAGGGCCTGGACGTGGTCGCCGAGCTGTTCCCACAGGGCGACGATCAGCAGATTGCCGACCGCGTGCTCGTGCAGGTCGCCCTTGGACTGGAAGCGGTGCTGGATGACCCGGGCCCAGGTCTGGCCCCAGTCGTCGTCACCGCACAGCGCGGCGAGGGCCTTGCGTAGATCACCCGGAGGAAGCACACCGAGTTCGTCACGAAGGCGCCCGCTGGAGCCGCCGTCGTCGGCCACGGTGACGACGGCGGTGAGGTCGCCGGTGATCCGGCGCAGCGCGGCGAGCGAGGCGGACAGACCCATGCCGCCGCCCAGGGCGACCACCTTGGGCTGGGTACCGCGCCGGCGCGGGCGGGCGCCGCGGGCCTCGACGGGACGGCCCGAACGGGACTCGGGTACGACCCGGCGCAGCCTGCTCAGCCGTGGAGAGCGTCCGGTCACTCGCGCCCCATGTCTCGGTGCACGACTACGGTCTCCACTCCCTCGGCGGCCAGACGGGCGGCGAGTTTCTCGGAGACGGCGACCGAGCGGTGCTTGCCGCCCGTGCAGCCGATGGCGATGGTCACATAACGCTTGCCCTCGCGCCGGTACCCGGTCGCGATCAGGCGCAGCAGCTCGGCGTACCGGTCGAGGAACTCCTTCGCGCCCGGCTGGTTGAAGACGTACGCCGACACCTCCTCGTTGAGGCCGGTGTACGGGCGCAGCTCCGGCACCCAGTGCGGGTTGGGCAGGAACCGCATGTCGGCGACCAGGTCTGCGTCGACCGGCAGGCCGTACTTGAAGCCGAACGACATCACGGTGGCCCGCAGCTCGGGCTCCTCCTCGCCGGCGAACTGGGCGTCCATCTTGGCGCGCAGCTCGTGCACGTTCAGGCTGGAGGTGTCGATCACCAGGTCGGCGTCGCCGCGCAGCTCGCGCAGCAGCTCGCGCTCGGCGGCGATGCCGTCCACGATCCGGCCGTCGCCCTGCAGGGGGTGCGGGCGCCGCACCGACTCGAAGCGGCGGACCAGCGCGTCGTCCGAGGACTCCAGGAAGACGATCCGGCGGGTGACGCCCCGGCTGTCGAGATCGGCGAGGGACTCGCGCAGGTTGTCGAAGAAGCGCCGGCCGCGCACGTCGACGACGACCGCGATCCGGGCCACGTTGCCCTGGGAGCGGGCGCCCAGCTCGACCATGGTGGGGATGAGGGCCGGCGGGAGGTTGTCCACGACGAACCAGCCGAGGTCCTCCAGACACTTGGCCGCCGTCGAACGGCCCGCCCCCGACATGCCCGAGATGATCACCAGCTCGGGGATGGCCGCCTCGGGCACCCCGGCCGGAGTGGCATCGGTACTCACTTCTGCTCCGTTTTCCTGGACCGCTTCCGCTTCCGTCTGCTGCGGCTGATCCTGGCTCGCCTCATTGTGCGATTCCTTGGGCGGGCCCTGTGTTTCGCTGAACGCCGGATCTCGCCGGGCTGTGGGCTGTGCGTCGCGCTCGGTCATCTCTCCTGCCCCCGATCGTCCGGGGCACCCGCGGGTACGGGCTCCCCCGAGGCGTCCGCCGTCGTCTCGGGCGCCTCGTCTTCCCTGTCATCCATGATCTCTCCGGTCGCCGTGTTCACGGCAGGCGCGGCCGGGGCCGCCTGGGCGAGGGCCACGGCGATGGTCTCGGCCGTCTTGCGACCTATCCCCGGCACCTCTTGGATCTGCTCGATTGTGGCGGACCGCAGCTTCTTCACCGAGCCGAAATGCTTGATCAACGCCTGTTTGCGGGTCTCGCCGAGGCCCGGAACGTCGTCCAGCGGGCCGGAGCGGAAACGCTTGGCACGCTTGGTGCGCTGGTAGGTGATGGCGAAGCGGTGCGCCTCGTCACGGACGCGCTGGAGCAGGTAGAGACCCTCACTGGTGCGGGGCAGGACCACGGGGTCGTCGTCCTCGGGCAGCCAGACCTCTTCGAGGCGCTTGGCGAGACCGCAGACGGCGATGTCGTCGATGCCCAGCTCGTCGAGCGCCCGCTTGGCCGCCGCGACCTGGGGCTGGCCACCGTCGACGACCACGAGCTGCGGCGGGTAGGCGAACTTCCTGGGCCGGCCGTCGTCGTCCTTGAATCCGTTGATCGGGCCGTTGTCGCCGTCGCCGCCGACGGCAGCGGCAGCGTCGGTAGCAGCGGCGTCGGCATCGGCGGCCGGGGAGGTGCTGGCGGTCGTGGGGGGACCGGCGGCCGGGGGCGCACTGACGGCCAGGGGTGCGCCGGAGGCGGCTGTGGGTGTGCCGCCGGTAGGTGAGGGTGCGCCGCCGGAAGGCGCGGGTGTGCCGAAGGCTGTGAGCGCGCCGGCGTCTGTACGCGCATCGGCGTCCGAGGGCGCATCGGCGTCCGGGACGGGGCTATCCGTGCCGTTCTCCTCCGCCCACTCGCCGGTCCGCTCCTTCTCGGCGAGGTAGCGCCGGAAGCGGCGGGTGATCACCTCGTGCATGGAGCGCACGTCGTCCTGGCCGGCGAAGCCCTTGATCTGGAAGCGGCGGTACTCGCTCTTGCGCTGCAGACCGTCCTCGAAGACGACCATGGAGGCCACGACGTCGTCGCCCTGGAGGTGCGAGATGTCGTAGCACTCGATGCGCAGCGGAGCGCTGTCCAGGTCCAGGGCGTCGGCGATCTCCTCCAGGGCCCGGGAACGGGTGGTGAGGTCGGAGGCGCGCTTCGTCTTGTGCAGGGCGAGCGCCTGCTGGGCGTTGCGCTGCACGGTCTCCATCAGGGCCTTCTTGTCGCCGCGCTGCGGGATGCGCAGCGAGACGTTCGACCCGCGGCGGCCGGTGAGCCATTCCTGGACCGGCTCGACCGGCTCGGGCAGGGCCGGGACCAGCACCTCCTTGGGGACGGCGTCCCCGGTCTCCTCGCCGTAGAGCTGCTGGAGGGCGTGCTCGACCAGCGCTCCGGTCGTGACGTCCTCCACCTTGTCCGTCACCCAGCCGCGCTGACCGCGCACCCGCCCGCCGCGCACGTGGAAGATCTGGAGGGCCGCCTCCAGCTCGTCCTCGGCGACCGCGATCAGGTCGGCGTCGGTCGCGTCGGCGAGCACGACCGCGCTCTTCTCCATGGCCTTCTTCAGGGCCTCGATGTCGTCGCGCAGGCGGGCGGCCCGCTCGTACTCCATCTCCTCGGCGGCCTCCATCATCTGCTTCTCCAGACGGCGGAGGTAGGTGCCGGTGCGGCCGGCCATGAAGTCGCAGAACTCCTCGGCCAGGTCGCGGTGGTCCTCCGGGGAGATCCGGTCGACGCAGGGGGCGGAGCACTTGCCGATGTAGCCGAGCAGGCAGGGGCGGCCGGTGCGGGTGGCGTTCTTGAACACCCCGGCGGAGCAGGTGCGCACCGGGAACACGCGCAGCAGCAGGTCGACGGTGTCCCGGATCGCCCACGCGTGGCCGTAGGGCCCGAAGTAGCGGACGCCCTTCTTCTTGTGACCGCGCATCACCTGGACGCGCGGGAACTCCTCGTTCATCGTCACCGCGAGGTACGGGTAGCTCTTGTCATCGCGGTACTTGACGTTGAACCGGGGGTCGTACTCCTTGATCCAGGAGTACTCCAGCTGAAGCGCCTCGACCTCCGTGGACACCACGGTCCACTCCACGGACGCGGCAGTGGTGACCATCGTCCGGGTGCGGGGGTGCAGGCCCGCCAGGTCCTGGAAGTAGTTCGCCAGGCGCTGGCGCAGGCTCTTCGCCTTTCCGACGTAGATCACCCGGCGGTGCTCGTCGCGGAACCTGTACACCCCGGGAGAGTCCGGGATCTGTCCCGGCTTGGGGCGGTAGCTGGAGGGGTCGGCCATGTCTCACACCCTACTGGCGCGCACCGACACCGCGACGAGCCTGTGGACAACCCCGACGGGGCCGGTGGGCCAGCGGACCGGCCGGATGGGCGGGACCGGTCGGACCGGGCGGATGGGTCGCACCGGCCGGATGGACTGACAGGACGGATGGGCTGACAGGGCGGGGCTGCCGAGTGTCCGGAGGCGGCGTACCCGCTGGGGCGCGGGGCCAGAGGGAGCGGAACCGGTAACGGCAAGCGGGACCGGCAACAGCAAGGGGGCCGGCAACGGCAAGGGGGGCCGGTGGCATCTGCATCTGCCCCTGGGGCGGCCGTATAACCCCATTGCCGCCCAACCCCGTCGCCGTGCGGCTCTCCGCCGTCGGAGCGAGGGCCCCGCGCCTCCTGGCGCGGCCGGCCCTGCCCGCCCCGGAAGCGGATCTCGGAATCGGCCACCTCGGTGGCATCGCGAGCCGTCCCTGTGCTCCGCCGACGCGTGTCCGGCCCGTGATCGGCACGGAACCGCTGGGCCGATCGGAACGCACCTTGCGCGGCTTCCTCCCCAAATCGGCGCCCTGCGTGCGCGCACACTTCGGTCCCCCCGGGCGGCCAAGGCGCCCTCTCCCCGCGCGATCCTTCAGGCGCCGAGGTCACGCCTCGGCCAGGTGAGCGCCCTCGGCCGGCCGAAGGTGTTGTCGGGGATTGGTCAACACGCTTCAATGCGGGGGAACTCGGGGCCTTGAGCAGCGGCCTGCGGACGCGGCGTACCCAGGTACGGCCGCCCCGACGCCGACGGGGTGGCCCCGGACCCCCGCCAACGGCCTGACCAGCCGTGGTGAACCCCAAGAGAAAGGCCCTCCTGCATGCGGCACGGCACACAGCACGCGGACGTCGCCACCGCGGAACTGGACTCGGCCCTGCGCGGCGGCCCCTTCCATGTGGCCCTGCGCGCCGCGATCGCCGCCCGCGGGCTGCCGCTCCAGCGCGTGCAGCACCATCTCTCCCGCTACGGGGTCAAGGTAGGCGTCACCAGCCTGAGCTACTGGCAGCAGGGAGCCCGTCGCCCGCAGCGCCCGGAGTCACTGCGGGCCGTCCGGGCACTGGAGGAGATACTCCAGCTCCCGGACGAGTCCCTGATCCGGCTGCTCGCCGATGCCGACCAGGGCCCCGCCGTACGGCGTCCCGCCGCCCGCTCCTACCGCTCCCTGATCGAGGCCTCCGACGTCCAGGACCGGCTGCAGTCCGAACTCGGCTGGTCCCTCGACGGCGGTCTGCACACCCTGGGACACCACGAGCGCGTGCGGATCGGCGCCCACCGCGAGCTGGCCGCCCGTGAGTCGCAGCACATCGTGCGCGCCCACCGGGACGGCGTCGACCGCTTCGTGGCCGTCCACCACGGCGACCCCGGCTGCGCCCCGCAGCACATGACCGTGCGCGCTCTGGAGAACTGCCGCACCGGACGCGTCCGTTCGGACCCGGAGACCGGCCTGCTCGTCGCCGAACTCCTCTTCGGCACCCGCCTGCGCTCCGGCGACACCTTTCTCTTCCGTTACGCCGTGGAGGACGGCACGGCAGGTGTCTCCCGCGAGTACGTCCGGGACTTCGGCTTTCCCGGCGGCCAGTACACCCTCCAGGTCCGTTTCACCGCGGACGCGCTGCCGACGCACTGCCACCGGTTCGCCCAGCACTCCGCGGCGGCCCCGCGCAGTGGCCGGCAGGCCCTCCCGCTGAGTGGGCTGCACCGCTCCGTCCACCTGGTCGAGCCCCGGGTACGGCCGGGTCTTCTCGGGATCGGCTGGGACTGGGAATGACCCGGCGCTGAACCGGCCCCTCGGATCAGGCGCCCGGGCCTGCCACGAGTCGGCCGTTCGCGGCCTTGACCGGCAGTTCGTTCAACGGCTCGGTGGCCGGCGACCGCGCCACCTTTCCCGTGACCGCGTCGAACTCGCTGCCGTGGCAGGGGCAGACCAGCGTCGTGCCCTGGAGTTTGTTGATCGGGCACCCCGCATGCGTGCAGATCGTGCTGTACGCCTTCAGGGCCCCGTCGGCGGACCGGCTGACGACGACGTTGTGCTCCCGGTAGAGCTTCGCGCCGCCCTTGGTGACCTCGCTCTCGGCCCCGAGGTCGACCGGGGCGGTCGGCGTCGCGTCCGCCGAGGCTCCGCCGCCGGGAGCCGAGCAGGCGGCCAGCCCCAGCCCGGCGACCGGTGCGACCGCCGCTCCCCGCAGGACGGTACGACGGCTGGCGGAGGATCGGGCGGCGGGCATCAGGGGCTCCAGCGGTGTGGGATGGGGTGGGATGGGGTGGGGTTGATCGATTGCAGCGGTGGCCGTGGCGGCCGTGGCGGGGCAGAGCGACGATACCCGGGCAGATCGTCCCGCTTTCGGGGTGGGTCGGGTTGTGGGCGACGTGCCAGCGAGGTTGGGGGTACCCGGGGCCGGAGGTGGAGGCCGGTGGAGGTTGGCGGGGCTTGGGCGGCTCGCCCGGGAACCGCCGATGGTCCGAGGGGAGGCGGCGTGACCACGCCCCGGAAGAGTTCACCCGATCGAACGTAAACGCTTGCGTAAGCGTTTACGCGACGGTCTCGGATGGAGTAACTTCCCGGCCGAGGCCTACCGCAGCCCGGGAGGGAACCGCAGAGCCTTGCCCAAGGTCGGGAAGCGAAGGAGGGGAGCCCCATGCCCACCATGGCCGACGTCGCCCGGAGTGCCGGGGTCTCCGTGGCGACCGTCTCCCATGTACTGAACGAGACGCGTCCGGTGCTCCCCCACACACGTCAGGCGGTGCTCGACGCCATCGAGGAACTGGGCTACACACCCAACACCCTCGCCCGCTCCCTGGTGACCGCCCGCACCCGCTCCATCGGGCTCGCGGTGTCGGCGATCAGCAACCCCTACTTCACGGAGATCCTTCAGGGCGTCGAGGCCGCTGCCCTGAAGCACGGCTACAGCCTGCTCATCGCCGATCCGCACGACGATCCCGAGCACGAACGCAAGGTCGTCCAGCTTCTGCACGAGCGCCGCGTCGACGGCATGATCGTCGCCCCCTCCGCCGACCCGCGCGCGCTCCTCGCCTACCTCGACCGGCACGCCGTACCGGCCGTCCTCCTCGACCGGGTGATCGAGGACCGTGCGGACAGCGCCCCGCGCTTCGACCAGGTCTGCGCCGAGAACACCGAACCGACGGCCCGGCTCGTCACCCACCTGGCCGGTCTCGGGCACCGCCGGATCGGCCTGGTCGCGGGGCTGCCGGGGCTCAGCACCACCGGTGAACGGATCACCGGCTACCGGCAGGGGCTCACCACCGCCGGGCTGCCCTTCGACGACGGTCTGGTCGTCACCGGCAACTCCGAGTCCGCCGGAGCCGAGCGGGCCACCGCCGCCCTGATGGCGCTCACCGCGCCGCCCACGGCGCTCGTCACCGCCAACAACGCGATGACCATCGGCGCCCTGCGCGCCCTGCGCGCACACGGCCTCTCCGTGCCGGACGACATCGCCCTGTGCTGCTTCGACGACTTCGCCTGGGCCGATCTGTTCTCGCCTCGTCTCACCGCCGTCGCCCAGCCCAGCAGGGAGATCGGCGCCGAGGCGGTCCGCGTGCTTCTCGAACGGCTGGCCGCACCCGACCGGACCGCCGGGACCGTACGGCTTCCGTGCACCTTCGTGCACCGGACGTCGTGCGGCTGCCAGGAGGACGGCGGGGCGGCGGCGACCGCGCGGGACAGGTCGGCCCGGTCTGCCCGGTCGGCGGGGTCGCGTCAGCGGTCCGCACGCTCCCAGCAGGTCCAGCAGTCCGGGCAGTCCGGGCAGGCAGAGCATCGCCAGCATTCCGAGTACCCCGAGGAAGGAACCGTCTCGTGATCGTCGTCGCCGGTGAGGCACTGATCGACCTGGTACCGCAGGGCGCGGGCGCCCTCGCGGCCCTGCAGCCGGCGCTCGGCGGCGGACCGTACAACACGGCCGTGGCCCTCGGCCGCCTCGGCTCCCCCACCGCGTTCTGCTCCCGCACCTCGCACGACGCCTTCGGCGAGGCCCTGCTGGACGGGCTGCGGCGCGCGGGAGTCGATGTCTCCCTCGTGGAGCGCGGCACGGAACCGACCACCCTCGCGGCCGCCACGATCGACGCACAGGGATCCGCCTCCTACTCCTTCTATGTCGACGGCACCGCCGACCGTCTGTTCACCGCACCGTCCGGCCTGCCCGCCGCCACGCGTGCCGTCTCCTTCGGCACGCTCTCGCTCGTCCTGGAACCGGGGGCGAGCGCCTACGAGGAGCTGATGCGCGGTGCGGCCGGGCAGGGTCTGTTCACCGCCCTCGACCCGAACATCCGGGCAGGTCTGATCACGGATCAGGACGCCTACCGGGCACGTTTCAAGAGCTGGCTGCCTTCGGTGACCCTCCTCAAGCTCTCGGAGGAGGACGCGCTGTGGCTGGGCGGTACCCCGCGCGAATGGCTGGCGTCGGGCCCCTCCGCAGTGGTGATCACCCACGGCGGTGACGGTCTCAGCGCCTTCACCCCCGACGGCACCGTGTACGCCATTCCTGGTGAGGAGGTCGACGTCGTGGACACGATCGGCGCCGGGGACACGGTGAACGCGGCTCTGCTGCATGGACTCGCCGCCCAGGACGCCCTCTCCGCCGAGGCGCTTGTGGGACTGGGCGCCGACGGCTGGACCAGGCTGCTGCGATTCGCGGCGCGGGCGGCCGCGATCACCTGCTCCCGAGCGGGTGCGGAGCCGCCGTACGCCTCCGAACTGGGGGACCTGTAAGGGATGTTCGGCTCTCCGTCGCCTGTTCAACGGTCCCGCTGACACCGCGCTGATTCCGCTGTTGATGAGTCAAGGTTCGCCGCCGCCGCGAGGATCGGGCGGCTGATGATGGAACGAGCGACGCCCCGCGGGGAGTTCCCACGGGGCGCCGCACTTTTCTGGATTTGTCGGATCCGGTCGCCCGGGGACCTCAGGCCTTGCGAGCCCGGGTCGTCTTCTTCGCGGGCGCCGTCTTCCTCGTGGCCCCGGCCGCCTTCTTCGTGGCCGTGCCGTCGACCGCCGTGGCGGTCGCCGTCCTCTTCGCCGCCGACTTGGCGGCGACCGTCTTCTTCGCCGCCGGCTTGCGCGGGGCCTTCACCGAGCTGGCGTCGCTGATGCGGTCGGCGCCGAGGACCTCGCGCAGGAACTTGCCGGTGTGGCTGGCCGGGACGGCGGCGACCTCCTCGGGCGTGCCCTCCGCGACGACGAGTCCGCCGCCGGCACCGCCTTCCGGACCCATGTCGACGACCCAGTCCGCGGTCTTGATCACATCGAGGTTGTGCTCGATGACGATGACCGTGTTGCCCTTGTCGACGAGGCCGGCGAGGACCTTCAGCAGTTTGCTGATGTCCTCGAAGTGCAGACCCGTGGTGGGCTCGTCCAGGACGTAGACCGTACGCCCGGTGGAGCGCTTCTGCAGCTCGCTGGCGAGCTTCACGCGCTGTGCCTCACCGCCGGACAGAGTGGTCGCCGACTGGCCGAGACGGACGTAGCCGAGACCGACGTCGTTCAGCGTCGTGAGGTGGCGGTTGATCGCCGGGACGGCCTCGAAGAAGTGCATGGCTTCTTCGATGGGCATGTTCAGGACCTCGGAGATGGACTTGCCCTTGTAGTGGACCTCCAGCGTCTCCCGGTTGTACCGGGCTCCGTGGCAGACCTCGCACGGGACGTAGACGTCCGGGAGGAAGTTCATCTCGATCTTGATGGTGCCGTCGCCCGCGCAGTTCTCGCAGCGGCCGCCCTTGACGTTGAAGGAGAAGCGGCCCGGCAGGTAGCCACGGACCTTCGCCTCGGTGGTCTCGGCGAACAGCTTGCGGACGTGGTCGAAGACACCGGTGTACGTCGCCGGGTTCGATCGCGGAGTGCGGCCGATGGGCGACTGGTCGACGTGCACGACCTTGTCGACGAGGTCGTCGCCGTCCACCCGCGTGTGTCTGCCGGGGACGTTCCGCGCGCCGTTCAGCTCACGCGCCAGGTGCGTGTACAGGATGTCGTTGACCAGCGTCGACTTGCCGGAGCCGGACACGCCCGTGACGGCCGTGAACACGCCCAGCGGGAAGGACACGTCGATGTCCTGGAGGTTGTTCTCGCGGGCGCCGTGCACCGTGAGCCGACGGGACGGGTCCTGCGGGCGGCGGATGTCGGGCAGCGGGATCGCCTTCCTGCCGGACAGGTACTGGCCGGTCTGCGACTCCTCGTTGACCAGCAACTCCTTCAGGGAGCCGCTGTGCACGACCTTGCCGCCGTGCTCGCCCGCGCCGGGGCCGATGTCGACGACCCAGTCGGCGACCTTGATGGTGTCCTCGTCGTGCTCGACGACGATGAGCGTGTTGCCCATGTCGCGGAGCCGGACCAGGGTCTCGATCAGCCGGTGGTTGTCGCGCTGGTGCAGGCCGATCGACGGCTCGTCCAGGACGTACAGGACACCGACGAGACCGGAGCCGATCTGGGTGGCCAGGCGGATCCGCTGCGCCTCGCCGCCGGAGAGCGTGCCGGCCGCGCGGTTCAGCGAGAGGTAGTCCAGACCGACGTCGACCAGGAACCGCAGCCGCTCGTTGACCTCCTTCAGGACGCGCTCGGCGATCTTCTTGTCGCGCGCGTTGAGCTTGAGCTCGCCCAGGAACTCGGCGCAGTCGCTGATGGACATCGCCGAGACCTCGGCGATCGACTTGTCCATGATCGTGACCGCGAGGACGATCGGCTTCAGGCGCGTGCCCTGACAGGTCGGGCAGGGCACCTCGCGCATGTAGCCCTCGAAGCGCTCACGGCTGGCGTCGCTCTCGGCCTCACTGTGCCGGCGCTTGACGAAGGGCACCGCACCCTCGAAGGGCGTGGTGTACACGCGCTCGCGTCCGTACCGGTTGCGGTAGCGGACCTCGATCTGTGTCTTGTGGCCGTAGAGCAGGGCCTTCCTGGCGCGCTGCGGCAGGCCGGCGAAGGGGATGTCGGTACGGAACCCCAGCGCGTCCGCGAGGGCGCCGACCAGGCGGCCGAAGTAGTCCTTGGTGTGCCCGTGCGACCAGGGGTGGATGGCGCCCTCGTCGAGGGACTTGTCCTCGTCGGGGACGATCAGCTCCGGGTCGACCTCCATGCGCGTGCCGATGCCGGTGCATTCGGGGCAGGCGCCGAAGGGCGAGTTGAAGGAGAAGGAGCGGGGCTCCAGCTCCTCGAAGGACAGGTCGTCGTACGGGCAGTACAGGTGCTCCGAGTACATGCGCTCGCGCTCGGGGTCGTCCTCGGGGAGGTCGACGAAGTCGAGCACGACCATGCCGCCGGACAGGCCCAGCGCGGTCTCCACGGAGTCCGTGAGGCGGCGCTTGGCGGTGTCCTTCACCGTGAGACGGTCGACGACCACCTCGATGGTGTGCTTCTCCTGCTTCTTGAGCGTCGGCGGTTCGGAGAGCTGAACGGTCTCGCCGTCCACGCGCGCGCGGGAGTAGCCCTTGGTCTGGAGGTCGGCGAAGAGGTCGACGAACTCGCCCTTGCGCTCGCGCACCAGCGGCGAGAGCACCTGGAAGCGGCTCCCCTCCGGCAGCTCCAGTACCTTGTCGACGATGGCCTGCGGCGACTGGCGGGAGATCGGGCGGCCGCACTCGGGGCAGTGCGGCTTGCCGATGCGCGCGAAGAGCAGACGCAGGTAGTCGTAGACCTCGGTGATGGTGCCGACCGTCGAGCGCGGGTTGCGCGAGGTCGACTTCTGGTCGATGGACACCGCCGGGGACAGTCCCTCGATGAAGTCCACGTCCGGCTTGTCCATCTGCCCGAGGAACTGGCGCGCGTACGAGGAGAGCGACTCCACGTAGCGACGCTGGCCCTCGGCGAAGATCGTGTCGAAGGCCAGGGAGGACTTGCCCGACCCGGACAGCCCCGTGAAGACGATGAGCGAGTCACGAGGCAGGTCGAGCGAGACATTCTTCAGATTGTGCTCGCGCGCGCCACGGACGATGAGACGGTCGGCCACAGCCGGTCCGCACCTTTCTTGAGAGAAGTGACAGGGGCAGGGCCCCGTGCTTCTTCAGACTAGGGGGAGCCACTGACAACGCCGGATGGATTCCTGGATGCGTAAACAATCCCGGACCATCCAGCATGCCCGACGCCGTCACCGACGATATAGCACGCGCATTCGATTTACGGACCTCGTGCGAAACCTTCACCCGAAGGTGTGGCGGAGCTACTGTCAGCCCCATGATTGATCACGCTCATGACCTGGCGTCTGTACAGGAAGCGACGGACCGGCTTCTCACCGCAGTCGCCAAACTGGACAACGCGTCCGTGGCCCGACCGTCACGGCTGCCCGGTTGGTCGGTCGGTCACGTCCTGGCCCACCTCGCCCGCAACGCGGACGCGCTCACGAACGTCCTCGACGGCCGTCCCATGTACGTCTCCGGCGAGGCCCGGGACACCGACATCGAGCGTGACGCCCCGCGCCCGCTCGACACTCACCTAACCGACCTGCGCGAAAGCGACGCCCGGTTCCGGACCCTCGGGGCGGAGCCCGCGGACTGGACGCGCACGGTGCAGCTGCGCAACGGGGTCACCGACGCGGCGGCACGGGTGCCGTTCCGGCGCTGGGCCGAGGTCGAGCTGCACCATGTCGACCTCGGGATCGGCTACGAGCTGGAGGACCTCCCGGCGGAGTTCACGGAACGGGAGATCGACTTCCTGGCGGAACGCTTCGGCGGCCACCGGGACGTTCCCTCGACCGGACTGCGTGCCGACGGCGGTCGCGTCTGGACGACGGGCGGTGGCGCCCCCGGAGGCCCGGTCGGCGTCGAAGGAAGCGCCGCGGATCTGCTCGGCTGGCTCGCCGGCCGCCGTGACGGTTCGGCCCTGACGGTGCGGGGCGGCACCCTGCCCGCACTTCCGCCGCTGTAGCGCACGGCACCTCGCGGGCCACTCTCCGCTATAGGCTGACCGCCATGACGTACAGCGGAGAGGTGACGGTCGGCGGACCGGCGGACGTGCACGAGCTCAAGGACCTGATGATCACCAAGATCGCGGTCGGGCCCATGGACAACAACGCCTATCTGCTGCGCTGCCGCGCCACGGACGAGCAACTGCTGATCGACGCGGCCAACGACGCCGAGACGCTCCTGGGCATGATCGGTGACGACGGCATCGCGTCCGTCGTCACCACGCACCAGCACGGCGACCACTGGCAGGCGCTGGCCGAGGTCGTCGCCGCCACCGGCGCACGGACGTACGCGGGCCGCGAGGACGCCCCCGGCATCCCGGTCACCACCGACGTCGCCGTCGACGACGGCGACGTCATCCGGGTCGGCCAGGTCGAACTGACCGCCCGCCACCTCGTCGGTCACACCCCCGGCTCCATCGCCCTGGTCTACGACGACCCGCACGGCCACCCGCATGTCTTCACCGGGGACTGCCTCTTCCCCGGCGGGGTCGGCAACACGCGCAAGAACGCGAAGGCCTTCGCCAGCCTGATCCACGACGTCGAGACGAAGATCTTCGACGTGCTGCCGGACGAGACCTGGGTGTACCCGGGGCACGGCAACGACACCAGTCTGGGCACGGAGCGCCCGCACCTGCCGGAGTGGCACGCACGCGGGTGGTGAGCGCGGGGGCACGCACGCCATGGGCTTGAGCTGTGGGCGTGAACTGTGGGCGTGAGCAGTAGGCGTGGCCCATCCGCGTGAGCCGTGCGAGCGAGGCGTGCGTGTGAGGCGTGCGCGCCCGGCGCGTGGTTCTCAACTCACGCCCGGCGCACACCCCTTCACCCACGCCCGGCGCGCACGACCTCACACGCCCCGCGCGGACTCGTCGCGCGCCCCGTGTGAACAGTTCGCACGCGCCGGGGTCCAGCGCACGCTCCCCGCGCGCGCCGTTGGGCGGTCAACTGGTGTCAGCCCCGCACAGGATGACGGCTCCTGCGCGGTACGGGCCGCCGGTCACCATTCCCCGCCCTCGACCGGCGGCCCCGGCATGGCCCCTTCGCAACCCGCGCCAGGCAACGTTCACAAGACCGCAACACCAGTTCCCACTATGCGGACAGATAACCCCTTGACCTGGACATACGCGGCGTTCGCTGTCACTCTCCCGCCATGCACCCTGCCCCGAGCGCACTGCGCCGCGCTGCTGCCGCCGCCACCATAGCCCTGCTCGCCACCGCTGTCGGCTGTGCTCCGCAGCCGGAGGAGAAGGCTTCCGGCGGGTCTTCCTCTTCGGCCGGAACCACGTGCGCCAAGGGCAAGCTGGCCACTCAGACGTCCGGCAAGCTGACGATCGCGACGGACGAACCCGCGTACGAGCCGTGGTTCAAGGACGACAAGCCGGCCAACGGCGAGGGCTTCGAGTCGGCGGTCGCGTACGCCGTGGCGAAGCAACTGGGGTACGACGAGAGCGCGGTCGTCTGGCAGAGCGTGCCGTTCAACAAAGCGTTCGCGCCGGGCGTGAAGACCTTCGACTTCGACATCAACCAGGTGTCCATCAGCGCCGAGCGCAAGAAGGCCGTGGACTTCTCGTCGGGTTACTACGACGTGCGCCAGGCGGTCATCGCGCTCAAGGGCAGCAAGGCCGCGAAGGCGACCGGTATCGCGGATCTCAAGGGCCTCAAGCTGGGCGCCCAGGTCGGCACCACCAGCCTCGACTACATCACCGACGTGGTGAAGCCGTCGCAGCAGCCCGCCGTGTACGCCAAGAACGACCAGGCCAAGTCGGCGCTGAAGAACGGCCAGGTGGACGCGATCGTGGTCGACCTGCCGACGGCCTTCTACATCACCTCGGCCGAGGTGACGAACGCGAAGATCGTCGGCCAGTTCGAGAACCAGGGCGGCACGCCCGAGCAGTTCGGCCTGGTCCTCGACAAGGGCAGCGCGCTCACCTCGTGCGTCACGGACGCCGTCGACGCGCTGCGCAAGGACGGCACACTGGCGAAGATCGAGCAGCAGTGGCTGTCCGACGCCGTCAACGCCCCGGTGCTCAAGTGACCGTCACCAAGGACGGGTCCAGCAAGGAGGGCGCGGACGGCACGAGTGGCATGTCCGCGCACAGGGACGACGGCTACACCCCGTCCGAACGGCGGCTGGAGCGGGAGCGCTACAGGCGTGCCCGCGCCCGTCGCGCCACCGCGATCGCCGCGCTCTCGACGCTGGTCACGGCGGTCGTGCTCTACCTGGTCGTCGTGAACGCGCCCGGCTGGCCGCGCACCAAGGAGACGTTCTTCAACGGGCAGTACGCGCGCGAGGCATTGCCGAAGGTCCTCGAAGGGCTGTGGCTGAACGTCCGGTTGCTGGTCATCTGCGGTGCCGCCGTGCTGGTCCTCGGCATGCTGATCGCCATCGCGCGCACACTGCGCGGCCCGGTGTTCTTCCCGTTGCGGGCGCTCGCGGCGGCGTACACCGACTTCTTCCGCGGGCTGCCGCTGATCATCAACCTGATGATCGTGGTGCTGGGCGTCCCGGCGCTGCGGCTGCAGGGGGTGACGGTCGATCCGGTGCTGCTGGGCGGTACCGCGCTGACGCTGACGTACTCCGCGTACGTGGCCGAGGTGTTCCGCGCCGGCATCGAGTCGGTCCACCCCTCGCAGCGCGCGGCCGCCCGTTCGCTCGGCCTCAGCAACCGGCAGGCCCTGCGCCATGTGATCCTGCCGCAGGCTGTACGACGTCAGGTGCCGCCGCTGCTGAACGACCTGGTGTCGCTCCAGAAGGACACCGGTCTCGTGTCGATCGGCGGTGCGATCGACGCCGTACGGGCGGCCGACATCATCGTGGGCCGCAGCCTCAACTACACGCCGTACATCGTCGCCGGGCTGGTCTTCGTGGCGCTGACCATCCCGATGACCCGCTTCACGGACTGGGTGACGGCACGGATGGACCGGCAGCGGGCCCAGGGAGGATCCATATGAGCGACGCACCTGTCCTGCGCATGGAGTCCGTCCGCAAGACCTTCGGCGCCTCGGTGGTGCTGCGGGACGTGGACCTGGCGGTCGCCCCGCACACCGTGACCGCGCTGATCGGCGCGTCCGGCTCCGGGAAGTCGACGCTGCTGCGCTGTGCCAACCTCCTCGAGGAGATCGACGACGGCGCGATCTGGCTGGACGGCGAGGAGATCACCGCCCCGCGCGCGGACCAGGACGCGGTACGCCGCCGTATCGGCGTGGTCTTCCAGGCGTACAACCTCTTCCCGCACATGACCGTGCTGGACAACATCACCCTGGCACCGCGCCGGGTGCACGGCGTCTCCCGCGCGGAGGCCGAGGAACGGGCTCGCGAGCTCCTGGAGCGCCTCGGGCTGGGTGACAAGACGGGCGCCTACCCGGACCGGTTGAGCGGTGGTCAGCAGCAGCGGGTGGCGATCGTGCGCGCCCTTGCGGTACGGCCCCGGCTGCTGCTGCTCGACGAGATCACCGCCGCCCTCGACCCGGAGCTGGTCGGCGAGGTGCTCACCGTGGTCCGCGGTCTGAAGGACGAGGGCATGACCATGGTGCTGGCGACGCACGAGATGGGCTTCGCCCGGGACGTCGCGGACCAGGTCTGCTTCCTCGACGGCGGCGTCGTACTCGAACACGGCACCGCCGATCAGGTGTTCGGCGATCCGCAGCAGGAGCGCACCCGGCGCTTCCTGCGGCGGATCGTGGAGGCCGGACGGCTCTGAGGCGTCAGGCGTCCGTCGTGGCGGCGCCGGCCAGCGCCGCCACCCGTTCCACGCCGAACACATAGCCCTGCACACCGCATCCGGCGATCACGCCGTCGGCACGCAGGGAGACGTAGGAGTGGTGCCGGAACGACTCGCGCTTGTGGATGTTGGAGATGTGGACCTCCACCACAGGCATCCCGTCGCAGGTGTTGAGGGCATCCAGGATGGCGACCGAGGTGTGCGAGTAGGCGCCCGGGTTGATGACGATCCCGCAGTGGCCGAGGCGCGCCTCGTGGATCCAGTCGACCAGTTCACCCTCGTGGTTGGACTGACGGAAGTCCACGGTGCCGCCGTGCGCGGCCGCCGCCTTGACGCAGAGGGCCTCGACGTCGGCGAGCGTGTCGGAGCCGTAGATCTCGGGCTGGCGCTGGCCGAGCAGGTTCAGGTTGGGCCCGTTGAGGATCATGATCGGGGCGTTGGCCAGGGTGCGGGGCACGCTTCCTCCGGTCCGTTCGGACGATGAGCGGCCCTGGGCGGACCGCGGCTCAGACCGGTTTATCACGGTGCGCCGAGGCGCCCGTGAAGGGCGCCGTGCGCCCCCGTAACGGACGGTCACCGTGGGTAGTTGACGCGACATGCACGATGTACGCACCGTAAGGGTTCCCTCGATGGTGAGGCTGGCGGCCGCCTCGCTCGCCGGGACCGCCATCGAGTTCTACGACTTCTTCGTCTACGGCACGGCCGCGGCGCTCGTCCTGGGGCCGCTGTTCTTCCCGACGTTCTCACCGCTCGCGGGGACGCTGGCGGCGTTCGGGACGTTCGGTGCGGGGTTCGTGGCCCGCCCGCTGGGCTCGGTGCTGTTCGGGCACATCGGGGACCGGCATGGCCGGCGTCCGGTCCTGGTCGCATCCCTGCTGCTGACCGGCGCCTCGACGGTCGCGGTCGGCTGTCTGCCGTCTTACGGCACGATCGGCGTGGCCGCGCCCGTGCTGCTGCTCGTGCTGCGCTTTCTGCAGGGGCTGGGGCTCGGCGGGGAGTGGGGCGGGGCGGTGCTGCTGACCGCGGAGCACGCGCCTCCCGGGCGGCGCGCCCTGTGGTCGAGCTTTCCGCAGATCGGCCCCGCCGTCGGCTTTCTGCTGGCCAACGGCGTGATGCTGGCCCTGTCCGCGTCGCTGTCCGAAGCGCAGTTCGCGCAGTGGGGGTGGCGGGTGCCGTTCTGGGCGGCGGGAGCGCTGGCGCTGAGCGGGCTGTGGCTGCGTTCGTCGTTGCCCGAGAGCCCCCGGTTCCTGGAACTCGACAACCACGCGCGCGTGCCGATCGTCGAGGTCGTACGGCATCACTGGCGACTGGTGCTGCTGACGGCGGGGGCGCTCGCGGTCGGGTACGCGGTGTTCTACGCGGTGACCACCTGGTCGCTGGCGTACGGGACCGACCGGCTCGGGGTGAGCCGTACCGTCATGCTCGTCTGCATCATGGCCGCCGTGGTGGTGAAGGGCTCGCTCACGCCGGTGATGGCCCTGCTCGGCGACCGCTACGGGCGACGGCCGCTGTGTCTCGCGGGGTGCACGGCCTCGGCGCTGTGGATGTTCCCGATGGTCGCGCTGCTGGCGACCGGTGAGCCCCTGTTGATGTTCCTCGGGTTCACGGGCGCGCTGATCTCCTTCATCGCCATGTTCTCCGTCGTCGCCGCCTATCTGCCGGAGCTGTACGAGCCCCGGGTGCGCTGCACCGGCGCCGCCGTCGGCTACAACCTCGGCGGAGTCCTCGGAGGCGCGCTCACCCCGATCGTCGCGACGGCGCTGGCCGAGCACAGCGGGCGGGTGCCGTGGGCTGTGGGGACGTATCTGACGGCGATCGCGCTGCTGAGCCTCGGCTGCTTCGCGCTGCTGCCGGAGACGCGCCCGATGCCGGTGAAGGCGGCCGAGCCGGTCACGGGTGATCCGGTCACCAGGTGAGTACGCACTAGGGGTTGATCGCCAACTCCAGATAGGCGGCGAACAGCACCAGATGGACACCGCCCTGGAGGGGTGTGGCCCGGCCCGGCACGACCGTGAGGGAGCTGACCACCACGGTGAGCGCGAGCAGCAGCATGTGGGTGGCGCCGAGGCCGAGTACCAGGGGGCCGGAGAGCCAGATGGAGGCCAGGGCTACGGCGGGGATGGTCAGGCCGATGCTGGCCATGGCCGAGCCGAGCGCCAGGTTGAGGCTGGTCTGCACACGGTCGCGGCGGGCGGAGCGCAAGGCTGCGATGGTCTCGGGAAGCAGCACCAGCAGGGCGATGATCACACCGACGACGGCTTGGTGCAGTCCGGCCGCCTGCACGCCGGACTCGATCGTCGGCGACACGCCCTTGGCCAGTCCGACGACGCCGACGAGCGCGAGGCCCAGCAGGCCGAGACTGATCCACGCGGTGCGCGCGGAGGGCGCCTCGGCGTGGTCGTCGCCGTCGATCACCTCGCCATGCCGGGTGATCGGCAGGAAGTAGTCGCGGTGCCGCACGGTCTGGGTGGCGACGAACAGGCCGTACAGGATCAGTGAGGAAAGGGCCGCGAAGGTCAGCTGGACGCCGGAGAACTCGGGGCCCGGTCTGCTGGTGGTGAAGGTCGGCAGGACCAGGCTGAGAGTAGCCAGGGTGGCCACGGTCGCGAGGGCGGCGCCGGTGCCCTCGGGGTTGAAGACCGCGGTGCCGTGGCGCAGGGAGGCGACGAGGAGACAGACGCCGACGATGCCGTTGCAGGTGATCATCACGGCGGCGAAGACGGTGTCCCTGGCCAGGGTGGAACTCTTGTCGCCGCCGTCGACCATGAGGGTGACGATCAGAGCCACCTCGATGATCGTGACGGCGATGGCGAGGACCAGGGAGCCGAAGGGTTCGCCCACCCGATGGGCGACGACCTCGGCGTGGTGGACGGCGGCGAGGACGGATCCGGCGAGGACCACGGTCACCAGTGCGACGACCGCACCGGGCAGATCACGACCCCAGGTGAACAGGAGCAGGACGACCGCGAGCACCGGCACGAGGAACGTCCACTGAGTGGTGAGCGACCTGAGCCGAGTGATCATGCAGCGATGGTGGCAGAGGCGTACGGGGTTCGCATTCCGGTCCTTTCGGGCTCCGGGGGCCCGCCGTCGGCGCGGCACGGCCCCCGGGGTCGTACGGGTGCGGTGGGTCGAACGGTTACGTGAAGTCGGTCATGTCCACGACGTCGCAGTCGGTGAAGGACGGCGGGCGGGTGCACAGGGCGGCCATCCGCTCGGCGAATTTGCTCGTCTCGGGGTCGTCGCTGTTGCGCATGGCCTCCTCGTAGGAGTTGAACTCGATCACGCCCAGGTAGTGGCCGGGCCGGCTCCGGTCCCTGAGGATCAGTCGGCGCGTCGGACTGTTCTCGCCGCCGGCGAGCTGGTTGCCCATCTCGTCCGCGAGGGCCCTCATCTCGTCGATGCGGTCGGTCTCGAAGTCGATGATCTGGACGAATGTCACGGTTGCCTCCACCGGGTGGCGGCGCCCCCGACCGGAGACGCCGCCACCCAACGAAGCACCGGGAGCGGTGGGTCGGCAATGCGCTTCGCACCGCTCCACGGGGTGGTTGTTCCTACGTCCGACGTGTTCAGACGTCGACGCTGTCCTTCGGAGCGCCTTCGCTCCGGTCCTGCGCCGCCTCGGCCGCCGCCTGCTTCCTGGAGGCCCGCAGGCTGGTGATCGTGGTGACGATCAGGACCGCGCAGATGACGCCGAGCGAGACCGGGATGCTGATCTCCGGGACATGGACGCCGGACTCGTGCAGGGCGTGCAGCACGAGTTTGACGCCGATGAAGCCGAGGATGATCGACAGACCGTAGGAGAGGTGGACCAGCTTCTTCAGCAGTCCGCCGATGAGGAAGTACAACTGCCGCAGACCCATCAGCGCGAAGGCGTTGGCCGTGAAGACGATGTACGGGTCCTGCGTCAGGCCGAAGATCGCGGGGATGGAGTCCAGCGCGAACAGGACGTCGGTCGTACCGATCGCAAGCATCACGACCAGCATCGGGGTCATGACCCGCTTGCCGTTCTGCTGGATCCACAGCTTGGTGCCGTGGTAGCGGTCGGCCACACCGAACCTGCGTTCCGCGGCCTTGAGCAGCTTGTTCTCCTCGAACTCCTCTTCCTCCTCGTCGGCCCGGGCCTCCTGGATCAGCTTCCAGGCGGTCCAGATCAGGAAGGCGCCGAAGAGGTAGAACACCCAGGAGAAGTTGGCGAGGATCGCGGCGCCCGCGGCGATGAAGATGGCCCGCAGGACCAGGGCTATGAGGACGCCGACGAGCAGCACCCGCTGCTGGTACTGCGAGGGCACGGCGAACTTCGCCATGATCAGGACGAAGACGAAGAGGTTGTCGACGCTCAGCGACTTCTCGGTGATGAAGCCCGCGAAGAACTCGCCGCCGGGCTGGCTGCCGCCGAAGACGAGCAGACCGAGGCCGAAGAGTCCGGCCAGGGCGATCCAGACGACGGTCCAGATTCCGGCTTCCTTGACGGATACGTCGTGCGGTTTGCGGCCGATGAAGAAGTCGACCGCGATGAGGGCGGCCAGACCCAAGATGGTGAGGACCCAAAGGGTCACGGATACATCCACTGCGCCTCCGGTTTGTGAATGGCAAAGGGTCAGCGTCATCGCTGCCGGAGGTCTCTTCCACCCGAGACGGGCCGACGCCCCGGGACCCGGTCGGATCCGTATTGACGGGTACGTCGCAGCAGATAGGGAGTACTCCCCTCCGTGAGGAAAACAGTACCCCAATCACCAAGGAAAGGTAAAGCGCTTGGCAAAAGAAAGACCAAGTTACCTGGTCAGGTGGCTTTACATACGCTTGGTACGCGCGATCGCGACCTGGTTGAGCACCTGGTGGAGCACCTGGCTCCCGGCCGGCACGAGGCAGGGCTCGTACGTCCAGGCATGCCCCACCCACGGATCGGCCAGGTGATCGTCCGGTACCGGTGTGAGTCGCATCAGCGAACGCCACAGCGGATCGAGCAACGGTCCGTAGGCGGCGGCGTCCTCGCGGTCGGCGACCAGCAGGAGATGGACACCGACCTCCGGGCCCTCGTCCGCGAGATAACGCAGCTGAGTGACGGCGCGGTCGTCGAAACCGTGCGGGAACTCGTTGACGATCAGCAGTTGCCGGGAGATGTCCAGCCCGGGCGGCAGGGCGTCCGCCGCACCGCCGCGTACGGCCATCTGCACCAGGTCGACGCGCTCGGTCAGCCGACCCAGCACCTCCGCCACACCGGCCGCGCCGGTCGCGGGTGGCCCGGCCAGTACGCCGGCCCCCGTCAGCGGGACGAGCGCGGAGGCACCGGAACCGGCCGGATCGATGACCTGTACGCCGAACTCCCCGGCCGGGTGTACGGCGAGCAGCCGGGCCGCGAGCGCCACCGCCGTGTGCAGAGCGAGGTGCCGCAGGTCATCGGCGTCGGGAAAGCCACCGTCGGGAGTCGGGATGAGGCCGCTGTCGATCCACAGGCCCCGCTCCAGCGGCAGCCGGACCAGCATCGGGATGCGCAGCGGATCGCTCTCCGCGAGGTGCAGGTCGCCCAGTCGCACGGCCATCGGCGGTTCCGTCGGCACCCGGTAGGCGTGCCAGACGGGGTTGTCCCAGCGTGCGTACGCCGGTGGCAGCGCGGGCTCGACGACCTCGGACTCGGCGGTGAGCTGGGCGAGGTCGCGGTCGAGGGCCGCCTGGGCCTGGTCGACCAGCTGGGCCTGCCGGGCGCGGGCCGCCTCACGTGCGGCGTCGCCCGTCGAGCCCAGGCGGCTGCGCGGGTCGGCGAGGACCTGGTCGAGCTCCTTCTCCATACGGGACTCGGCGAAGTCGACGGCGCTGCGGTACGCGGCGGTGGAGCGGGCCAGGTCCTCGAACATGCCCCAGACCTGGTTGTACAGCCGCTCGTCCATGGACCAGCCGACCGCATCGCCGGCGACGGGCGGCACGGGTCCGTCGGCCGGGGCGGGCGCCGCCGGGGCCGTGGGCGCCGCCGGGGCCGTGGGCGAGGACGCCTGGCGGCGCCTGGGATGCGTGTAGTCGATGGGGCCGCCGACGGGCGTGGCTGCCGCGGCGGGTCCTTCAGAGACCGGGGACCGGCCGTCACCGAGTGCCGACTCCGATCCACCGTGTCCGCCGGATCCCCCAGGTCCCCCAGGTCCGTCGGAAGGGATCGGCCGGTCGCTGCCGTCGCCGGGTGCCTGAACGTCGTACGGGGACCCGGCACTGGTGCCGGACGGATCGGCGCCGGCGACGGAGGTGGCCGTACGACGGGAGCGGCCGGTGTCCGTGTGTACCGGGACCGACCGGGCCACACCCCGCGCCACCGCCTCCTCGATCCCACGGGCGAGTTCGGCGGCCTGCGGCAGGCCCTGGTCGGTCAGGAGCGCGGTGAGACCCTCCGCGTAGCCCTGGCCCACCGCTCGGATCTTCCAGGCGCCCTGGCGGCGGTAGAGCTCCAGGGCCACGACCGCCGACTCGGCGTCCAGGCCGGCGAGGGTGTAGCCCGCGATCTCGGTGCCGTCGAGGCCGGTGACCGCGGCGCGTGGCGCGGCGACCGCGCCGAAGCGGAACGGGCCGCCGAGGGCCGCGGGCAGGGCGATCAGGACGCTGACCCGGTGCACGGCCTCGGGCAGGGCGTCGAGGTCGACGGCGAGCCGGTGTTCGGCGGCCGCCTGCCGGGAGACCTCGATCCCGTGCAGGGTGGGTGCGCCCGGATGGGCCACCCGGTCGGCGTCCGGCACCCGGCCGGTGTCGTCGGCGAGGGTGGCCCCGGCCACGACCGGCACATCGGCCGAGATCCGGATCTCGATCCGGTTCCGCGGGAGCGGATGGTTCTGCCCGCGCTTCAGCTCGGCCGCCATCGCCCATGTCCCCCTGTGTGTCGTGTCGTCGTGCGCCGCGGGGCTTCTCCTAGAGGACCGGCAGGATCGTGGGCACCAGGTCCTGGAAGGTGCGGCCCTTGGCCGGCACGCCCAGGGCCGTCAGCGTCCAACCCGAGCCGGAGCGGTGCACCTTCGCCATGATCTGGGCGGTGTACTCGCCGCCGCCGTCGAGCGTGTAGCGGGCGAGTTCCTGGCCGTTGGTCTCGTCGACCAGTCGGCAGAAGGCGTTCTGCACTTCCTGGAAGGTCTGGCCGGTGAAGGAGTTGACGGTGAAGACGATCTGGTCGATGTGGACCGGGACGCGCGCAAGGTCGACGAGGATGGCCTCGTCGTCGCCGCCCTGCCCCGCGCCGCCGACGAGGTTGTCGCCCGTGTGCCGGACCGAGCCGTCGTCACTCACCAGGTGGCGGAAGAACACGACGTCGACGGGCTGCTTGTCGGCGAACAGCACCGCCGAGGCGTCCAGGTCGATCTCCCGGGTGCGCGAGCCGAACAGCCCACGCCGGGGTGCCGCCTTCCAACCAAGACCCATGCGGACCGCACTCAGGGAGCCGCCGTCCTTCTTCTCCAGGCTGATGGCCTGACCCTTGGTCATGTTGACGGTCACGGCTGCTGTCCCCTCGTCGGATGTCCCCGGTCGCCGCGAAGTGCGCGGTTGTCCAAAACCCTATGCAGCGCCGCTGACAGTGCCGAACCCCGGCCCGCCGTTTGTGTCGGTGTTGCAACACTTCGCGCCCTTGCCGAGGTCCGGCGCCGGCTCGGGGTTCAGGCCAGGCCCGCCTCCCTCATCTGGCGCAGTTCCTTCTTCATCTCGGAGACCTCGTCACGCAGCCGGGCCGCGATCTCGAACTGCAGATCCGCGGCGGCGGCACGCATACGTTCCGTCATCTCCTCGATCTGCTCGGCGAGTTCGGCCGCCGGACGGTCGGTGGGCACCGTTTCCTTCGCCTTGCCCTTGGCCGCCTTGCCGGCCTTCGCACCCTTGGCCGCCTTGTCCCCCAGGGCCGGGACGGGGGCCTTGGCCGCCTTGCCGTCCTTCTGCTTGCGGTAGCCCGAGCCGAGCAGCTGCTCGGTGTCCACCTCTTCGCGGGCGATCTGCGCGACGATGTCGTTGATCTTCTTGCGCAGCGGCTGCGGATCGATGCCGTTGGCCGTGTTGTAGGCGACCTGCTTCTCCCGGCGGCGGTTGGTCTCGTCGATGGCCCGCTCCATCGCCGGGGTGATCTTGTCGGCGTACATGTGGACCTGGCCGGAGACGTTGCGCGCCGCGCGGCCGATGGTCTGGATCAGCGAGGTGCCGGAGCGCAGGAAGCCCTCCTTGTCGGCGTCGAGGATGGCCACCAGGGACACCTCGGGCAGGTCGAGGCCCTCACGCAGCAGGTTGATGCCGACCAGGACGTCGTACTCGCCGGAGCGCAGCTCGCGCAACAGCTCGACGCGGCGCAGGGTGTCGACGTCGCTGTGCAGATAGCGCACCTGGATGCCGAGTTCCAGGAAGTAGTCGGTGAGGTCCTCGGCCATCTTCTTGGTGAGGGTGGTGACGAGGACGCGCTCGTCCTTCTCGGTGCGCTTGCGGATCTCGTGCACCAGGTCGTCGATCTGGCCCTCGGTGGGCTTGACGACGACCTCCGGGTCGACGAGGCCGGTGGGGCGGATGATCTGCTCGACGACGCCGTCCCCGCGGGACAGCTCGTAGGTGCCCGGGGTCGCCGACAGGTACACGGCCTGCCCGATGCGCTCCTGGAACTCCTCCCACTTCAGGGGGCGGTTGTCCAGAGCGGAGGGCAGCCGGAAGCCGTGGTCCACGAGGGTGCGCTTGCGGGAGGCGTCGCCCTCGTACATGGCGCCGATCTGCGGCACGGTGACATGCGACTCGTCGATGACGAGGAGGAAGTCGTCCGGGAAGTAGTCGAGCAGGGTGTTGGGCGGAGAGCCGGGCGAGCGGCCGTCGAAGTGCATCGAGTAGTTCTCCACGCCGGAGCAGCTGCCGATCTGGCGGAGCATCTCGATGTCGTACGTGGTGCGCATGCGCAGCCGCTGGGCCTCCAGCAGCTTGCCCTGCTTCTCCAGCTCCGCGAGGCGCTCCGCCAGCTCCTTCTCGATGTCGTTGACGGCCCGCTCCAGGCGCTCGGGACCCGCGATGTAGTGGGAGGCCGGGAAGACGTACAGCTGCTGGTCGTCGCTGATGATCTCGCCGGTGAGCGGGTGCAGCGTGGACAGCGCCTCGATCTCGTCGCCGAACATCTCGATGCGGACGGCGAGTTCCTCGTAGACCGGGAAGATCTCGATGGTGTCGCCGCGGACGCGGAAGGTGCCGCGGGAGAACGCCACGTCGTTGCGCGTGTACTGGATGTCGACGAAGCGGCGCAGCAGGAGGTCGCGGTCGATCTCGTCGCCGACCCGCAGCGGGACCATCCGGTCGACGTACTCCTGCGGTGTGCCGAGGCCGTAGATGCAGGACACGGAGGCGACCACGATGACGTCGCGGCGGGTGAGCAGCGAGTTGGTGGCGGAGTGGCGCAGTCGCTCGACCTCCTCGTTGATCGAGGAGTCCTTCTCGATGTAGGTGTCCGACTGCGGGACGTACGCCTCGGGCTGGTAGTAGTCGTAGTACGAGACGAAGTACTCGACCGCGTTGTTCGGGAGGAGCTCGCGGAACTCGTTGGCCAGCTGGGCGGCCAGCGTCTTGTTCGGCGCCATCACCAGGGTGGGGCGCTGGAGCTTCTCGATCATCCACGCGGTGGTGGCGGACTTGCCGGTGCCGGTCGCGCCGAGGAGGACGACGTCCTTCTCACCGGCCTCGACGCGCTTGGCCAGCTCGGCGATGGCCGCCGGCTGGTCGCCGCTGGGCTGGTACGGGCTGACGACCTCGAAGGGCGCCACCGTGCGTTCGATGTGGGAAACGGGCCGCATGGGTTCCACCGTACGACCCCGCACTGACAACCGGCTCTGATCAGCGATTCTGCGGAGTGCGGGAGGTGTGGTGGCTCTGCTGGCGGCCGATGCGCAGCTGCGGGCTGCGGCTGGGGTGGTGGGTGACCTCGTCGGCCGGGACGCCCGGCTTGTGCTCCACGCGGAGCCGGTCGGGCCTGCCGATGATCATCATTGGGTCGAACATCACGACGACGGCGGCGAGGCAGAGGAAGGCCAGCGGGCCGATCAGCATGGGGGCGAGCAGGGAGGCGGGTGAGTCGCCGGGGGGTGTGGCACCGGTGTGGTGGAGGTGGACGCTCATGGCGGCCATGCCGGTGTAGTGCATGCCGCTGACGGCGAGTCCCATCACCAGGCTCGCGCCGACGCTCCACAGGAAGCCGCGGATCTGCCCGGCCGCCCACAGGGCCGAGGTGGCGGCCACGACCCCTATCACGACCGACGCGCCCACGGTGAGCGTGTTGTACTCCAGGGTCCCGTTGAGGCGCAGGCCGGCCATGCCGAGATAGTGCATCGAGGCGATGCCCAGACCGGTGATCGTGCCGCCCGTGAAGAGCGCGGTGCCGGTGGCACCCCGGTAGCCGACTATGAAGATCCCGACACTCACCATGACGATGGCGAGGCCGAGGCTCGCAAAGGTGATCGCCCTGTCGTAGTGGACCGGCGTCTCCCTGACGCTGAACCCCATCATGGCGACGAAGTGCATGGTCCATATGCCGGAGCCGATCGCGGCCGACCCCAGGGCGAGCCAGGCGGGCCGCCAGGACTGCGCCACCAGCATCGCGCGGGTCGTACAGCGCAGTCCGAGGGCGCCGCCGAGGCAGGCCATCACATAGGCCACCAGCGGGGTGACGACCCCGTAGCTGAATCCGTCGACCGTGCCCTGCATACGTGGCTGCCCTTCACCCTTTGCGTCCCGGAATATTTGATATGCGCCCCCGTCCCAGGACCGCCCGAGCGGTCAGGGTTGACGCAGAGAGTATGACCCGCACCGGAATGGTCGAACGATTTTCCGGCAAAGAAACACGGCTTTGCCGCAGTTGTGCGGCACCAGTGAGCGGACTTGGGTAACTCCATTCAATCTGTGGCCATCCCGCACCCAGCTGCTGTTGACTCCCTGCTGTCAGTCTTGTGCTGTCCGTATTCATCCGACGTGAGGAGCACACATGCACGCGCGTGCCGTCGCCGCCACGACCACCGCGCTGCTGGGCACGGCCGCCCTGCTGAGCCCCGTGCCCGCCGCCCGGGCCGGCGACGCACGCGAGCCCACGGTGCTCGCGCACCGGGGCGCCTCCGCCTACGCGCCCGAGAACACGCTGGCCGCCGTCGACAAGGCGGCCGCACTGGGCTTCACCTGGGTCGAGAACGACGTCCAGCGCACCAGGGACGGCCGGCTGGTGGTTCTCCACGACGACAGCCTTGCGCGTACCACGAACGTTGAACAGGTCTTCCCCGGCCGGGCGCCGTGGAAGGTGAAGGACTTCACCGCCGCCGAGATCGCCCGGCTGGACGCGGGCAGCTGGTTCTCCTCCTCGTACACAGGCCAGCGCGTGCCCACGCTGGCGCAGTACATGCGCAGGATCGAGCACAACCACGAGAAACTGCTCCTGGAGATCAAGAACCCGGAGCTGTACCCGGGCATCGAGCAGCAGATCCTCAAGCTGCTGGGAAACGAAGGCTGGCTGGACGGCCCGCACCTCGGCCGGATCGTCGTGCAGAGCTTCAGCGCGGACAGCCTGCGTATCGTGCACGGTCTCAGGCCCGCCGTGACGACCGGCTACCTCGGCACACCGCCCGTGTCGGCCCTGCAGCGGTACGCGCGCTTCACGGACCTGATCAACCCGTCGGTGGGCTCGATCTCCACCGGTTATGTCTCCTCCGTGCACTCGTTCGAGGGCCCGCACGGCAGGCCGCTGCGCGTCTTCACCTGGACGGTGGACGACCCGGCCACCACCTGGAAGGCCGTCGGCTACGGCGTCGACGGGCTCATCACCAACAAGCCGGACGTGGTGCGGGCCGCGCTGCGCGCGAGCTGAGCGTGGCCGGGCCCGCCGGCGTTGTCAGTGGCGGGTCGTACGGTGGGTCGCATGGACAGCGAAGGGCAGTACGAGCAGCGGGTGGTGTGGGCCGTCGCGGGCACCGACATCGGTCCGCTGCTGCTGGCGGCGACCCGCGAGGGCCTGGTCACCGTGGTGTTCCACGCCACGGACGCGGTGCGGGAGCGGACTCTGGAGCGGCTGGCGGCCCGGCTGGGCGCCGACCCCGTCGAGGATGCCGCGGCACCCGTTCTGGCCGAGGCGATACGCCAGCTGCGGGCGTACTTCGCGGGCGAGCGCCAGGACTTCGACCTGCCGCTGGACTGGTCGCTGATCTCCGGCTTCAACCGGCAGGTGCTGCGCGAACTGGCCGCCGGCGTCCCCTACGGCACCGTGGTCGGATACGGCGACCTGGCCGGGCGGGTCGGGCAGCCCAGCGGGGCGCAGGCGGTGGGCGCGGCGATGGGCGCCAATCCGCTGCCGGTCGTCGTGCCGTGTCACCGGGTGGTGGAGAGCGACGGCGGCATCGGCGGGTTCGGCGGCGGTCTGGAGACCAAGCGGAAGCTGCTCGCTCTGGAGGGGGTCCTGCCCGAGCCGCTGTTCTGAGGCGCCCCGGCGGGGGCGGCGGTCAGCCGTGGTGCCGGACCTTGACGACGTCGCCGTCCGGGTCGTGGAAGTAGAAGTCGCGCGAGGCCTTCCCGCGGGCGCCGAAGGAGTCGTGGCCGATGTCGGTCATGGCGACGGCGTGCTCGGTGACGCGTGCGCGCAGGGCGTCGAACGCGTCGGACGGCAGGCACGGACAGATGTGGTTCACCGGGTGGCCGGCGCCGCGCCGGGGAGCGCCGGCATACGTTCGGCGAGGGTGTGCGGCGCGAGGTCGAGGATCGTCTCCTCGTTGACACGTACGGAGGGGAAGGGCACCTTCCCGCGGTGAACTCGGCGAGCCGCGAAGGCTCCGGCCCGAGCGTCCGCTCGTAGAAGCCGGACGCGGCGACCGGATCGGCGGCCCACAGGGCGACATGGTCCAGGCGTGCCGTGTGATGCGTCATGCGGCCCGGGCTGGTGGCGTCCGGCACAGGCCGCAGGCGTTTAACCGGGTGTGCCGCCCGCCAGAGATGAGGGAAGACCGACGGACAGGAGGCAGGCGCGTGGTGCTGGTGGTGTCGGAAGAGGTCCGTGAGGCGCTCGGCGCGGGCCGCGCAGTGGTGGCTCTGGAGTCCACGATCATCGCGCACGGGCTGCCGCGCCCGCGCAACCTCCAGGTGGCGCTGGAGCTGGAAGAGGCGGTACGGCACGAGGGTGCCGTACCCGCGACCATCGCGGTGCTGGACGGGCGGCCCCATGTCGGCCTAGCCAAGGACCAGTTGGAGCGGGTCGCCAACGAGGACGGGATCCGCAAGCTGGGCCACCGCGACCTGCCGCTCGCCGTGGCGGCGGGGGCGAGCGGGGCGACCACCGTGTCGGCGACGGCGCAGCTGGCGGCGCTGGCCGGCGTCCGGGTGTTCGCGACGGGCGGTCTCGGCGGGGTGCACCGGCAGTGGACGGTGACCCAGGACGAGTCCGCCGATCTGGGTCTGCTGGCGCGCACCCGGATCACGGTGGTGTGTGCGGGCGTGAAGTCGATCCTGGACGTGCCAGCGACCCTGCAGCGTCTGGAGACCCTGGGTGTGGCGGTGGCCGGTTACGGCACGGACCGCTTCCCCGGCTTCTATCTGTCCGACTCCGGTTACCCGGTCGACTGGACGCTGGAGACTCCGGCGCAGGTTGCTGAGGTCATGCGGGCACAGGATGCGCTCGACGCGGCGGACACGTCACTGATCGTCGCGAATCCGGTCCCGGAGGCGGAGCAGCTCGATCCCGCACTGCACGCGCGCGTGCTCGCCGACGCGCTGCAGGCATGCGACGGGGAGGGGATCACCGGTCAGGGGGTCACGCCGTTCCTGCTCGACTATCTGGTCCGGCACACGGACGGCGCCTCGCTGGAGGCCAACCTGGCGGCCGTGCGCGGCAACGTACGGCTGGCGGCGCGGATCGCATCGGCGTGGACCAGGGGGTGACGACTGCCGGAGAGGGCGCGCTGCTGGTCGTCGGGGATGTCGTCACCGATGTCGTCGCGCGGCACCGGGGACCGCTCGCGGCCGGCACGGACACGGCCGCCGCGATCCGGACCGTGCCCGGCGGGGCGGGCGCCAACGTGGCCTGCTGGGCCGCCCGTACGGGCTGTGCGGACGTACGGCTGCTGGGGCGGGTCGGCGCGGACGCGGCCGAGTGGCACCGGCGGGAGCTGGTCGCGGCCGGGGTGCGGCCACGGCTCGTGGTGGACCCCGAGGCCGCGACGGGGACGGTCATCTGCCTGGTCGACAACGGCGACTCGGCCGAGCGCACCTTCCTCACGGACAGCGGGGCGTCGCTGCGGCTGGAGCCCGCCGACTGGTCGGACGCGTTGCTCGACGGGGTCGCCCGGCTGCATCTGTCGGGTTATCTGCTGTTCTCCGAGCCGAGCCGGGCACTGGTGGCGGTGGCCCTGGCGTCGGCACGCGCACGTGGCGTGCCGGTGAGCCTGGATCCGGCGTCGGCCGGGTTCCTCGTGGCGCTGGGTGTGGACCGCTTCCTGGCGCTCGTCGAAGGCGTGGACGTCCTCCTGCCGAGCCGGGACGAGGCCTGTCTGCTGACGGGGCTGCCCGATCCGGCCGACGCGGCGGCCGAGCTGAGCCGCCGGGTGCCGTTGGTGGTGGCCAAGGCAGGGGCGGACGGCGCACTGGTCGCGGAGGCAGGTGGCGTCCTCGCGCGGATTCCGGCCGAACCGGCGACACCCCGGGACACCACGGGCGCCGGTGACGCCTTCACCGGGGCGTTCCTCGCCGCGCTGGTCGCCGGCGCGGATCCCCGGGAAGCGGCGGCACGGGGCTGCCGGGCGGGCGCGAGGGCGGTGGAACGCGTGGGCGCCAGACCGCCCGTCCACGGCTGACACGGGACCGCGGCCGGAAACGGCGGGCCGGCGCCCTGTCCGGTGGCCTACTCCTTGTGGCCCCATGCCGAGATCATCGGGGCCGTGGCGAGGTCCATGCCGCCCGCCGCCACGTTGGCGAGGTGCTGGTCGATCTCCTCGTCGGTGGCCATACCCGCGGTGACGAGCCGGCCGCGGATCTGCCGGACCGTCGCGGACTCCAGGGCGGTGCAGGCGGGCGAGGCGAGGGGGAAGTAGGCGTCGGCCTCCACCTGGTGCAGGCCGGCCTCGCGGAGCAGCCGCGGGAGTTTGCGCCCGTACGACAGGTCGGCGCCGCGTTCGGCGAGGAGCTTGCGGAAGCCCTGGCGCAGGCGGTTGGCGAGCCGCTGCTCGGGGCCGTACTCGTAGGGGCAGGTCAGCGGCTGGAGGGCGGGGTCGGCGTCCTCGATCAGCAGCCGTCCGCCGGGGCGCAGGGCCTTGATCATGGAGCGCAACGCATGTTCCCGGTCCGGGACATGGACCAGCACCAGCCGGGCGTGCACCAGGTCGAAGCCCTCCCCCGGCGGCTCCTCGCTGCCGACGTCGTGGGTGCGGACCTCGACCGGTGCGTGGGCGGCCGTGGCGAGCAGCGAGGTGTCGATGTCGGTGGCGACGACCTGGCCGGTCGGTCCGACCTTCCCGGCCAGCCAGGACACCACCGAGGTGCCGCCGGCCCCGACCTCCCAGCAACGCAGGCCCGGTCCGATGCCCAGTGCCTCGAGGTGCCGGAAGGTGGTGGGGTCGAAGAGGGCGGCGAAGGCGTCGAAGCGCTGTGCGGCCTCGCTCTGGCGGTTGTCGAGGAGATATCCGTCCGCTTGTGTCATGAAGGGATCATCCCCGTTGCCCGCGTTGTCGGGCACGGCCGACGCTCGGTACCGTCGCCGCTCGCGTACGGAGGGAGTACGGCCGCCGGACGCGGGGAACTCGTGGCCACCGGCGGGAACAGGCCTCGGGAGCCGGGTTGTCCACAGGCGGGAACCAACCGGAACTCGCTGCTCACACAGGCTTACCCATGTCTCACACCGGGCTGGCAGACTTGCCCGGCAGGGCGCGAAAGCGTTGCGCGAGGGGATCCAGGCAAGGAGATCCGGATGACGATGGCAGGGAATCTGCGGAAGGTCACAGGGCTGGGCAGGGCCGGCGGCCTGGGCAAGGTGGCGCGGCTGGCCCGGCGGCGGCCCCGCGTCGACCTCAACCATCACGCACGGTCCCCGCTGGGCTCCTCGGTGGTCAACTGCGTGACGTACGAGGCCGGGGCGCGGGTCCCCGAGTGCAGTGATCTCTACTCGGCAGTGGAGCGGGTGCGCAAGAAGGGCGAGGGATTCGTCTGGCTGGGGCTGCACGAGCCGACGGACAGCGAGTTCGCGGGCATCGCCGAGCTGTTCGACCTGCACCCGCTGGCCGTGGAGGACGCGGTCGAGGCCCATCAGCGCCCCAAAGTGGAGCGGTACGGCGAGACGCTGTTCGCGGTGTTCAAGACGGTCTGCTACGTCGAGCACGAGAAGCTGACGGCGACCAGTGAGGTGGTGAACACCGGCGAGATCATGGTGTTCGTCGGCGAGGACTTCGTGATCACGGTGCGGCACGGTCGGCACGGTTCGCTGGGGCCGCTGCGCGAGGAGCTGGAGGCGACGCCGAACCAGCTCGCCAAGGGCCCCGCGGCGGTGCTGCACGCGATCGCGGACCATGTGGTCGACGACTATCTGAACGTCACGGACGCGGTGCAGGCCGACATCGACCAGGTCGAGGCGGATGTGTTCGCGGAGAACGGCGCGCGGGCCGACCCGGGGCGGATCTACCAGATGAAGCGTGAACTCCTGGAGCTGAAGCGGGCGGTGGTACCGCTGGGCAGGCCCATGGAGGAGCTGACGACCCGGCCGATTCGGGTGATCGCCCCGGAGATACAGGCCTACTTCCGGGACGTGCTCGACCATCTGATGCGGGCCAAGGAACAGATCGCGTCCTTCGACGAACTGCTCAACTCCATTCTCCAGGCGCATCTGGCGCAGGTGACGGTCGCCCAGAACGAGGACATGCGGAAGATCACGGCGTGGGCCGCGGTGATCGCCGTGCCGACGATGGTGTGCGGGGTGTACGGCATGAACTTCGATCACATGCCGGAGCTGCACTGGCGGTTCGGCTATCCGCTCGTCATCGGCGTCATATCCCTGGCCTGTCTGGTGCTGTACCGGGGCTTCCGGCGCAACGGCTGGCTCTGAGCCCCACGACGGGCAGCGCCAGGGACAACGGCGTTCGAGGAGATCGACATGTGACCAGGCCAGTTACATGCATGCACCTGTGTAAAAGCGGTTCGCCGAATCAGCCGATGCGAGCAGGGCGGCGGGGCCTGCCGGGGACGCTCAGCCGTTCCACGCCGGATGCCGCGGGTCGTCGGCGCGGACCAGGACGTCGGCCGTGCCGGCGGGGTCGGTCTCGGCTTCGTAGCGCTCGAAGGCGGGGAGGGTCCAGTGCTCGGACTCGGGGGTACGTCGGCGCAGGGCGCCGGGAGACAGCAGGAGGTGGACGGTCAGGTCGAACGGGAACCAGTGCCGCAGCAGCAGCGGTCCGTGCAGCAACAGAAGGCCCCCGGGCGGTAGTTGGACGTAGGGGCTGCGGGTGGCTCGGTCGGTGGCCGGGTCCCACAGGTCGGGCAGGACACGTCCGGTCCCGCCGGGGTCGAGGGGGCCGAAGACCTCCCGCCACAGGGCGTTGGTGTCGAACCAGCCGCCGTAGTAGGACTCCGCGTCGCGGCGGCCGTGTTCCAGACGCAGCGAGGCGGGGCGCAGGAAACCCTCGGCGCCCACGACGAGCGAAGGCCGGCCCCGCAGGCGCAACGCCTCCGCGACGCGCTCCGCGAGGTCCGCGGGCCGGGCCGCCGGGGCGCCGTCGAGAGCGACACGCGGCCAGGCGCCCCCGTCGGCGGGCTTCAGCTCGGCCAGCCGTTCGGCGAGGCGCTCGGCGAGCCGGTCCCAGGTGATCGCTTCGAGTCGCACGGGGTCATGATGCCGCGCGGCCCGGGCGGCGGCCGTGCCGGGGCCGGGGCACCCCGGCGAGTTTCGCCGGGATGCCCCGGCGCACCGAGCCGCGGGGGTGGCCGAGGGCGGCCGGGTCGTACTCCCGTTCCTGGCCGAACCGCACGTCGTGTGCCCGCCGCGGTGCGGACGTGAGATCCCTGGCCCGGAAGGGGAAAGAACCGCATATGACGCGCCTCGCAACTCCCCCTCACCACGGTGGACTTCTGGTGGTGCAGCCTCTTCGGCACCAGCGGTGTGCGGCCTGCCTGCGGGGGCCGTTGTCGATGCTGGTGCTGGAGGACGGGGCGCCGCGGTGCCTGGAATGTGCGGATCTCGGGCATCTGGTGTTCCTGCCGCGTGGGGACACCGCGCTGACCCGGCGGTCGCGGGAGGAGAGCACGCTGTCGGCGGTGGTGGTGCGGTTCAACCGCCGCAAGAGCCGGTACGAACGGCAGGGCGTCCTCGTCGAGGAGGCCGCACTGGCGCGGGCCGAGGCGCGGTGTCTGGCCGATGCCGAGGCGCGGCGGCGGCGCCGGGCGCGGGACGCGAGGCGGCGGGCGACGGAGGACGTGCGGTTCACGGAGGCCTTCGCGGCGGAGATCCTGCGCCTGTTCCCGAGCTGCCCGGTGGAGCGGGCCCGGGCGATCGCGACGCACGCGTCGGTGCGGGGCAGCGGGCGGGTGGGGCGGACCAGGGCCGGGCGGGCGCTCACGGAGAGGGCGGTGGTCTCAGCGGTGGTGGCGGGGGTACGGCATGTGGACACGCCGTACGACCAGCTGCTGATGGGCGGGGTGCCGCGGTACGAGGCACGGCGGCGGATCGCGAGGACGGTGGAGGCGGTGCTGCGGGAATGGGAGGCAGGGGTGGAGATCCGCCTCACCGGCTGACGCCGGGCGGAACAGCCGGCCGGAGGAGGCCGGGCAGTACAGAGGAGGCGGGCAGTACAGCCGGCCGGAGGAGGCCGGGGGACGGGAGGTGAGCAGGTAGGTGGCCGGGCGGGGCGGGCGTGGGCGATGCCTTGAATGGCGGCGGTGTCCGAGGCGAGGGCGAGAGTGAGTGTGATGGTTGTGATCGACGGGCCGTATTACGTACTGGTCCTGCTGGGAGTACTGGGGACCGGGCTGGTGGCGGGGGTGTTCTGCGGGTTCTCGACCTTCGTGATGCGCGGACTGGCGACGTTGCCGCCGGCACAGGGCGTCGCCGCGATGAACGCGATCAACCGGGCCGCGGTGACCCCCGCGTTCATGCTGGTGTTCGCCGGGTCGGCGGTGCTGTGCGCGATGATCGCGGTGGTGACGTTCGTGGTGTGGCCGGACGAGGGAAAGGCGGAGCTGCTGCTGGGCAGCGCGCTGTATCTGTCCGGTTCGTTCGGGCTGACCCTGGTGGCGAACGTGCCCCGGAACGAGGCGCTGGCCGCGCTGGAACCGGGCACCCCGGAGGCCGCCTCCTACTGGCCGGCATATGTGCGCGAGTGGACGCGGTGGAACCATGTGCGCACCCTCGCGTCGGCCGCGGCGGCGGTCGCCTATGTACTGGCACTGTCCTGAGGGAGGCATGGGAGAAAACTGACACCCGACTGACACCCGGCTGGCCTCCGGCTTGCTCCCGGCTGGGGAAGCCCCGGCAGATGGCGCTGTCAGCCACTCTGCGGGCACGACCGAGCGGACGTATCGTGGCCGAAAGAGTGCCGCCCGATGACACATGGCCTGGGGCAGTAGCACGCGAGGAAGTCGACCATGGCCGATCCCAAGGGTTTCATGACCACGCCGCGGGAGGAGTGGCCGCGGCGGCCGGTCGAGGAGCGGGTCCGGGACTGGGACGAGGTGTACGTCCCCGGGGCGCTGCTGCCCATCATCAGCAAGCAGGCGGACCGCTGCATGGACTGCGGGGTGCCGTTCTGCCACGACGCGTGTCCGCTGGGCAACCTGATCCCGGAGTGGAACGACCTGGTGTCACGGGAGGACTGGCGGGCGGCCGGTGACCGGCTGCACGCGACGAACAACTTCCCCGAGTTCACGGGGAGGCTGTGTCCGGCGCCGTGCGAGGCGGGGTGCGTGCTCGCCATCAACCAGCCGGCCGTCACGATCAAGAACGTCGAGTGCGCCATCGCCGACCGAGCCTGGGCGGAGGGGTTCGCCTCGCCGCGGCCGCCGGAACGGCTGTCCGGGCGGACCGTGGCGGTGATCGGGTCCGGTCCGACCGGCCTCGCGGCGGCGCAGCAGCTGACCCGGGCCGGCCACACCGTCGCCGTGTACGAGAAGGACGACCGGCTGGGCGGGCTGATGCGGTACGGGATCCCTTCGTTCAAGATGGAGAAACACCATCTGGAGCGGCGGCTGGGGCAGATGCGGGCCGAGGGGACCAAGTTCCGTACGTCGGTGACGGTGGGGCGGGACATCGGGGCGGCGGAGCTGCGGACGCGGTACGACGCGGTGGTCATCGCGACCGGGGCGACGGCGTGGCGGGAACTTCCGGTGCCGGGTCGGGAGTTGGACGGGATACACCAGGCGATGGAGTATCTGCCGCTGTCCAACCGGGTGGGCGAGGGGGATCTGGTCCGGTCGCCGATGTCGGCGGCCGGTAGGCACGTGGTGATCGTGGGCGGGGGTGACACGGGGGCGGACTGCCTGGGGACGGCGGTGCGGGAGCGGGCCGCGTCAGTGACCCAGCTGGACATCTACGCGCAGCCGGGGGCGGAGCGGGACGAGGACGTCGAGCCGTGGCCGACGTACCCGAAGATCTACCGGCTGTCGGCGGCGCACGAGGAGGCACGGGACCTGGAGACGGCGCCCGACGCGCATGCGGACGCGCGGTTGTTCGCGGCGTCGACGCTCCGCTTCACCGGCGACGGGAGCGGGCATGTGCGGTCACTGCACCTGACGGAGGTGGACGCGGCGCGGCGGCCGCTGCACGGGACCGGCCGGACGCTGCCCGCCGACATGGTGCTGCTCGCGCTCGGTTTCTCGGGCCCCGACCGGGAGGACGGGCTCATCGACCAGCTGGGGCTGGTGATGGAGCCGCGCGGGACGATCACCCGGGACGCGGAGTTCACCACGAACGTGCCCGGTGTCTTCGCCGCCGGGGACGCGGCGCGCGGGCAGTCGCTCATCGTCTGGGCGATCGCGGAGGGGCGGGCGGTGGCGGCGGCCGTCGACCGCTATCTGACGGGGAGTTCGCAGCTGCCGTCGCCGATATCACCGTACGACCGGCCGATGACCGTGTAGGGGAGAGCGCGGGATGCGGGACCGCCGCCGTAGGGCGGGCGGGTTCTCGGTCCTGTGGAGGAGACGGGGAGTACTGCCGAAGGAGGAGCGCCGGGCCGTGGTCTCCTCCCGGCTCATGAAATCCCCTCGCGGTGGGCCGGAAAGTGGACTGCGAGCGGCTTGGAGTTCAACGCCGGTGGGACGATGGAGGTAGGAGGCGTGTCGCGGTCGGCCGGCAGTGGGTCGTCGTGCGGCGCCCCCATCCTTCGTTCCGCCGTCAGGCGCAGCGCCACCCCCGCGCGTCCCCCCTGTTGGCGGTCGGTCCTGGAGGGTGTTGATGACGACACTCGGCGACGCCATGGGCTGGTCGAGGCGCGGGGGCCCGGCGCCGTACCGCTGGATCGGCCACTCGCCGCGGTTCCCCTGCGGGCCGGCTCCAAGGCCGCCAACCTCGCCCGGGCCGCTCGCGCCGGGCTCCCGGTACTTCCCGGGTTCGTGATCCCCGACGGCGCGTTCGGCGACACGGCCGTACTACGGCGGGCGGGCCTGGCTGGAACTCTCCGGCGGGAGCGACCTGCCGCTGGTCGTACGGTCCTCCTCGCCGCAGGAGGACACCCGGTCGTCGTCGCTGGCGGGGCAGTTCGCGTCCGTGCTGGAGGTGCGCGGCTGGGCGGACTTGGGTACGGCGGTACGGACGGTGCTCGACTCGGCGCGCCGGCCCGACGGAACCGTCGCCCCCATGGCGGTGCTGGTGCAGCCGATGCTGGCCGCCCGGATCGGCGGAGTGATATTCGGGGCCGATCCCGTGGCGGCCCGCGCCGACCGGATGCTGGTGAGTGCTGTGCGCGGCGGCCCGGACCGGCTGGTCAGTGGTGAACTGGCCGGGAGCAGCCACTGGTTGAGCAAGCGAGGGCGGCTGCTACGGCTTGCGCCCCACCGCCCCGTAGCCCGGAATCACGCCGTCGTCCTGCCCCGGTACCGGCTCGCCCAGTTCCGGATGCCAGTGGTGGACCGCCGAGACGCCGGGGTCGACCAGGTCCAGGCCGTCGAAGAAGCGGCCGAACTCCGCCCGGGAGCGCAGCGCCAGGGTGACTCCGGCCGCCTTGAGTTTCGCGGTGGCCGCCGCCGACTCCTCCGGGGTGAAGTCGGCGGTGGCATGGGTCATCGTCAGGTAGCTGCCGGACGGCAGCTCGGCGAGCAGCCGGCCGACCAACTCGTGCGCCCCGTCCTCGTCGGGGACGAAGTGCAGCAGGGCGACGAGCGACAGCGCGACCGGGCGGTCGAGGTCCAGGACCTCGCGCGCGCCGGCGACGATCGCCGCCGGGTCACGCACGTCGGCCTGGAGGTACTCCGTCGCACCCTCGGGCGTGCCACGCAGCAGGGCGGCCGCGTGGGCCAGCACGATCGGGTCGTTGTCGCAGTAGACGACCCGGGTGTCGGGTGCGACGCCCTGGGCGATCTGGTGCAGGTTGGGCTCGGTCGGGATGCCCGTGCCGATGTCCAGGAACTGCCGTACGCCCTGCTCGGCCAGCCACCGGGTGGCGCGGTGCATGAAGGCGCGGTTGACCCGGGCCATCACCGGCACCCGGGGGTCGAGGGCCAGCATCTGCCTGCCCATTTCCTCGTCGACCGGGTAGTTGTCCTTGCCGCCGAGGTACCAGTCGTACATCCGCGCGGGATGCGGCTTGCTGGTGTCGATCACGAGGCACTCCGTAAGCGTCCGGCAGGGGCGATGATCAATTCGGCACCATTACAAAGAAGTTGAACAAGAAAAAGAAGCAGCTTCAGGAGAGCAGGAAGTCGGCCTCCCCCGCTTTGGCGCCCTCGATGAAGGCCGTCATCTCGTCCGTGGTGTAGATCAGCGCCGGCCCGTCGGGGTCGGTCGACTGGCGGACGGCGATCCGGCCGTCGGCCAGCTTCATCGCCTCCAGGCAGTTGCCGCCGTTGCCGCCGCTCCACGGCTTGTGCCAGCCCTCGCTGCCCAGCTCCCGGGCGGGCATGCCGTTGTAGATCCGCTCGGTGCGGTTCCGCGGCCCGGACTGGGGCTTGATGCGATCCATTCACAGCTCCTTGCGGAGATCCCGGAGGATCTCCTTCGTGCGTTGTGCCGTAGCGGCCTGCGCCGCCATGCGGTCCATGACCTCCAGGTGGGTCGCCACCTCGGTGCGCGCGTCCAGGTAGACGGCGCCGGTCAGGTACTCGCTGTAGACCATGTCCGGCAGTTCGGGCATGGCGAATCGGAACAGCACGAAGGGCCCGTACGTCCCCGGGTGCGGCCCGCTCTCGAACGGGGCGACCTGGAGCGTCACATTGGGCAGCTTCGTGACCTCTAGCAGCCGGTCGATCTGCGCGCGCATCACCTCCGGGCTCCCGACCGGGCGGCGCAGGGCGGTCTCGTCCATCACGGCCCAGAAGCGGGGGGCGTCATCACGGGTGAGCAGGTTCTGGCGTTGCCTGCGCAGGGCGACATGGCGCTCGATCTCCTCCGGCTGGGTCTGGCCGACGGCTCCCGACTTCAGCACCCCGCGCGCGTAGTCCTCGGTCTGCAGCAGCCCGGGCACGAAGTGCGGCTCGTAGGAGCGGATCAGACTCGCCGCGCCCTCCAGGCTGACGTACATGGAGAACCAGCCCGGCAGGATGTCGTGGAACCGCTGCCACCAGCCGGGCTGGTTGGCCTCCTCGGCGAGCCGGACGAAGACGTCGGCCTCGTCGTCGGTCACCCCGTAGGCCTTCAGGAGCAGTTGGAGGTACGGGATCTTGAGGGCGACCTCGGCCATTTCCATACGGCGGACGGTGGCGGGCGCCACGCGGAGCACACGGGCGGCCTCCTCACGCTTGAGCCCGGCGCGTTCGCGCAGGTCAAGGAGGCGCCGGCCGAGGACCACCTGGCCCACGGTCGGCGCAGACCGCGGCTCGCTCACGCTCCACCTCCACGAAGTTCCCTGGCCGGACCGCCACTTGTACTCGTCGGCGGCACGGTCGCCGCCACATACAGGTGTCACCCCGGCTACAGGTGTCAGCGGCACGCTGACAGCCCAGCGGCGCCATTCGAAGACTCATTCGACGATCTGACGGGGTGACCGGGCCGGGCAGGGTGACCGAATTGACCGGAACAGCCGGAAACTTCCGGTTCAGCCGCATCGATCGCATTGGCCGGATCGGTCCGTCGGATCCTCACTGATCCCAACTGGCGCCGCTCGACATGCTGTTGCGAGCAGTGTGCCACGGCCTCTCACCGCGTCACACAGCACTCTGCATTTTTCAGAGTGACTCTTGCCAAGTGTTCACGGCGGGGCGATAGTGGCAAGCGTGATTCCGTCTCCGCCCTTAGGAACAGACGCCGTCGCAGACCGTCTCGGTCTCGGCGCTGCCGCGGTTGTCGCCCCTGGTGGGGGCGGTGCCGAGCGCCGGTTCCGGTTCGAGTTGGCCGCTCATCCGGGTTCCCCCGCCCAGGCGAGACGCCTGGTGCGTGCCCGGCTGACCGGCTGGTCGGTCTGCGCGGACACCTGTGACACCGCCGTACTCGTCATATCCGAGTTGGTCACCAACGCGATCGTGCACACCGCGAGCAGTCGCGTCGTGTGCGAGTTGCACGACCACGACGACACGGTGCGCATAGCCGTGCAGGACGAGGGCTGTGCACCGGATGAGCCCCACCCGTCCCCACAGCGTCCGGAGGAGGAGCACGGGAGGGGGTTGCTCCTCGTCGAGGCGCTGTGTCAGGCGTGGGGGGCTCAGCAGCACGGTCCCGGGCTGCTGGTCTGGGCGGAGCTGCCGCGCCAGGCCGATGCCGCCCAGGACACCGCCGAGCCGCGCAACGACCTGGGATGGGGCGCCCGCCCCGACCCGGGCCCGTCGCGCGGCTCGTCCCGCGGACCCTCGCGCGACCCGTCGCACGGGCCCGCGCACAGCCCGGTCCACCGTCCCTCGCCCGGTTCCGGGGAAGAGGGGCAGTCGGAGGCCGCGCTGCGCCCGGTGCCCGGGCGGAGGCAGCCGTGAACGGCGTCCCCGGTACCGGCCGGTCGCTCGGCCTCGACACCCTGGTCCGGCTGCAACGCGGCCAGCGGCCGACGGCCACGGGCGATGCCCGGCGGCTCACGGTGCCCGAGGGCATGACGACCCCGCTGGGCTGCGACGCCGTGGCCGTACCGGCGCGTCTCGGGCCGCTGGTGGTACCCCGGCTGCCGCGGGTGGGCTGTGTGTACGCCGACGGCACGCGCTGGTGGTGGATCGTCCCCTCCGACTCCGACTACGCCCTCAGCTGGCCCGCCCCGGCCGACTACAGCTCGGGGGCCCCGCTCCCCGGCGCCGCCCGGCTGATCCACCGCCCCGAGAGCACGGTGCCGTACACCCCGCCGATACCGCTCTACCTCGCCCTGTGCCGGGTGACGGGGACGACACCGGAGTGGTCCCGCCCCCTGAGCGCGTGACCGCCGCGCCACTTCGACGGACAGCGGCGCGAGACCGACGGGGGTGACCACCGGCGGCCACATCGTCGGCCCACCCCGTCCTCACCCCGCACCCCCGGCGCACTCCCCCGTGCCCCGCGAGCCCCGTCGTACGCCCTGCCCGGGGGCCGCCGTGGCCGCGATAGTGGCCGTTCGTCGACGGCCCTGGGGAGGAACTCGGTGACGAAGAGGCGGGACACGGCGGCGTCCGAGGTGTCGGAGTCGGAGCGGCTGCTGTTCGGGGGGCCGCTCCGCTACGACATGGGCTGGAACCAGCACCGGGACGCCTTCCTGGAGCTGGACCTCCGCGCGATGCTGACCCGTCTGCCCGGCATGCTCATGTCCAGCCTGCGGCTGGCCCGCCAGGCGGACGCCGGCGCCGCGCGCGTGGTGCTCACCGCGCAGGTGGCCATCGGCGTGACCCAGGCCGTGAGCCTGCTGGCCGTCAACAGCGTGCTGGGCCGGCTGATCGGCACCGGCACCATCGAGGAACGGCTGCGCGGTGCCGCCCCGGCCCTGGTGATCATGGCCGCCGTGCTGTTCCTGGCCGCCCTGCTGCGCGCCGCGTCCACCTATGCCACGGGCCGCCTGGAACCCAAGGTCGAGCGGGTGGCGACCGAGATGTACCTGGAACGTGCGGCGGCCGTCGAGCTCGCCGCGATCGAGGACCACGCCTTCCACAAGCTGCTGGACACCGCGCAGTACGGCGCCTCCTCCGCCCGCCGCATGATCATGTACGGGACGCGCGTGGTGAACGCGATGATCTCGCTGATCGCCGCGGCCGGTGTGCTGACCGTGCTGCACCCGGCCCTGCTGCCGCTGCTGATCACGATGACGATCCCGAGCGCGTGGGGCGCCCTGACCAACGCCCGGCGCCGCTACGAGTCGTTCCACACCTGGGTGCAGCACGCCCGCGCCGGCCACCTGATCAGCTCCCTGCTCACCGAGCCGGAGGCGGCGCCGGAGATCCGGGTGCACGGCGTCGGCCCCTTCCTGCTGCGGCACTTCCGGGCGATGTCGGAGACGGCGGAGGCGGAGCAGGCCCGGCTGGCCCGGCTCGCCGCCCGCACCGGCCTGATCGCGGCGGCCTGGACCGGCCTCGCGACCGTCGCCACGTACGCGACGCTGGGCGCGCTGCTGCTGAACGGGGCGATGGCCCTGTCGGTGGCCGGTACGGCGGTGATCGCGATCCGCACCGGCTCGGCGAGCCTCAACACGCTGGTGCTGGAGATCAACACGCTGCACGAGGAGGCACTGTTCGTCGGCGACCTGGAGCGGCTGTACGTCGAGGCGGCCGAGCGGGCCATCCCGACCGGCGGCGACCCGCTCCCGGAGGATCCGCGGGAGATCCGCTTCGAGAACGTCACGTTCACCTATCCGGGTGATGCCACCCGACCCGCCCTGGACGACGTCACCCTCGCACTCCCGCTCGGCCGGATCGTCGCCCTGGTCGGCGAGAACGGCTCCGGCAAGACCACCCTGGTCAAGCTGCTGGCCGGGCTGTACCAGCCGGACCGGGGCCGCATCCTGTGGGACGGGGTCGACGCGGCGCGCGCCGACCGGCACCGGCTCGCCGAGCGCATCGCGATGGTGGCCCAGGACTTCAAGCGCTGGCCCTTCACCGCCAAGGTGAACGTGGCCGTCGGCCGCTCGTCGGCGCCGCTCACCGAGGAGCGGCTGACCAGGTCGGTCTCGGAGGCGGGTGCGGAGGAGGTGGTCGAGGACCTGCCGCGCGGCCTGGACACCCTGCTGGCCCGCAACTTCAGCGGCGGGCACGAGCTGTCCGGTGGTCAGTGGCAGCGCCTCGGCATCGCGCGGGCCGCCTACCGGCGCGGGCGCATCCTGATCGTGGACGAGCCGACCGCCGCCCTGGACGCCCGGGCCGAGCTGGAGGTCTTCGAGAAGATCCGCGCGCTGGCGGGGAGCGGGCAGACCGTCGTACTGATCACCCACCGCCTGGCGTCGGTCCGCCACGCCGATCTGGTGCACGTCCTCGACCAGGGCCGGGTGGTGGAGTCCGGGACCCCCGACGAGCTCCTGGCGAACGGCGGTGTCTACGCGGAGTTGTACGCGCTCCAGGCGGACCAGTTCACGGCCAAGGTGCCCGCCCGGAAGGTGGGTTAGCCCTGGGCTCCGTCGGTGCCGCGCACGATGACCAGGAACGTGTCCGTCGCCAGGTCCATCACGACCTCCGCGGGCATGCCTTCGAGTCGCCGCGCGTGCGCGAACTCCTCCGCCGGCCATGATCCTCGCGGTCCGCCTGCGGAAAAGCGTTCGAGCACGGTTCGCCCGTTCACCATCCTGCACCTCCAGAAGTGCGTCGTACTTGTAGGAGTTAACGCTCTGGAGAACACGAATGGCTCGCCCGGTGACGGTACTGAGACATAGCCGACACGTCACCGGCGCGGAGGGTGAGAGTCCGTTGACTTTCGGCCACTTCCGTGACCACTTGTGTCAGTCCTCGTACTCGTCGTGATAACGCACCCGGTCGCTGCCCGCGGGCACCCGGCCCAGTGCCGTCAGGTCGAGCAGGGAACTGGTCGAGCCGAGTCCGTCGAGGCCACGGTCGTGGGCGGAGTAGGTGTGGAAGACCCGGTCGTGTTCCCGCAGGAAGCAGCTGATCCCGGGCCGTTCGACCGATTCGTCGTCGACCGTGAGGGTCGCCCCGAAGTCACGGTTGAAGTCGCTGTGGTGGGAGGAGTACCAGGGCAGCGTCCAGCCCATCCGTGCCTTGAACGGCAGGATCCTGGTGAACGGCGCCCGGGACACCGCCGCGAACGAGGTGCCGCGCGCCCGCAGATGGGCGAGGTGGCCGATCTGGTCCAGGAACGCCGAGCAGTTGGGGCAGCCGGCTTCCCACTCCGGGGCGAACATGAAGTGGTGGACGATCAGTTGGGCCCGCCCCTCGAAGAGGTCGAGCAGGGTGACCTTGCCGTCTCCGCCCTCGAACACGTACTCGGGGTCCACCTCGACCATCGGGAGCCGGCGCCGCTCGGCGTTGAGCACGTCCCGCGCGCGCGTGAGCGCCTCTTCCTTGAGCAGTAACTCCTCACGGGCGGCTCGCCACCGCTCACGCGAGACGATCTCCGGAAGCGACATGGGCCCTCCTGTACGACGGTCGGTTCCGGGTGGTGACCGTCGGCGGGAGAGGAACTCATCGGCGCGGCCGAAGTTTTTTTCCGGCGTCACCGTCAGGTGTCGTACTCCTGGATGCGCCGGCCCTGGCGGCGGTCGACGAGGGCGGGGAGTCGCTCCTCCAACTCCCGTACGATCGCCGGCACATCGAGGGTGAGCAGCTCGCGGTCGCGCATCAGGACACGGCCGTCGACGATCGTCGTGCGGACGTCGGCCGCGCGGGCGCTGTGCACGAGCGTGGCGGCGAGGTCGTGGACGGGCTGGGTGTGCGGCCCAGTGAGGTCGACGAGGACGATGTCGGCGCGGTGGCCGGGGGCGAGACGGCCGATGCGGGTGCCGAGCCCGACGGCCCGCGCGCTCTGCAGCGTGGCGTGGTGCAGGGCCTGCCGGGAGGTCAGCCAGCGCGGATCGCCCTCGCTGGACTTCTGGATCAGCGAGGTGAGCGCCATCGACTCCCATACGTCGAGGGAGTTGTTGGAGGCGGCGCCGTCGGTGGCGAGGCCGACCGGGACGCCGGCGGCGCGCAGGGCCCGTACCGGGGTCGTGGCGGGCCAGCCGAACTTGAGATAGCCGCGGGGCGCGGTCGCCACCGCGGTGCGGCCGCCGGTGCGCTCCAGTAGGGGCAGGTCGCGGTCGAGGATGCCGGTGCCGTGGGCGATGAGCAACTCGGTGTCGAGGAGCCCGGCGCGGTCCAGGATCTCGATGGGGGTGGCGCCGTGCCGGGCGAGGCTGGTGTCGGTCTGGTCGCGGTTCTCGGCGGCGTGCAGGTGCACGGGCAGGCCGTGGGCGCGGGCGAGTTCGGCGGTGGCGGCGAGGTCCGCGTCGGTGACGGTGTAGGGGGCGTGCGGGGCGAGGGCGGTGGTGATACGGCCGTCCGCGCCGCCCCGGTGCCGTAGCGCGAACTCCAGCGACCGCTCCCGCCCTTCGGGCCCCTGCGAGGAGAAGTACGCCTCGCCCAGGTGGGCCCGCAGCCCGCACTCGGCGACGACGGCGGCGACCGCGTCCATGTGGAAGTAGTGGTCGGCGAAGCAGGTGACCCCGCCCCGGATCATCTCGGCGCAGGCGAGCCGCGCCCCCGACTCCACGTCCCGCTCGGTGAGGTTGGCCTCGACGGGCCAGACGACGTCGTTGAACCACGCCTCGGTCGGCAGGTCCTCGGCGAGCCCGCGCAGCGCGACCATCGGGGCGTGGGTATGGCAGTTGACGAGCCCCGGCATGGCGACCTGCCCGCGCGCGTCGATCCGCTCCACGGCGGCCGTGTCGGCGCCCGCTCCCACGGATTCGACGACTCCGTCCCGTACGACGATCGAGGCGTCCGCCAGGAAGACGATCTGCTCCTGCTCGTCGTGCGTGAGCGCGGTACAGCCGGTGATGACGAGGTCGGCGGGAGCGGCAGCACGATCGGCGGGACCGGAACCACGATCGGCGGAGGTGAGACCTCGATCGGCGGGAGCGGAGCTCATCGCCCCAACGTAGGGCAGGGTCGTCGGCCCGCGTGAGCCGAACCGCGCATCCTGTCCTGCCTCTGTCACGTACCGGCCCGGACGAGCACGCTGGCCGCACCACCTCCTGGAAGGAGCCGGGCATGCTCCTCGGCACCTGGAACCTCGAGAACCTCTACCGACCCGGCAGCCCCTACGGCCCCAAGGACAAGTCCGCGTACGAGGCGAAGCTCGCCGCCCTCGCCTCCGTGATCGGCGCACTGGACCCGACCCTGCTCGGAGTCCAGGAGGTCGGAGACCCCGGCGCCCTGGAGGATCTGGCCGGACTGCTGGGTGTGAACTGGCGCGTCGCCCTCTCCGCGCACCCCGACGGCCGGGGTATCCGGGTCGGCTTCCTGGCCCGCACCGAGCTGACGGTGGTGTCCGACACGGCGGCCCTCCCGGCCCGGCTGGACCCGGTGCAGACCGACGACTCGGGCGGAACCGCCGCCGAAGCCGGGCGCGGCTTCCTGGCCGTGACGGTCCAGACCCCGGCAGGGCCGCTGACGGCGGCGGTGGCCCACCTCAAGTCCAAGCTGCTCACCTACCCCGGCGACCGCTTCTACCCGCACGACGAGGGCGAACGGGCGCGCTACGGGGCGTACGCCCTCTTCCGGCGCGCCGCCGAGGCGACGGCCCTGCGGGCCCTGGCGGACGAACTCCTGGCCGGGCAGGGCAAGTCCAGGGACGTGGCGGTGCTCGGCGACCTCAACGACGAGGTGCGGGCGGCCACCACCCAGATCCTCCTCGGGCCGCCCGGCTCCGAGATCGGCACCACCGGCTTCGACCATGCCGACAAGGGCGACGCCGTACGGCTGTGGGACACGGCCCCGCGGATCCCGGCCGAGCAGCGCTACTCCCGCGTCGACTCCGGCCGCCGCGAACTCATCGACCACATCCTCCTCAGCCACCACCTGGTCCACCGCCTGACGGAGGCCGGCACGGGCCTCCCGGGCACCACCGCGCCACCGTCCCTGCCGTCGGTGGGCGAGGACCCGGCGGAGCGCCGCGGGGCCCCGGGGTCGGACCACGCACCGGTGTGGGCGCGGTTCGGGGACTGAGGCCCCGGCAGGAGAAAGGCGGGAGCGTCCGGGACGGCTGTGGTCTCCGCGATAATCGCATCCCCGCCCTCCCGAAACGACTGGAGTCCCCCCGTGCCCGCACTGCACGACTTCGCCGTCTGGGCACCGGTACTGCGGCTGCTGCGGACCGCCCACGCGGAGCGGCTCGCCGCGCCGGGCGGCCAAGTGGCCGGACGCGTCGGCCTGTTCGGCTGGAGTCTTCCGCTGGACCGCCCCGCTCCGCCGCCCGGCCGGGCGGCTCAGGTGGAGGACGTGCAGGACGAGTTCGACGCGGTGCACCGTGTGCAGGAGGCGCTGACCGCGGCCGGTACCGACGACATGGCCTTCGTCGCGGAGATCGGGCCGGACGAGCGGACCGTGCTGCACCTCATCGGCCGCAGCCCCGCGGTGACACCGGGAATCGGAGGTCCGCACCCGGGCTCGCTCGTTCTGGTCGAGGATGCCGTCCCCGAGCCGTGGCGCCGGCTGCCCGACCCGGTGCCCGGCGCGCTGCCGCACCCCGCTGCGGACCCGGTGCTGCTGGAGCGGACATTGCGCGACCGGCTCCCCGACGCCGTCGGCGCGACCGAGGCGGAGATCGCGGCGGCGGAGGCGTGGCTCGGTATCCCGCTGCCCGAGGAGCTCAGGGCGCTGTACCGGGTGGCGCGGGCGCGCTGGGAGGACTGGGACGATCCGTTCGCCGGTGCCGAGGCGGTCGGCTGCGAACTGTTCCCGTTGGACGAGGTGTACCTGGCGGAGGCGGCGACCCGGCGGGCCGACTGGCGGTTCGCGGCGATGGCCGCCGTCGTCACCCCGCCGGACGCGGCGGTGCAGGGGCTGGTCGGCTCACCGGGCTGGATCGTCTTCGGCGACAACGGCGGCGGGGACCGGATCGCGGTGGACCTCACGCCGGGCCCGCGCGGCCACATCGGCCAGATCATCGTGATCGGTCACGAGCACCACACCGGCGCCGAAGTGCTCGCCGACTCGCTGACCGATCTGGTGGTGAACCTGCCGGAGGAGGCACGGCGCCGCGCCCCCGGGGACCGGCCGCCGGTCGTGGCGTACGTCAACAGCAGGGGCATCGGCAGCGTCGAGGAGGCGGCCCACCCGGCGCTGGAGGTGCTGAGCATCGGCGTACTGGACGAGGGCCGACGGTTCGGTCTCGGCCCGGTCACCGGGCTGCCCCGGCTGCGGACCCTGAGCGCCTTGCCCGGTACGCTCGCCGACCCGCTGGAGATCGGCGAGTTGACGGGCCTGGAGTTCCTGGCGCTGGGCCCGGAGGACTGGCGTGTCCTGCTGGACGCCTCGGTGGTGCCGCGCGGCCTCTCGGCCGCCGCCGTCGAGGTGCACGGCGAACGGCGGCCGCTGCCGATCGTGGCCCTGGCCAACGAAATCCTCGCACTCTGGAACCGCCCGCTCATCCCGGTCACGGTGCTGGAGGGCGACCTGGGGCTCTGACCTGGGCGGCTTCGTCGGCGCAAACGCCCTACGCGGAGACCGGCATCCGCGGCACCGTGAGTCCGAGCCGCTGCCCGCCGTGCTCCAACTCGGCTGCCAGGTCCTGGAGTTGCCGGGTGTGCCGGGCGGTGAGGCGCCCTGTCTCGTCGAGGTGCACGGCACACGCGGTGGTCGTGTCCACGAGCCGTTCGAGTACGGCGGCCACCGCGTCCGTGCCCTCGGTGTGCCGGGCGAGGGCGGGGAGTTCGGCGGCGGCGAGGGCGATCGTGGTGCGGGCCTCGGCGAGGGTGCGGTAGGCCTCGCGGCGCAGGGTCCAGCGTTCGCCGCGGTCGTCGGACTCGCTCAGTACGTGGTCGAGGTAGGCGTGCGCGGCCCGCCCGGCCGCCGCGAGCCGGGCCCGTACCGCGCCGCCCCGTTTCCCGGCCATCGGCAGATGCCCCACGATCAGCACGATCGCGCAGGCCAGCAGGGTCTCGCCGATGCGGCTGACGGAGGCCTGCGGTTCGCCGCCGACCATGACCAGGGCGAGCACGAGGACGGTCACGGCGGCGGTCTGGGCGGCGAAGTGCCGGGTGGACACCGGGATGACCGCTCCGCAGACGGCGACCAGCGCGATGAGCCCCTCGGGCCGGGGCAGTACCGCGGCGAGGCCCGCGAAGAGCAGGGCGCCGAGTACGGTCCCGGCGGCCCGGCACAGCACCCGGGAGGCGAGTGGTCCGAGGTCGGGCTTGACGAGGAAGACGGCGGTGGCGGGCAGCCAGTACCAGTGCTGGTGCTCGCCGTACCAGCGGGCCTGGTGCAGGGCCTGGGCGATGGCGGCGCTGGCCCCGAAGCTGAGCGCGACCCGCAGCCCGTACTCCCGGCCGCCGCTGCCGAGCGCGGCCCGCAGCACCTCCTTCGGGCTGCGGCGCCGGGCGGGCGGCCGGTGCTGCGCGCCCTCGGCCCGGTCGAATGCCTCGGCTGCGCGCAGCAGGGCGTCGTCCAGGGCACGCAGGGCGGGCGCCGACCGGGACGGCGCGGGCAGCGGCCCGGTGCCGTCGTTCTCCCGGACCGCGGCGGCGAGCCGCCGGGGCCCTTCGGCGGCCCGCGCGGATATCGGCTCCTCCGCCCAGGCGAGGGCGGTGGCGGCCTCGGCGAGGGGCAGTGCGGCGGCGTACTGCGCGTGCAGCCGTCGTTCGGCGGCGGAACTGGCGTGCCGCCGCAACCGGGGGCCGGTGAGCGCGTCCTGGGCATGGTCGAGGGCGGTGCTCAGCGCCTTGCGCCGGGCGAGGGCGGTCTCGCCGCCGACGGCGTCGAGCAGGTCGGCGACGGCGTCGTACACGGCGGCGACGGCGTCCCGTTCCCCGTCGAAGCGGTAGTCGCCGGCGAGGGCGCCGGGGGTGGGCAGGGCGAGCCGCAGCACGAGCAGCCAGCCGGCTCCGGCGAGGAAGGCGAGGGCCCGCTGCCAGCCCTCCTCGGCGACCGGCATCCCGGCGCCGATGGCGGCGGCGACCAGTAACTGCGTCCCGGCGCCGGAGGCGACGGGACCGACGGCACTCATGCCGCCGGCGACCAGCCCGAGCCCGGTGAGCAGCAGGGTCAGGGGGACGGCGGTGAGGTGTTCGCCGCCGTAGGTCCCGACGAGCAGCCCCACGGCCCCGGCCGCCGCGGGCACCCCGAGTCGCCGTACGGCGGCCCGCCGGCTGCCCGGCCGGTCGTTGATGCCGGCGAGCATCGCGGCGATGGCGGCGACGACACCGAGAGAGGTGTGGTGGAGCAGGACCGCGGTGAGCAGCAGCGGCCCGGCGGCCAGCGCTCCTCTCGTCACGGCGCTCCAGGGCACGGGCCCGCGCTGGGCGCGCAGGGCGTGGGCGAGCCAGGGCGGCAGGGCGACACGACGGGACACGGGGCTCCTGTACGGCGGACGAGGGCGGGGGTATGCCTTCGGGCGACGGCGGCCGTGGCTTCCGGTCTGGGTCTGTCCACCGTAGATCGTGTTCCCGTACGGAACGGTGCGTTTGCATTTCCGAGGTGTGACAAGTGGGGCGAAGGGCCGTGTTCTTTATGAACGCAATTTCAGGACTCCACGGCGAACGGGAATGGGCCCGGGGGCGTAGCCTGCCCCCGGGCCCTGGAGTGCCGCCCATCGTCACACGCCGGCACACTTGAGAACCCGGGTCAGTCGTGAGGTCGCCGCGTCCTTCCTTTGGACCACCACGCATCGAGCTGCGCGGGCAGGACTTGAACCTGCATTTCGACGTACTGGGGCCCGGGCCCGTTCGATCCGGCGATCGGCGGCGAATGCTGAGTCTGGAGCGAGAGTCTGAGATTCAACGCGGTCCGCCCCGTGTTCTGTGGGGTACGACCGCTCGTCACGACAAGCTTCAGCTTAAGCTTTGCGCTCCTCGCGCACCCCGGCCGCGAAGGACCGGGGAGTCTTCTGTGTCAGCCCTCTTCGATCACCCGAAGAGGTATCCGAACACGGCGCCCCCGACCCGCTGGTCGACGACGTCGGCGCCGTTCGCCTCTTCGCGGGCGAATTTGACGGCCTGCTGCAACTTCTCGACCCGGTCGAGGAGTTCGTTGATACGCCGCGCGGGCAGCGCACCCGAGAACTTCACGGTGGTCCAGTACCCCACCGGAATGTCCTCGTAGTACACCTCGACCTGTGCCGGGTGTTTCTCGGTCGCCTCGGCCTTCACATGGTTGCGGGGCACCTTCTTGGTCCGCAGAGTCCGCACCGGCTCGGTCTTCCAGGCGTCGGTGGACGGATCCTGCACCCACGACTCGGAGGCGTCGAGTACGGGCAGCTTCCGCACGAACGTGTTGAGATCGACGAGCTGCTTCTCCAGGAACAGCAGATAGGCCACGGGCACGGCGGCGACGAGCACCCGTCCGTCCACCTTCACGTCCGCCCTGGCCTCGCAGTTGGCCCAGTCCTTGGTGGCGGTCACGTCGAAGAGCCGCGTCAGCGTGGCCGAGGTCTGCCGCAACACGTCCTCGGCCTGCACCTGAACCCGCGTGGACTCGGGCGGCAGTTGCTCGCCCTCCTCGTCCTTCGGCTGATACGTCCGCGAGATACCGGCCAGCAAAGCGGGTTTCTGCAACCCGTGATGAGCTGCCGTCAGGTCCTGATGAGCCTTGGACTTGATGCCCTTCTCGACCGCGATGATCTGATTGAGTTTCGCCACGTGCAGGACGGTAGCAGCGGCAACTTGGGTATTTCCAACGTATTTTCGAGCGGAGAAAACCGTCACGCGGCGTCGAAAAAGTCCCCCGCTTCGGCGAAGACGCTAACCAACACCCCGGATGCCGACCACATCCCGCGAGGATGTCGCCGACACCCCGCAATCCGGCCCGCCCCGACAGCGCTTTCACGTTCGTCACCCGCTCCCCGCGGGGCCGCGAGGACGGCGTGACCGGTCTGGGGGGGCAGCCGTGGCGACGGCGTCGGAGACCTCGGTGGGGCACCATTCAGGACGTGGTTGGCCTTGGCTTGGCCTCGATTCGTCAGAGGTCGTGAGTGTCTAACTGCGGAGTCAGTTCACCCTGTTTGTTCCGCGTGATCGCGGGCGGGGTCTTCGCGTGTCCCTACGGCTGCGCCGGGGTTCCACGGCCCCCGGAGGTCGTGCAGGTCGGCTCCTCCCCTTGTCTCGTCGGGCTGGTGGTCAAGTCGTCAGGTGACGGCGGGCGGGTCGGTCGGCCGATGCCAGCAGATGGTGAACGCCGCCGCCCAGAGCCAGGTGGGTTCGATGTGCAGGAAGCGGTGGCGGGCATGGTCGGCCAGGCGGTAGCGGACCGGCGTGATGCCGTACAGCTGTACGCGCGCTCGGCTCTGGCCCTGCATCTGGCCGTGCGCGGGCGGCTGTTGGTGCGGGGTGAGGAGGAGCGGCTCAGGGCTCATCACTGGTGTGACATCGGCGAACCGGAGGGGCTCGCCTACAAGATCGGGATCTTCGAGCGGGTGGCACGGGACCGGGGGGCGGGTGGAAAGTCCGTACGGCGGCCTTTCCACACTGTGACACCGGCTGCGGGAAATTCGGGTGCGACAGCCCGGCGGGAGCGCGGATGATCGACAGGTTGTCCGCCGTTCACTCCAGGAGCCCCTGTGATCCAACGCGTCACCGCTCCGGCTCTCTTCCCGCCGCCCGGTCACTCGCACGTCTCCGTCCTCGAGGCCGGTACGAAGCTCGCCTTGCTCGCCGGTTCCGTTCCGCTGGACGCCGGAGGGAAGCTCGTCGGCGAGGGCGATCCGCCGCGGCAGGCCGAGCGGGTGATCGTGAGCCTGCGGGAGCAACTCCGCTCGGTCGGCAGCGACCTGGAGCACGTGCTGGCGACCGAGAGCGGTGAGCCCGCGGTGCTGTCCGGCGTGTGGGAGGCCGTCCAGGCCTCCGGGCTCGATGCCGGGCCGCACTCGCCGACGCTGGTCGGGGTCGTCTGCCTGGCCTACACCGGGCAACTGGTGGAGATCACGGCCACGGCCGTCGCGCCAGAGGGGGCGCGGGTATGAACGCCGAGGTCGTACTGCGCCGCGCCGCCGGACCGGACGCCGGCGCCGTCGCCGACGTCTGGCTGCGGTCGTACTCCGCCGCCCTGCCCACCGTCGTCCGGCCGCGCTCCGACGACGAGGTGCGCGCGTACTTCCGGGATGTCGTGGTGCCGGAGCGGGAGACCTGGCTCGCGGAGGTGGGCGGTCGCGTCGTGGGCGTGATGGTGCTCGCAGGGGATCTGCTCTCCCAGTTGTATCTGGCCCCCGAGTGGCGGGGGCAGGGCCTCGGTGACCGGTTCGTCTCGCTGGCCAAGGAGCGCTCCCCGCAGGGGCTCACGCTCTGGACGTTCCAGGTCAACAGGCCCGCCCACCGGTTCTACGAGCGGCACGGTTTCGTCGCCGCCGAGTACACCGACGGAAGCGGGAACGAGGAGCGGGAGCCGGACGTGCGGTACGTGTGGCGGCCCTGAAGCCACGCGCCGGACCCTCCGCCGGTGCCGGCCGAACGTGCACCCCGGCGATCGGGTCGGCGTCGACTCCCACCGGACCCGGGTTCCCCGCGCGACCGTCGCTACGGGGACCCGGCCCCCCACACCCGCCTTTTCGGCAACGGCTTCGCATAGCTCCCCGCCCGGCTGGTCGTGAGGCCCAGCGCCACCAGTGACTCCGCCAGCTTCACCGCCGCGCCGACCCCGTCGACCACCGGAAGCCCGAGCTTCTCCCCCACCGTGCGCTGCAGCCCGGTCATCCCGGCGCAGCCGAGAACCAGGACCTCGGCGCCGGCGTCCCGGGCACGTTCGGCCGCCGCGAGGAACGCGGCCTCCGTGCGCCCGGGGTCCCCGGCGAGGTCGAGGACGCCCAGTCCGGTGCCCGTCACGGCCGCACAGTTGCGGGCCACCCCGGCCGTCTCCAGGCTGTCCTCGATCTGCCCGCGCGACCGCTCCAGGGTCGTGACGACGCCGTACCGGCGCCCCAGCAGGCACGCCAGATGCGCGGCCGCCTCGGTGATGTCCACGACCGGTACGTCCACCAACTCCCGTACGCCCTCCCGTCCGTGCTCTCCGAACCCGGCCATCACCACCGCGTCGTACGGGGTGCCGTCGTACGTCCGCAGTGTGTCTATGACGGCCGCGGCCGAGAGGTAGCTGTCGAGCCAGCCTTCCGCCGACGCGGGGCCCCAGTTCGGGGTCAGGCCGGTCACGGTGGTGCCCGGGCCTGCGGCGGCCCGGGCACCTCGTACGATCTCCTCGGTCATCTCCTGCGTGGTGTTGCAGTTGGTGACGACGATCCGCACGGTCGTCAGGCCTCCCGGGGTGCGACGGCTCGGTCGGTGCGGCAGAGCGCCGCGTACAGTCCGGCGGCCAGCGCCGTGCCGATGAACCAGGAGTACGGCGCCACCTCGCTGAACGTCTTCACCAGCGCGAGCACCGCCGCGACCGCCGCCGACGGCAGGAACGCCCACAGCGCCTTGGGGTTGACGCCCTTGCGGTAGTGGTACGGCGATCCCGGCGTCGCGTCGAACAGCTTCTCGACGTCCACCTTGCCGCGCTTGACCCAGTAGTAGTCGACCATGATCACTCCGAACAGCGGGCCCAGGAAGGCGCCGAGGCCGCCGAGGAAGTAGTTGACGACGGTGGGGTTGGAGAAGAGGTTCCAGGGGGTGACGATCAGCGCGGCGACCGTGCTGATCATGCCGCCGACCCGGAAGCTGATCTTCTGCGGCCAGACGTTGGCCAGGTCGTACGCCGGTGAGACGAAGTTGGCGACGATGTTGACGCCCATGGTGGCGACCGCGAAGGTCAGCGCGGCCACGACCAGGACCCAGGTGTTGCCGACCTTGGCGACCAGTTCGGCGGGGTCGGTGATGGCCTCGCCGAAGACCTCCAGCGAGCCGGCCGTGACGATCACCGAGACGACCACGAAGGCCGTGGAGTTGACGGGCAGGCCCCAGAAGTTGCCGCGGCGGACGGTGCGGTAGTCCGGTGCGAAGCGGGAGAAGTCGCAGAAGTTGAGCATCAGCGTGCCGTAGGTGGCGAGGATCAGGCCGATCGCGCCGAACCACTGGCGCCACTGCTCGCCGGCCGAGACCGGGTGCGGGGTGGAGGTGAGCGAGATGGTCCAGTGGGCCTTGGCCAGGATCCAGACGGCGAGCGCGATCATGACCAGCCAGATCGCCGGACCGCAGAAGTCCTGGAACTTGCGGATCGTCTCCATGCCCCGGCTGATGATCGCCGCCTGGATCAGCCAGAGGGAGACGAAGGAGATCCAGCCGAGCGCGTCCAGGCCCAGGAAGGAGTGGTGCGTCCAGGACTCCAGGCCGGGCCAGGCCGCCAGCAGCATCACGTTGACGGCGACGGACGCCAGATAGGTCTGGATGCCGTACCACATGATGGCGATCACGGCCCGGATCAGGGCCGGGATGTTCGCGCCCCAGACGCCGAAGCTGATCCGGCTGACCACCGGGAACGGCACGCCGTGGCGCTGGCCGATCCGCCCCATCCAGTTCATGCCGACGTAGATGAGCACGAAGCCGACGAGGAGGGAGGTGAAGACCTGCCAGACGTTCATGCCGAGGACCAGCAGGCCGGCGGCGAAGGTGTAGTTGCCGAGGTTGTGGACGTCGGACATCCACATGGCGAAGAGGTCGAAGACCTTCCAGTTCCGCTTCGCGGCGGGGGCGAGGTCTTCGTTGGTGAGCCGGGGGTCGGGGACGAACGCGGGTGCGCCGGTGGCTTCGGCGCGGTCGGCCAGGGACACGGGGCCTCCAGGGACTACGAGGAACGCGGGGACTACGAGGACCGCGGGGGCAACGGGCTAGGGGGACGGGGAGGGCGCGGGTGGAGGGTGGGGGTGGAGGGTGACTGCCAGATGACGCGCACGTTTGGTATACCAAACTGTCGTCATGGTCCTCCCGTCAAGCGTTCCGACCGATGTCCGTCCCGTTACGGCTCCGTAAAAGCCCCCTCAGGTCGGCGAAGATGGCCTCATGGGATCCCCCACGACGAAGATCGAACCCCTGGGCGCGGTGCGCGAGCGCGTCCTCGCGACCCTGCGGCAGGACATCATCGCGGGGCGTCTGGGCCCGGGCGACCGGCTGGTCGAGCGCGAGCTGGCCGAGCGGTTCGGGGTGTCCCGGGTGCCGGTCCGGGAGGCGATCCGGGCCCTGGTCGCCGAGGGCTTCGTCCTCTTCGAGTCGGCCCGCCGGACCGTCGTACGCCGGCTGACCCCGACCGACGTCAAGGAGCTCTTCGAACTGCGCGAGGCGCTGGAGGTGTACGCGGCCGGGCTGGCGGCGGCGCGGGCGACCCCGCAGGCCCTGGCCGAGCTGCGGGACCTGCTCGACCGGGCCGCCACCGCGACGCGGGCCGGGGACGCCGAGGCGATCACCGACATCAACACCCGTTTCCACGACCGGATCCTGGCCCTGGCCGGCAACAGCCTGCTCATCTCGGTGATGGAACCGGTCGACGGCCGGCTGCGCTGGCTCACCCGGCGGAACGAGGAGTGGCCACAGCTGCTCACCGAACACCGCGAGCTGTACGACGCGATCGCCTCCGGCGACCCGGACCGCGCCCGCGCCCGCGCCCTCGGCCACGTCCAGGCCAACTACCGGTCGACGGTACGGCACCTCTTCGGCGAGGAGACCGAGCAACGGCCCTGACCTCGCATCGGGTTGTCCACAGGAACACCAGTTCGCACGCGGATCTCCTAGATTTCTCTTCAGCAGCGAAGACCGGAACGGATCCGACCGGACCACACGGGGAGGTACGACCATGGTGAGCAGCCGGGGGCTGTCGAGCGGAGCCGCACTCGTGGGGACGGGCGCGGTGGGCGGCCCGGCGGCGGGCGCGGAGACCGCCGCGACCGACACCCCGCTGGACACACCGTTCACCCCGGCCGCCCTACCGCATCTGGCCGAGGCCGAGCAGTTGGTGCGGTACCAGCGCATGCTGGCGGCCGGCCATCTGCCGACGGGACTGGCCGGGCACTGGCCGCTGGACGGCTCCGGCACCGACCGCTCCGGCCTGGAGCATCCCGTCACCCTGGGCTCCGGGGCGGGCTGGACGACTCTGCGGACCGGCGGTGAGCTGAGCTTCGACGGCACCTCCGGCGCCTACGCGGCCACCGGCTCGGTGCTGGACACCACAGCCCCGTTCACGGTCGCGGCCTGGGTCCGGCTGGCCGACGACGCCGTGCTGACCAACATGTACACGGCCGTCAGCCAGGACGGCGACCGCGTCAGCCGCTTCCTGCTCCAGTACGACGACGTGGCCGGGACCTGGGCCTTCAAGGTGCGCAGCGAGGACCAGGGCGCCAAGATCTCCGCACTGGCCGCCACGCCCGTCACCAGGACCGGCGTCTGGACCCACCTCACGGGTGTCTGGGACGGCAGCCGCGTCCAGCTGTATGTGAACGGCGTGCTGGAAGGCAGCGCCGACACGACCCTGTCCTGGGCCGCGCCCCAGGGCTTCAGCATCGGCCGGGCCCGCTGGGACGGCGGCTACGTCAACCGCTTCAAGGGCGCGATCGACGACGTCCGCGCCTACGGCCGCGCCCTGAGCGCCGCCGAGGTCGCGCTGGTCAGCGGCGCCACGGCACGCGCCAACAACGTCTACCTGACGAACGCGGCGGCGACCGTCGGCTGGGGCCGCCCGGACGACCTGGCGAGCTGGGTGGCCCGGGCCCGCTGCGCGTCCTTCGTCACGGCGCTGCTCAGACACACCTACGGCTGGGCGACCGACGCCTACTTCCTCCAGCACTTCCGGCAGAGGGGCCCGGAGGCCGCAAGCTACTGCGCGGCCTTCCTGACGGACACCGGCGGCCCGCGGTTCCGCCCCGTCCGCAAGGTCACCGACCTACGGCCGGGCGATCTGATCGCGGTCGACTACAACGGGCAGGACACCGAGAGCACCGGGCACATCGTGGTGGTCCGTGCGGTCAAGGGAGTCTTCAGCGGGGTCGCCGACTTCCCGGGCGAGACCCAGTACGCCGTCGAGATCATCGACTGCACCTCCGACCCGCACGGCGTGTACGGCCTGAGCAACTACCCGCGGTACCCCGACACCCGCATGGTCAGCAACGTGGACGGCGAGAACTTCCAGGGCGTCGGCATCGGCCACATGATGTTCTACGCCGCCGACGCCACCGGCGCGTTCTCTCGCTACCGCTGGAGCGTCAACTCGTCCGCGTCCACCGGCACCCACCCGGTCACCTACCGCCCGGTGGCGGCGGCCCGCATAGTCTGAGCCCGCCGCCCGCCGCCCGCCGCCCGCCGCCCGGAGCCTGTCACCGCAGCCCGGCCGCCTCCGCCGCCGTCGCCAGCACATCGCGGAGCATCTCGGGGGTGAGGCGGCCGGTGAAGGTGTTGCGCTGGCTGACGTGGAAGCAGCCGAAGAGGTCCAGGCCGTCCAGGTCGACCCGGGTGCCGTGGGCGAAGGCCGGCCGGGGCCGGGGCACGTTCCAGCCGGCCGCGGCCAACGCGGGCAGCGTGGCCTGCCAGCCGAAGGCGCCGAGCACGACGGCGGCGCGCGCCGTCGGCCGCAGCAACGTCAGCTCCTCGACCAGCCAGGACCGGCAGGTGTCGCGCTCCTCGGGGGTCGGCTTGTTGTCGGGCGGGGCGCAGTGCACGGGCGCGGTGATGCGCACGCCGTACAGCTCCAGACCGTCGTCGATGCGTTCCGACGTCGGCTGCGAGGCGAGGCCGACGTCGTACAGCGCCTGGTACAGCACGTCGCCGGAGCGGTCGCCGGTGAACATCCGGCCGGTGCGGTTGCCGCCGTGCGCGGCCGGGGCGAGGCCGATGATCAGCAGTGGGGCGTCGGGCGGCCCGAAGCCGGGGACGGGCCGGCCCCAGTACGTCCACTCGGCGAACGCGGCGCGCTTGGTACGCGCCACCTCCTCGCGCCAGGCGACCAGGCGAGGGCAGGCCCGACAGGCGCTGACCCGCTGGTCGAGGCGGTCGAGGGGGGTGGGCGGAGAGGGAGGAGGGGGAGGGGAGGGAGGGGGGTGGGCCACAAGGTCAACGGTAGAGCCGGGCGGCGCCGGCCGTACCGGATCGATCCGGTCGACGCGAGGGGCCACACGGGCGTCCGGGAAATCCGCTCCGTTTCTCTCGGCTCGGGGGGCTAAGGTCGGGGCATGGCTTCTGAGGACGCGGGCGAGAGCAGGGAGCGCGAGAGCGGTGGGACGGGAACCCCCGTCTCGGCCGGGCCTGCCGAAGGCACCGAGGCGTCTGCCGCCGAGGCCCCCGACTCCGACCCCGCCGCCGTCGCCGCGGCCATCGCCGCCGCCGAAGCCGCGGGGCCCGCTCCCGGTGAGAACGTGCGGATCGACAGCTGGATCTGGGCCGTGCGCCTGATCAAGACGCGCTCGATGGGAGCCACCGCCTGCCGGGGCGGACACGTCCAGGTGAACGGCGAACGGGTCAAGCCCGCCTACTCCGTGCGCGTCGGTGACGAGGTGCGGCTGCGCCAGGAGGGGCGCGAGCGGATCGTCATCGTCAAGCGCCTGATCCGCAAGCGGGTCGGCGCCCCGGTGGCCGCCCAGTGCTACGTCGACAACTCGCCGCCGCCCCCGCCCCGCGGGGCCTTCGTCCCCATCGGCCTGCGCGACCGCGGCACCGGCCGCCCCACCAAGCGCGACCGCCGCGATCTGGAACGCCTGCGCGGCCTCGGCGGGATGGGAAGCGCGGGCGGAACGAGTGGCATGGGCCGACCGGACGGCGGACGCCCCGGCGGACGATGATCCACCGGGGCTGACTCCACAGGGCTCTGCCGGGTCGGGTTCCGGCTCTGCTCTCGTTCGGCGGGTACGGGGTGTCATGCCCGGGGCCGCACCAATCCCCACAGCCGCGCGTTCTGTCCGCGTCGGGCCCAGGCGATCAGGGCCAGCGGCACGATCAGGATCAGCGGGGTCGCCGCGTACTGGCCGTCGAAGACGGTGAGCTGGACGATGAACGCGCCCACCATGAGCGCACTCAGCGCCGTCGCCGCCACCGACTGCAGCACCGGTACCAACAGGGCGACGGCACCGGCCAGTTCGAGCGCGCCGATGGTGTACATGCCCGTGCTGCCCCAGCCGATCCTGTCGAAGGACTCGACGGCCGACGGGTGCGCGATCAGCTTGGGCAGGGCGCTCGCGACGGCGTAGAAGAGGGCGAGCAGCACCTGCACCGTGCGCAGGGCCAGCCGGGCCCGGCGGCCACGGGCCGTCGCCGACCCGGCGACGACGGGGGCCGTGGCCGGTGCGGGGGCGGCGAGAGCGGCGAGGGAGGCGGAAGCGGTGGGCTCGGACATGGGGTTCTCCTGGGGGAAGCGGTCCCTGTTGCTGTCACAGGGGTAGACCCGCCGCCGACGGAGAACTCATCGACCGCCGCCGGGATTACCCGGCGGCCCGCCGCTCCTCGCTAGGCCGCAGGTACCGCCCTCACCCACACCCCGTCCTCGGTCAGGTACTCGGTCACCTCCAGTCCCGCTTCCGCGAGCGCCTCCTCGAACTGCTCCTGGGTGAGCGGCCGGGCCAGGAACGTCTGTGTCCAGGCCGCGTCCGGGAAGTCGTACTCCGCGCGCACCGAGTTCACCCCGTCCCCGGCCGGCTCCACGGACACGATCCGTACCGTGTAGCCGCTGGGGTCGACCCGTTCCCTCGGCACGTTCGAGTGGTAGTCGGCGCCTTCCCGCTGGATGAGCACGCAGCCGCCGTCCGCCACATGTGCCGCGCAGGTGCGCAGCATGCCCCGGCGTACGTCCGCGTCCCCGGTGTTCACGAGGAACGACGCGAGCATCACCACGTCGAACTTCCGGCCCAGGTCGAGCCCTTCGATGGTGCTGTGTACGGTGCGTGCTCCGCGGACGCGCGCCAGCATCTCCGCGGACTCGTCCACCGCCGTGACGGTGAACCCGCGTTCCAGGAGCGGGTGGGTCATCCGTCCCACGCCGCTGCCCAGTTCCAGGATGTGGGCGCCGGCCGGGACCGCCGCCTCGATGATGTCCGGCTCGCTGCCGACGGACAGCCGTGAGTAGAGCTCCACCGCGCAGCCGTCCGGGGTGATGGCACCGGGACCTGTCCCCTTGTATCCCTCGCGCATTTCAACCGTCATGCCCGGACAACGACCCACCCCCGTAAGGACGTTCCCGCCGTGGCGTCATTCTCCCCAGGGGAACCATCCGTGTCCGAGGTACCAGTGGCCGCCCGCCCGCAGGTGGTCGCCGACCGCCCGCTCCACCGACGTACGCCGGGGCAGGTCCTGTACCGGCAGGTCCGGGTCGCCGAAGACGAACTGGACCGCTGTGGTGTCGACCGGTTCGGTGTCCTCGTGGCCGGGCCGGAACCGGTCCTGGAAGCGGACGATGTTCGAGTCCGCTCGCAGGTACCGCCTCAGCTGCGGGTCGAGCAGCCAGGAGTGGCAGGTCGCGACCCCGTACTCCTCCTCGGGGAAGTACCGGGGGAAGAACTCCCGTGCCAGGGCCAGCGAGCGGTCGCAGGCGACGGGGGTCAGCGGCCCGCGGTAGTCGGGTATGTGCAGGTTCAGGCAGGGTTGCCCCGGAGCCACGGTCCCGGACGAGCCCGACGCGGTCGCCGTGACCGCCCGTGCCGTGCGCTCGCCGAGCCGGGCCCGCTCGTACTGCAGCCGGCCCAGCTGGTACAGCTCGCCGCGGAAGTGGCGGATGAGCCAGGACGCCTGGACGGCCGACAGTCCTCCCCTGCCGTGGCGCCTGCGGTGCAGCGTCATACCGCGCCCCAGGTCGGCGAGCGTGCGCCGGGACACGTCGGCGGGGATGCCTCGCGCCTGGTGGTACGCGTGGGCGTGGGGCAGTGCGGCGAGGAAGACGTAGACCAGGAAGTACCCGTCCAGTGCGGCCGGAGCGGCGGCGGCGAGCTCACCGAGCCCGGACGGGCCGTCGGCCGCCGCCGGGGCAGCCGTGGCGGCCGGAGCGGCCGTGGCGCCGGTGACCTCGTCGGCGCATTCGGCGAGCAGCCGCAGCACTCCGGGATCGGCGGTCACGGTCCGCCGCAGGGCCACCACCGCGTTGATGTCCTCATGCGGCACGGCGAGGTCGAGGAGCAGGTCGGGCAGGTCGTCGGCGTCCGGCAGCACGGCGGGGTCCCCCTTGGTGAACGTCCTGGTCGAAGAGTACGTTGCAAGGAGGAGTGGTGATCCATGATGCGTACGGGCAGTGAACCGGCGACCGCGCGCAGTGCGCTGCGGGCGCGGTTGTGGCTGAGTGTGTGGGGCGTGCTCTGGGCGATCTTCGGCACGGCGGCGTTTGCGCTCGTCGGCCGTCCCGGCTGGGCGGCCGCCTGCGGGGTGCTGTGGCTGGTGGCCACCGCCGACATGACCATGATCCTCCGGCACATCAGGCAGGGCCCGCACTATCAGCCGGGCCGTGATGTGCCGCCGTACCGGCCGGTGGACAGCGGCCCGCGGCGGCTACGGCACCCGCCGCAGCACGGCCACGGCCACCCGTGAGCGGCCGTCCACTCACGCGCCGTCGACCCCGGCGACCCCGTCGACCCGGCTGATCATCGGCGCTCCCACCCACGAGCCGGGCGGTTCAGCTGATCATCCGCTCCCCCACCCACGAACCGGGCGGTTCAGCTGAACGTCCGCTCCCCCGCCCACGAAGTGGGGTGACCCTGTGCGGACGTCGGCGTACCCGCCCACGGACCGGGCGGCCCTGGAGAGCACCCGGTCTCGCGCCGGCGAACCCGGCTGCCCTGGGGAGTTGTCCGCTCACCCGGCGTCGTCGAAGCGGGCTGCCTTCAGGTACTCGGGGTTCGGGTCCAGGGCGGCCGCCAGCCGGAAGTGGCGTATCGCGAGGTCGGCGCGGCCCTGGCGTTGGTAGGTGCGGGCGAGCGCGAAGTGCGCGAATGCGTTGTCCGGCTCGCGCTCCAGGACAATGGTGAACTCCAGCTCGGCGGGGCGCAGTTGCGCGGCGGCGAAGAAGGCTCGCGCGCGCAGCAGCCGGGCGGCGGTGTTCTCGGGGTGTGCGGCGATCACTCGGTCGAGCAGTTTCACCGCACCCCGCGGGTCCCGTGCGTTGAGCAGTTGCTCCGCGGCACGGAAGTCGATGACATGCGTCTCCGGAGTACGTCCGGTCGAACCGCTGGTCTCGGGCACGGCAAAGTCCTTCCCTCACTGAAGCGGTTCAACGCCCGGACGGGTGCCCGCTATTTCGAAGACGCATGGCCGCTAATTCGAACCCGCCTCCCGTGCCTGGCGTACGAGGTCGGCCCACACCTCGGCGACCCGCTGTTCGAGCACGTCAAGGGGCACGTCGTTGTCGATCACGATGTCGGCGATCTTCAGGCGCTTCTCGCGCGTCGCCTGCGCGGCCATGCGCGCGCGTGCGTCCTCCTCGGTCATCCCCCGCAGCCGTGTCAGCCGGTCGAGCTGGGTCTCGGGGGTGACGTCCACGACGACCACGACGTCGTAGAACGGTGCGAGGCCGTTCTCCGCGAGGAGCGGTACGTCGTTGATCACCACCGCGTTGGCGGCGGCCGCGTTCTCCAGCTCGCGGGAGCGGGACCCGACCAGGGGGTGCACGATCGAGTTCAGTACGGCGAGTTTCTCGGGGTCGGCGAAGACGATCGAGCCCAGCTTCGGCCGGTCCAGGCTGCCGTCGGCGGCGAGCACGTCCGGCCCGAAGGCCTCGACGACGGCCGCCAGACCGGGGGTTCCCGGCTCGACGACCTCACGCGCGATGCGGTCCGCGTCGATCAGCACCGCGCCGTGCCCGACGAGCAGCCGCGACACCTCGCTCTTGCCGGCGCCGATCCCGCCGGTGAGGCCCACTTTCAGCATGCCCCGAAGCTTAGGCCCTGCCACCGACACCGGCCCCGGCCGGCCTTGCTCCCGAGCGGACCCGCTTGGTCCCCAGCGGACCCGGACCCCACTGAACCGGCGCTGGTTCAAGGCCCGTCGGGTCCGGTGGAGGCCCCGGAGGGCGATTCAGTTGTCGCCCTCTCGCTCCGCGAGGAAGCGCTCGAACTCCAGGCCGATCTCGTCCGCCGAGGGGATCTCCACCGGCTCGGCCAGCATGTTGCCCCGGGTCTCGGCGCCCGCGGCGGCGTCGTACTGGTGCTCAAGGCCCTGGACCAGGGCGGTGAGTTCCTCGTCGCCCTCCTGGATCTGGCGGTCGATCTCCGTCTGCGTGCGGTACGCGTCCGTGCGCAGGGCGTGCGCGATGCTCGGGAGCACGAGACCGGTGGCGCCCGTGATGGCCTCCAGGACGGTCAGGGCGGCATCGGGGTAGGCGGAGCGGGCGATGTAGTGCGGGACGTGCGCGGCGACGCCCAGGACGTCGTGGCCGGACTCCATGAGGCGGTATTCGAGCAGCGACGCGGCGCTGCCGGGCACCTGGGCCTCGTCGAAGGGGCTGCTGTGGCCCGGGACGAGGTCGGTGCGGTTGCCGTGCGGCGTGAGACCGACGGGACGGGTGTGCGGAACGCCCATGGGAATGCCGTGGAAGTCCACGGACAGCCGGACACCGAGCCGCTCCACGATCTGCCGTACGGCCGCGGCGAAGCGCTCCCACTCGACGTCCGGCTCGGGGCCGGACAGCAGCAGGAACGGCGCGCCCGTGGCGTCCTGGACCAGCCGGACCTCGATGCTGGGCTCCTCGTACTCGGTCCAGCGGTCCCGCTTGAAGGTAAGCAGCGGGCGGCGCGCCCGGTAGTCCACGAGCCGGTCGTGGTCGAAGCGGGCGACGACCTGGTGGGGCAGCGAGTCGAGGAGCCGGTCGACGATCTGGTCGCCGGTCTCGCCCGCGTCGATGTATCCGTCGAAGTGGTAGAGCATGACAAGACCGGCCGACTCCTGGGCCAGCGCCACGTCCACCACGGCGAGGCCCTTCGGCTCCCATGCGTACAAACCCTGCGGATCAAGCACTGTGACCGCTCCTCCTCGTGTTCCTAGGGCACAACGTGGCAGGGGCGGCGGGCATTCCCGCCGCCCCTGCGATGATCCGACCACTCACCTTCTTCTCATGCCGAAGGACGCTCTTCTCGTACCGAAGGACGCTCTTCTCCTGCCGAAGACCCTTCTTCTCATGCCGAAGGACTCCCTTCTCCTGCCGAAGGACGCGCCCAAGTGCCCGTGCGGGCCCCGCCCTGTCGCGCCCTACGCGGACAGCACGCGCGCGTGCAGTGCCGTGACCGCCTTTCGCGCGGAGCTGAACGCGCCGTGCTGCCAGGCGTCCGTGTAGCTGAGCCAGTCGCCGGCGAAGTAGACGCGGCCGGTGGGCTCGTTGAGCGGCTTGTAGCGCACGTCGTCGGGACCGCCGGGGGTGTCGTGCCAGGCGGCCTCCAGATGGGGGGTCTGGCGCCAGTGGTGGGAGAAGGAGGAGACCAGCTCGGTGCGGTACTTGTCGCCGAAGATCTTCACGCCGGCGGCCACCGCGCGCTGTTCGCGTCGGGCCGGGGTGAGTTCGGCGTAGGAGTCCGCGTCGGTGTCGTAGTTGTAGTAGCCGATGAGGACGCCCCGTTGGCCGTGGAAGCCGTACGAGGGATGCCAGATGTGGGTGACGTCCTGGTCGGTCTCGGTGATGCCGCCGTAGATGCGGTGGTCCAGTTCCCACCAGCGGGAGCGGTATTCGAGGCCGATCTTGGCTGCGGACGACGGGGTGACGGCCGCCAGGGCGCTCTGCACGCCGGAGCCCAGGTTGTGCGGAACCTTGGCGAGGATGTTGGGCGGCATGGCGGCCACGCAGTAGTCGGCGTCGACGGCCTTGGTACGGCCGCCCTGGGTGTAGGTCACGGTGACGCCGTCGCCCTTGTCGGTGATCCTGGAGACGACGGCTCCGGTACGGATGCGGTGGGCGCCGATCGCGCGGGTGAGCGCCTTGGGTATCCGGTCCATGCCGCCGACCGGCTGGAACATCAGCATCGCCTGGTCGAAGCCGAACTCGAAGGAGAAGTAGCGTCCGACGCCGCTCGCGAACACCTCGGAGGCGGCCGGGACATCGCCGAGAAGCACGCCGGGAGTGCCGGCGGCGGCCGGTACGGTCGTGTATCCGCGCCGCTCGCCGCCCTCGTACGTCAGCTTGTCGCCGAGTTCGCCCCAGTCCTTGAGGAACTCGACGAGCCGCTCCTGGTCGGTGGCCGTCAACTCCTTGTCCAGGGCGCCTTTGTCGGTGGCCTTGGCGAGCAACTCCGCGACGTAGCCGTACACGTCGGCCTTGGCGGTGCGGTAGCGCTCGGGCTTCGTCATGCCGGCGGACTCGTTGTAGAGGTAGGCGTCGGCGTTGGTGTTCGTGAACACCTCGATGGGGACGCCGAGTTCGCGGCAGTAGTCGAGGGTGATCATCCACTGCGGTATGCGGGCCGGCCCGGCGTTCATGTAGTGGCCTTCGGCGAACCGCGCGGTCTGCGTATGGCCGTAGAGGTCCGTGGTCGTGTCGCCGCCACGCACGGTGAAGTTGCGTCCGCCGGTACGGTCCCTGGCCTCCAGGATCGTACAGTCGTAGCCGGCCTTGCCCAGTTCGTACGCGGTGGCGAGGCCGGCGATGCCGCCGCCGAGGACGACGACCCTGGCCGCGGCGCGCCCGGTGAGGGTGAAGTCGCTTGCGCCGGGCGCCCGGAAGGGCTGTTCGCGCTGGGCGGCTTGGGCGGTGGGCGCGAGGCCGAGGGCTCCCATGGTGGCGAGCATGGTGCCGGCGCCGCCGGTGAGACCGACGTTGCGCAGGAAGGTCCGCCGGCTCGTCCCTGACCTGTACTGAGGCTGTGCCATGCCTGGGCTCCTCTCCCGATCTTGAACGAAGACCGGGGAAGCGTCCCAGCGCCGCGTTACGGCTCAACGGTTACTCGTGTATCCCACACGTTTCTGCGAACGGGAAGTGAAGCGCCCCGCAGGGGGCGCGGGGGACTGCGCGGTCGGCCACAGCGGGCCCGCGCACGCGCGCGAACGCCCCCGGGAAAACGCTGAAGGGCCGTACCTCGAAAGGTACGGCCCCTCAGTCACCGGCTAGTCAAGCCCAGCGGCTGGCGTTCAGCTCTGGCCACCCGCGAGCTTCTCGCGCAGCGCGGCCAGCGCCTCGTCAGAGGCCAGCGCACCGGAGGTGTCCGCACCCTCGGAGGAGTACGAACCGCCACCCGAAGCGGCCGGAGCGGCAGCCTCGCCACCCTCGGCGGCAGCGGCAGCGTCGGCCTCGCGGCTCTTGATGACCTGCTGCTGGTGCTGCTCGAAGCGGGTCTGCGCCTCGGCGTACTGGTGCTCCCACGCCTCGCGCTGGGTCTCGTAGCCCTCGAGCCAGTCGTTGGTCTCGGGGTCGAAGCCCTCGGGGTAGATGTAGTTGCCCTGGTCGTCGTACGAGGCAGCCATGCCGTACAGGGTCGGGTCGAACTCGACCGAGGCCGGGTCGGCACCGAAGGACTCGTTGGCCTGCTTCAGCGAGAGGCTGATGCGACGACGCTCGAGGTCGATGTCGATGACCTTGACGAAGATCTCGTCGTTGACCTGGACGACCTGCTCCGGGATCTCCACGTGGCGCTCGGCCAGCTCGGAGATGTGGACCAGACCCTCGATGCCCTCGTCCACGCGGACGAACGCACCGAACGGAACCAGCTTGGTGACCTTACCCGGGACGACCTGACCGATCTGGTGGGTCCGGGCGAACTGCTGCCACGGGTCTTCCTGGGTCGCCTTCAGCGACAGGGAGACACGCTCGCGGTCCATGTCGACGTCGAGGACCTCGACGGTGACTTCCTGGCCGACCTCGACAACCTCGGACGGGTGGTCGATGTGCTTCCAGGACAGCTCGGAGACGTGGACCAGACCGTCGACGCCACCCAGGTCCACGAAGGCACCGAAGTTGACGATCGAGGAGACCACGCCGGAGCGGACCTGACCCTTCTGGAGGGTCGTGAGGAACGTCTGGCGGACCTCGGACTGGGTCTGCTCCAGCCAGGCACGGCGGGACAGGACCACGTTGTTGCGGTTCTTGTCCAGCTCGATGATCTTGGCCTCGAGCTCCTTGCCCACGTAGGGCTGGAGGTCGCGGACGCGGCGCATCTCGACCAGGGAGGCCGGGAGGAAGCCACGGAGGCCGATGTCGAGGATGAGACCACCCTTGACGACCTCGATGACGGTACCGGTGACGATCCCGTCTTCTTCCTTGATCTTCTCGATGGTGCCCCAGGCACGCTCGTACTGGGCGCGCTTCTTCGAGAGGATCAGGCGGCCTTCCTTGTCCTCCTTCTGGAGAACAAGGGCCTCGATCTCGTCACCGACGGCGACGACCTCGTTGGGGTCGACGTCGTGCTTGATCGAGAGCTCGCGGCTCGGGATTACACCTTCGGTCTTGTAACCGATGTCGAGCAGGACCTCGTCCCGGTCGACCTTCACGATGACGCCGTCGACGATGTCGCCGTCGTTGAAGTACTTGATCGTCTCGTCGATCGCGGCGAGGAAAGCTTCCTCGTTACCGATGTCGTTGACCGCTACCTGCGGGGTGGTGGCGGTGGTCTCGGTGCTGCTCGTCATGTGAGAAAGGGCTCCGGTACGGACATTGAAGTCGTAGGTACTGCTTACGCCGGGAGCCTGTTTCGCTCTGAAGAAGCCGGACAGCCTAGGAAGCGCCACCTGAACCACTGGTGGCGCCTCGAGAACCGAGGGGACATACAACAGATGCGAGCGCAGCCTGCTAGGTCTGAGGTGCGCAGGCCCGCAGCGCAACTTGTAGCATACGGGGGCAGCCGGACAGGGTCAATGCGCGAAGGCGCACACCCGGGGCGGATCGCCGCATACCCGGCACAAAAGCCGTCCCGTGAGGCCACGCAGGCCTGACAGACCTCCTCCGTGACACCCCCCCCTGAACGGGTTGCACGGAAGAGTACGACGAGGGAGCCGATCATCCAAGAGCCCGATTCGTTCGACCTCGAAGAGGCCGGATCACAGACCGGAACAGCGGCCGAGCCCGAAGCCACCCGGCGTGCCGCCGGGGTCACGGAGAGCAGCCGCGCCAACCGGGGCTGGTGGGACCGCAACGCAGACGAGTACCAGGTCGAGCACGGCACGTTCCTGGGCGACGACCGTTTCGTGTGGGGTCCCGAGGGCCTCGACGAGGTGGAGGCGGAACTGCTCGGACCGCCGGAGGACCTCAAGGGCAAGGACGTCCTGGAGATCGGCGCCGGCGCGGCCCAGTGCTCGCGCTGGCTGGCCGCCCAGGGCGCCCGTCCGGTCGCCCTGGATCTCTCGCACCGCCAGCTCCAGCACGCGCTGCGCATCGGCGGATCGTTTCCTCTCGTCTGTGCCGACGCCGGCGCGCTGCCCTTCGCCGACGGCTCCTTCGACCTGGCGTGCTCGGCGTACGGCGCGCTCCCCTTCGTCGCCGACCCGCGCCTGGTGCTGCGCGAGGTGCGGCGGGTGCTGCGGCCGGGGGGCCGTTTCGTCTTCTCCGTGACGCACCCGGTCCGCTGGGCGTTCCCGGACGAGCCGGGCCCCGAGGGCCTCACGGTCTCCGCCTCCTACTTCGACCGCACGCCCTACGTCGAGCAGGCCGAGGACGGCCACGCGGTGTACGTCGAGCACCACCGCACGCTCGGCGACCGGGTCCGGGACATCGTCTCCGCGGACCTGCGGCTGGTCGATCTGGTGGAGCCGGAGTGGCCGGCCTGGAACACGGCCGAATGGGGCGGCTGGTCGCCGCTGCGGGGCAGCCTCGTGCCGGGGACCGCGATCTTCGTGTGCGAGCGGACCTGAGCCGCCGGCGGCTCGGACAGCTGCCGGCGCCTTTGTACGAGCTGCCTTTGTACGAGCTGCCTTTGTACGAGCTGCCGGCAGCTCCTTTGTACGAGCTGCCGGCAGCTCGTACAAAGGAACGCGCGCAAGCGCACGCGCGCGTGGGGACGTCTCGGCGGCCGTAATGCACTTTCGGCGGCCGTAAGACACTAGAGCCGTGATCCGTTACGACGCCCTGGACGCGCTGCCCGTACGACAGGCCCTGCCCGGTCTGGACGACGCCCTGGCCGGGCCCGGCACCGCCGTCCTGGTGGCACCCCCCGGCACCGGCAAGACGACGCTGGTGCCACTGGCGCTGGCCGGGCTGCTGGACGGCGGGCGGCCCGCGCGGCGGGTGGTCGTGGCCGAGCCACGCCGGATCGCGGCGCGCGCGGCGGCCCGCCGGATGGCCTGGCTGCTCGGTGAGCAGGTCGGGCGCAGCGTCGGCTACACCGTGCGCGGCGAACGCGTCGTGGGCCCACGCGCGCGCGTGGAGGTCGTCACGACCGGTGTGCTGTTGCAGCGCCTGCAACGCGACCAGGAGCTTTCGGGCGTGGATGTCGTCGTCCTGGACGAGTGCCACGAGCGGCATCTGGACGCCGACACGGTGGCGGCCTTCCTCTGGGACGTTCGCGAGACGCTCCGCCCGGAGCTGCGCCTGGTGGCCGCCTCGGCGACCACGGACGCGCAGGGGTGGGCGCGGCTGCTGGGCGGTGCGCCGGTGGTCGAGGCGGACGGCGTGTCGTACCCGGTGGAGGTGGTGTGGGCCCCGCCGGTGCGGCCGGTGCGGCCGCCGCACGGGATGCGGGTGGACCCGGCGCTGCTGACGCATGTGGCGTCGGTGGTGCGGCGGGCGCTGGCCGAGCGGCCGGGGGACGTGCTGTGCTTCCTGCCGGGCGTGGGCGAGATCGCCCGGGTGGCGGGCCAGCTGGGCGACCTGGGGGACGTGGCGGTGCTTCAGGTCCACGGCCGGGCACCGGCGTCCGTGCAGGACGCGGTGCTGGCACCCGGGGAGCGGCGCCGGGTGGTCCTGGCCACGGCGGTCGCCGAGTCGTCGCTCACCGTCCCCGGGGTGCGGGTGGTCGTCGACTCCGGGCTGGCGCGGGAGCCGCGGGTCGACCACGCGCGCGGGCTGAGCGCGCTGGCGACGGTACGGGCGTCTCGGGCGGCCGGGCGGCAGCGGGCGGGCCGTGCCGGGCGGGAGGCACCGGGAGCGGTGTACCGCTGCTGGTCCGAGGCCGAGGACGCTCGTCTGACCGCCTTTCCGGCGCCGGAGATCAAGGTGGCCGATCTGACGGCGTTCGCCCTCCAGACGGCCTGCTGGGGTGATCCCGGGGCCGCCGGGCTGGCGCTGCTGGATCCGCCGCCGGGCGGGGCGATGGCGGCGGCGCGGGAGGTGCTGACGGCGATCGGGGCGGTCGACCCCGCCGGACGGGCCACCGAACGGGGGCTGCGGCTGGCCCGGCTGGGGGTGCATCCGCGGCTGGGCCGGGCGTTGCTGGACGGCCCCGGCGGGAGTGCCGAGGCGGTCGCGCTGCTGAGCGAGGAGCCGCCGCGGGAGTACGGGGACGACCTGGCGGGCGCGCTGCGGGCGGCCCGGCGCGGCGGCGACGCCTACGCCGGCCGATGGCTCGCGGAGGTACGCCGACTCCGGGCGGCCGACCAGGGCACGTCTCCCGGCACAGCGGACGACCGGCACACCAAGGCCGGCACGGTGGGCGATCGCTCGGTCAACGACCGCAGGGTCGGACTCGTCGCCGCTCTCGCCTTTCCCGAGCGCGTCGCCAAGGCCGACGGCGGCTCGTATCTCATGGCCTCCGGCACCCGGGCCGAGCTCGCCGACGGCAGCCCGCTGCGCGGCGCCCCCTGGCTCTCGGTGGCCGTCGCGGACCGCCCCCTCGGCAGAGGGCACGCGCGTGTGCGGCTCGCCGCGGTGGTGGACGAGGCCACGGCCAGGTCGGCGGCCGCGTCGCTGTACTCCGAGGACCAGGAGGTCCGCTGGGCCGACGGGGACGTGGTCGCGCGGCGCGTGGAGCGGCTCGGCGCGATCGAGCTCGTGGTGCGGCCGCTGCGGAACGCCGACCCGGCCCTCGTCCGCGCCGCGCTCCTCGACGGGCTGCGGCAGGAGGGGCTCGGCCTGCTGCGGTGGACGCCCGACGCGGCCGTACTGCGGCAGCGCCTCGCGTTCCTGCGGCTGCGCCTCGGGGAGCCCTGGCCCGACGTCTCCGAAGACGCGCTGCACGCGCGCGTGGACGAGTGGCTGGAACCGGAGCTCGGCCGGGCCCGGCGCCGGGCCGACCTCGGGCGGATCGACGCCGGGGAGGCGCTGCGGCGGCTGCTGCCGTGGGCGAGCGGCGAGGCGGGCCGGCTCGACGAGCTGGCGCCCGAGCGGATCGTCGTACCCAGCGGGTCGCGGATCCGGGTCGACTACGGGAACCCCGAGCAGCCCGTGCTCGCCGTGAAGGTGCAGGAGATGTTCGGGGCGCAGGAGTCACCGGCCGTGGCCGGGGTGCCGGTGCTCGTGCATCTGCTGTCGCCCGCCGGGCGCCCCGCCGCCGTCACCGCCGACCTCGCCTCCTTCTGGCGGGACGGGTACAAGGGCGTGCGGGCCGAACTGCGCGGTCGCTATCCGAAGCACCCCTGGCCCGAGGACCCGGCGGCCGCCGAGCCCACCCGGCACACCAACGCGCGGCTCAGGCGCTGACCGGTTCCGGGACCGCGGACGCGGCCGGTTCCGGGTCGGCCGGGCGGCGGCCGAAGGCTTCCAGGCAGAGGGCGAGGGCGAGCAGCGCGATGCCGAGGGAGAGGAAGCCCCACGGGAGGTAGGAGGTCAGCATCAGGACGAGGGTGCGGTTCTGCTTGACCAGGGCGACCGTGTGCTCGATGTAGTCCTCGCGCATCTTCACGTCGCCGGCGAAGGCCGTGACCTTGGCGCGGCCGCCCAGCAGGGTGCCGCCGCGCAGTTCCTCCTTGTGGATCTCCTCGCCGTAGACGGGTGCCCCGGTGACGGGCTCGACCCAGAACCTGCGGACCGTGGTGTACCAGCGGGTGGTGCCGGTCTTGGCTACCGTCTCGGGGGTGATGCCCCGCACCGGCATCTTCTTGGGCATGGGGACCTTGGTCCAGGGGATGGTCTGCTCGAAGTAGTAGACCTCGACGCCCCGGAAGGTCTGCGTCCCCTTGTAGTGGATGGGGTTGGTGGTGCGGGTCTGCGCGTCGAAGTACTCGTAGTCCCGCTTCTCGGTCAGGAACGGCCACTTGAACTCGATGCCGTCCCGTTTCACCGGGTCGCCGTCGACCATCTCGCCGGTGGCGTGGACGGGTTCCTGGCTGTGGGCGTCGAAGATGTAGCGCTCGGGGATCTCGGAGACCATCTTGCCGTCGGGGCCCTGGACGTAGGACAGGCCGTCCCAGACGACGACGTCCCGTCCCGCCGTCTTCTCGATCTTCTTCGCGGCCGCCACATCGCCCTTGAGGGTCTGCACGATGGTGACCTTCGGGACCTTCTTCGCCTTCATGGTGCCGTAGTCGAGGAGCGTGGCGTCCTTCGCCTCCAGGACCATGTCCTGGTACTGGTTGGCGGGGATCTTGGCCAGGCGCGGGAAGGCGTACCAGCGCAGCAGCGGGGACAGTGCCGCGAAGAACACGGCGCAGGCGAGCAGGACCAGACTGGCCTTGCGGCGCATCTCGGCCTCCCGGGGCGGCGGTTACGGATGTGACGGCACCGTCGTGAGCAGCGGCTTGGGGGACGTCGTCCCGGCCGGCGACCCCAGGGCGCTGATCGTGACGACCAGGACCAGCGCGAGGGCGAGACCGGTCGCGGCGGCGATCAGGGCACGCATGCGGGGCCTCCCGACGGCCGACTGTTTCCCGACGGTCTTCCTGATGGAGCGTCAGGTCCGGGCACCGTAGCAACGGGAGGGTGAGATGAGAACAGGTCGTACGACGCCGAAGGGCGCCGTCCCGCGTCGGCGGGAGGGCGCCCTGGTGGTCGTACGACCGTGGATCAGGGGGTGGCCGAGGCGCTCGGGGAGGCGGAGGCCGACGCGGACTCGGACGCGGACGGGCTCGGCGACGGGCTCGGTGAGCTGTCGGCCGCGGCGACCGTCAGTTCGACGGTGAGGGTCGCACCGCCGGTGGTGGTGATGCGGAGCAGGAAGGTGCCGGTGGTGTCGTCCGCGTACAGCTTGGGCAGCGTGAGCAGGCCGTTCTCGTCCGTCTTGAGGTCGGTGAGGGTCCGGACGGGGTCGCCGTTCGCGTCCTTGAAGTACGGGCCCTTGTCGTTCTCGGTGGCGTCGTCCGCCGACTTGACGAGCGTGGCGGTGGCGGCGACCTGGTCGGCGACGGCGCCCTGGTAGGTGGCCTTCGCCCGCACCTGGTCGGTGAATTCGGCGCCGGGGGTGCTGGTCGGCGCGGTGGTGTTGGCGAGGGCGACGGTGTCGGCGGCGCGCGCGGTGACACTCGCCGCGTAGTCGACGCCCTTGGCCGTACGGCCCACCACGCCGGCGCGGACCGTGAAGTCACCGGTCTTCTCGCCCGCCTGGAGCGCCGGTGCGACCGCGACGCCCTTGCTGTCGGTGGTGACCGTGGCGACGCTCTCGCCGCCGGTGAAGGTCGCGTCCGTGTCGCCGACGATGGTGAACCGGACCCGGACCTTGGCGACGATCCGGCCCGCCTTGGTCTCCGCGCGTGTGCTGATCTTCTTGGTGAACGCGTGGCCTGCCATCGCCGTGAGCTCGGCGGTACCCGCGTCCTCCAGGTGGTCCACGGTGTCGGTGGCCGTGGGCGGCAGGGTCGGGGTCGTGCTCGGGCCGCCCGGCTTGGGCTCGTTGGGCTTCGGGGTGGCCGGCGCACTGGGCGTCGGGGAGCCGCTGGGACCGCTGGAGCCGTTGGAGCCGCTGGAGCCGGAACCGCTGCCGGGCTTGTCGTCGTCGCTGCGGTGGCCGGGCACGGTGCCGGTGCCGTTCGGGACCGAGTGCGTGCCCTTGCGGTAGAACTCGTACCAGGACAGCACCAGGTTGAGGTAGTCCTGCGAGTTGTTGTAGCTGAGGATCGCGCTGTTCATGTCGGCCTGGACGGACAGGTCCCAGCCGTTGCGGCACAGGTAGTGGCCGGCGGCGAGCGCCGCGTCGTAGACGTTGTTGGGGTCCTTGACGCCGTCGCCGTTGCCGTCGCGTCCCGCCCACGCCCAGGTCGAGGGGATGAACTGCATGGGGCCGACGGCCTGGTCGTACTGGCTGTTGCCGTCGTACTGGCCGCCGTCGGTGTCCTGGATGAGCGCGAAGCCGTTGCCGTCGAGCTGCGGGCCCAGGATCCGGTGCAGGGTGTTGCCCTCGGCGTCGACGTCGCCGCCGCGGGCCTGCCCGGACTCCACCTTGCCGATGGCGGCGAGCAGCTGCCAGGGCAGGTTGCAGCCCGGCTTGGAGCCGCGCAGCTCCGCCTCGGCCTTCTTGTAGGCGTCGAGGACGGTGGCGGGTATGCCGGCTTCGGCCGCGTCCCGGGAGACGGCGGTGCCGACGCTCGGCGAGGAGGCGGTGGGACTGGCGCTGGGGTTCGGGCTGTTGAGCGGCGGCAGGTCCGTGTAGTACGGCGAGTTGCCGGTGGCGCCGTCGGCCGCGCCGGCTCCGTCGGACGCGGAGGCGCTGGCACCGGCGTTCGCCTGCCGGCCCGTGTCGCCGCCCGTCGCGCCCGGTGCCTGGGACGCGGACAGAGCCGCTACCGCCAACGCGGCCGCGGCGGTCGTCGCCGCTCCCTTGCGCAGCCGCCTGCCGAATTGCGCCGCCATAAGGTGAACCCCTCCCATGGGCGCCTTCTGAGCGCCCGTCTCCGTCTGTCTGCTCGCCTCTGGTGTGACGGTTGACCTGGTGCTGTGGTTGCCCCCTGTTACCTCTTTCGTGTGGTGAGGTAGCGCATCCGTGGTTCACGCCGGGGCGGCGACCCAGGCGACACTACGACAACTTCCATTCCGCGGACACCCGGCGGTGCCCGATTTTCACCAGTTGGCCATTACCCGTTGAACGATGGTGGTGTCGCGGATACTTGTCGTACGCGATCGCTTGTTCGGCGCTCCGGCCGACGACTGCTCCAGGGAGACCGGGTGCCGTTCACTCTCAGCCATGCCGCCGCCGTGCTGCCCGCCGTGCGCGGTGACGGGACCGGGCGTGGGCGGCTGGTGCCGGCGGTGCTCTTCGCCGGGTCCTTCTCCCCCGACCTCACCTACTACGCGGCGAGCGCGGTACCGGACGCGATGGAGTTCGGCGGGTTCACGCACTCCTTCACCGGTGTCTTCACCGTGGACGTGCTCTTCTCCTGGGCGCTGGTGGCGCTGTGGGTGCTGGTACGGGAGCCGCTCGTGGCCCTGCTGCCCCGGACCCGGCAGGGGCGCCCGGCGGCCCTGCTGCGCTGTGGGGCGCCACGCGCGCGAGCTGGTCTTTCCGTCGCCGCCCGGTGGTACGTCTCCGCCGTGCTCGGCGCGCTCACCCATGTCGTCTGGGACGCGTTCACGCACCACGACCGCTGGGGGACCCGGCTGATCCCCCCGATCGGCCGGAACGTCGCGGGCGTACCGCTCTACACCCTGCTCCAGTACGGCACTTCGGCGGTGGCCGCGGCCGTGCTCGCCGTGTTCGTGCTCCGTGCGCTGCGGCGGGCCCCGGCCGGGGAGCCGGTGGGGGTGCCGCTGTTGTCCGTACGGGACCGGTGGTGGGCCGGGGCCGGGATCGCCGGCTGCGCGCTGGTGGCCGCGGTGCAGCGGGCCACGCGGTGGTGGGCCTACTGGGGTTCGACGGCGAAGCCCTGGGAGCTGCTGCCGACGGTGCTCTTCGGAGCGGGCGCGGGGCTGCTGCTCGGGGTGCTGGGGTACGCCGTGACGGTCAGGGTGTGGCGTCCGGCGCCGGTGGCCGGCGGTGTGCGCCGGAACCCTTCGGCCGTTCGGTGAGGGTCGCCACGAAGACGGTCATGGTGCGGGGGCGGCGAGGGCCGGGGAGGGCGTTGAGGAGCAGCGCGAGATAGCTGCGGGCGAGATCCAGCCACTGCCGCGGGTCGGGGCGGGTGCGGAGTCTGCGCCGGAGGCGGGCGACCGCTTTGCGCAGGGTGACGGCAAGGTCGGTGGGGATGTGGGCGGAGCTGGCGCCGGGTGCCATGGCCGGGGCCGCCGAGGCCGCCGTGACCTGCGCCGCGGCGGAGCGGGCCTTGGCCGGGGGCCTGATCTGGGGCGTCCGGCCGTGAAGCATGCGTATACCCATGCCCGCATCCTTGCCGCTGCCAGGTACGGGGGCGTTCTGGCGGGGTCCAGCTGAGTGACGCCGCCGACCCGACGACCGGCGGCGGGCGCCGCTCCACCGGTGTCGTGGAGTGGCGCCCGCTGTCGGCTGCCGGGGGAACGCCCCCTGTCGGCTCTCGCCGGAGGCTAGTGCGCTGCTGATTCCCAGTCCGGGCCCACGCCGACCGAGACGTCCAGCGGGGCCCTGAGGTGGACCGCGTCGGCCATCTCGCGGCGGAGGACCGCCTCGACCTCGGTGCGCTCGCCGGGCGCGATCTCCAGGACGATTTCGTCGTGGACCTGGAGGAGCATCCGGGACTTCAGGTCCGCCTCGCGCAGCGCGCCGTCCACCTTCAGCATGGCCATCTTGACGATGTCCGCCGCGGTGCCCTGGATGGGCGCGTTGAGCGCCATCCGCTCGGCCGCCTCGCGGCGCTGGCGGTTGTCGCTGTTGAGGTCGGGGAGGTAGCGGCGGCGGCCGAAGAGCGTCGCCGTGTAACCGGTCGCCCGTGCCTCGTCCACGACCCGGCGCAGATAGTCACGGACGCCGCCGAACCGCTCGAAGTAGGTGTCCATCAGGGCGCGGGCCTCGCCGGCGTCGATGTTCAGCTGCTGGGAGAGGCCGAACGCCGACAGACCGTACGCGAGGCCGTACGACATCGCCTTGATCTTGCGGCGCATCTCCGCGTCGACGCCCGAGCGGTCGACGGAGAACACCTGGGAGGCGACCGTGGTGTGCAGGTCCTCGCCGGAGGTGAACGCCTCGATCAGGCCCTCGTCCTCGGAGAGATGGGCCATCACCCGCAGTTCGATCTGGCTGTAGTCGGCCGTCATCAGCGACTCGAAGCCCTCGCCCACCACGAAGCCCCGGCGGATCGCCCGGCCCTCGTCGGTACGGACCGGGATGTTCTGGAGGTTCGGGTCCGTGGAGGAGAGCCGGCCGGTCGCGGCCACCGTCTGGTTGAACGTGGTGTGGATACGGCCGTCCGCCGCCACCGTCTTGATCAGGCCCTCGACCGTCACCCGCAGCTTGGCCTGCTCACGGTGGCGGAGCATGATCACCGGCAGTTCGTTCTCGGTCTGGCCGGCCAGCCAGGCGAGCGCGTCGGCGTCGGTGGTGTAGCCGGTCTTGGTCTTCTTGGTCCTGGGCAGCGCCAGCTCGCCGAAGAGGACCTCCTGGAGCTGCTTGGGCGAGCCCAGGTTGAACTCGTGCCCGGCCGCCGCGTGCGCCTCCTTCACGGCCTGCTGGACCGCGCCCGCGAACATCTGCTCCATCGCTGCCAGATGCGCGCGGTCGGCCGCGATGCCGTGCCGCTCCATGCGGGCGAGGAGGACGGAGGTCGGCAGCTCCATGTCACGGAGCAGGTCCGCCGCGCCGACCTCCTGGAGCCGGCCCTCGAAGGCCTCGCCCAGGTCGAGGATCGCGCGGGCCTGGATCATCAGTGCCTCGGCCTCGGCACCGTCGTCCGCGCCGAAAGCCAGCTGACCGTCGGCCGCGGCGGCCGGCGCCAGCTCGCGGTGCAGGTACTCCAGGGACAGCGCGTCCAGGTCGAAGGAGCGGCGGCCGGGCTTGACCAGATAGGCGGCGAGCGCGGTGTCCATGGTGACGCCGTCGATGCTCCAGCCGTGCTCGGCGAAGACCCGCAGCGCGCCCTTGACGTTGTGGAAGACCTTGGGCCTCGCGGCGTCGGTCAGCCAGGCCGCCCACGCGTTCTCATCGGCCTCGTCCAGCTCGGCGGGGTCGAACCAGGCCGCCGCTCCCCCGCCCGCGGCCAGCGCGACCTCGGCGACCGAGCCGGTGCCGAGCGCCCAGGTGTCGACGGTGGCGACGCCCAGCGCCTGCGAGCCGTGCTCGGCGAGCCAGCCGGCCAGCTCGCCGGTGCCGAGGACGGTGCCGTCCACCTCCACACCCGCCTCGGCGGCCGGCGCGGTCTCGGTCTCCTCGGCGCCGGGGTCGACGGCGTAGAGCCGCTCGCGCAGCGACGGGTTACGGATCTCCAGGGTGTCCAGGATCATCGCGACGTTCTTGCGGTCGTACGGCGCGCGCTCCAGGTCGGCGACCGTCTTCGGCAGCTCGACCCGGCGCTCCAGCTCGGTGAGCCGGCGGTTGAGCTTGACCGACTCCAGGTGGTCGCGGAGGTTCTGGCCGGCCTTGCCCTTCACCTCGTCGACGCGCTCCACCAGCTCGGTGAAGGAACCGAACTGGTTGATCCACTTCGCGGCCGTCTTCTCGCCGACGCCGGGGATGCCGGGGAGGTTGTCGGACGGGTCGCCGCGCAGGGCGGCGAAGTCGGGGTACTGGGCGGGCGTCAAGCCGTACTTCTCGAAAACCTTCTCCGGGGTGAACCGGGTCAGCTCGGAGACGCCCTTCGTCGGATAGAGCACCGTGGTGTGCTCGGTGACCAGCTGGAAGGAGTCACGGTCGCCGGTGACGATCAGGACCTCGAAGCCCGCGGCCTCGGCCTGGGTGGCGAGGGTGGCGATGATGTCGTCGGCCTCGAAGCCCTCGACGGCGAAGCGCTGCGCGTGCATCGCGTCGAGCAGCTCGCCGATCAGCTCCACCTGGCCCTTGAACTCGTCCGGGGTCTTGGAGCGGTTCGCCTTGTACTCGGTGAACTCCTCGGAGCGCCAGGTCTTGCGCGAGACGTCGAAGGCCACCGCGAAGTGTGTGGGCGCCTCGTCACGCAAGGTGTTGGCCAGCATCGACGCGAAACCGTAGATCGCGTTCGTCGGCTGGCCCGTCGCGGTCGTGAAGTTCTCCGCGGGCAGCGCGAAGAACGCGCGGTAGGCCAGCGAGTGCCCGTCCATGAGCATCAGCCGGGGGCGGGTCCCACTGGGGGTCTGGTCGGTCTTCTTCGATGCTGTCTCTGCCACGCCCCCGATCCTGCCACGCCGCACTGACAGCGAGGGCCGACGGTTCGGGTCGCGGTGAGCCCGGCACCGCCGGACGGCACCCGTCGTGGCTGATCGCCGTTGCGGCGGAAAACTCGAGAACGGGGTGAGCCGGGAGGCGCAACTCTGCCGAGCATTGGTTCCGTTGCGCTCGGCCGACCGCCCTCGATCGCTGTCGGCGGCGCGTGCGAGTATCGGGTGCACAGGGCACTGGTGCCGGCGTAGAGGGAGATCGTGCGATGGCGACGAAGCCGCCCAAGGAGGACCCGGTCCAGGACGCGCCGCGGGTCGCGGAGCCGAAGCGCGCGGCCGCGGGGCTGCCGGCCATCGGCCACACCCTGCGTATCGCCCAGCAGCAGATGGGGGTGAAGCGCACCGCGCTGACGCTGCTCCGGGTCAATCAGAAGGACGGCTTCGACTGCCCCGGCTGCGCCTGGCCGGAGCCCGATCACCGGCACGCCGCCGAATTCTGCGAGAACGGCGCCAAGGCCGTGGCCGAGGAGGCCACCCTGCGCCGGGTGACGCCCGAGTTCTTCGCCGAGCACCCGGTCGCCGATCTGCACCACCGCAGCGGCTACTGGCTCGGCCAGCAGGGCCGGCTCACCCACCCCATGTATCTCGCCGAGGGCGCCGACCACTACGAGCCGGTCGGCTGGGAGCGCGCCTTCGACATCATCGGTGAGGAGATCGCCGCCCTCGGCTCCCCCGACGAGGCCGTCTTCTACACCTCGGGCCGGACCAGCAACGAGGCCGCGTTCCTGTACCAGCTGTTCGCACGCGAGCTGGGCACCAACAACCTGCCGGACTGCTCCAACATGTGCCACGAGTCCTCGGGCTCGGCGCTCAGCGAGACCATCGGCATCGGCAAGGGCAGCGTCCTGCTCGAAGACCTCTACAAGGCCGACCTGATCGTCGTCGCCGGGCAGAACCCGGGGACCAACCACCCCCGCATGCTGTCGGCGCTGGAGAAGGCCAAGGCCAACGGCGCGAAGATCATCAGCGTCAACCCGCTCCCGGAGGCCGGCCTGGAGCGGTTCAAGAACCCGCAGACCCCCCAGGGCATGCTCAAGGGCGCCGCGCTCACCGACCTGTTCCTGCAGATCCGGATCGGCGGCGACCAGGCCCTGTTCCGGGTCCTCAACAAGCTGATCCTGGAGACCGAAGGCGCGGTCGACGAGGAGTTCGTGCGCGAACACACCCACGGGTACGAGGAGTTCGCCAAGGCCGCCGGTGCCGCCGACTGGGCCGAGACGCTCGCCGCCACCGGTCTCACCCGCGCGGAGATCGAGGAGGCGCTGCGCATGGTGCTCGCCTCCGAGCGCACCATCGTCTGCTGGGCCATGGGCCTGACCCAGCACAAGCACTCGGTGCCGACCATCCGCGAGGTAGTCAACTTCCTGCTGCTGCGCGGCAACATCGGCCGTACCGGCGCGGGCGTGTGCCCGGTCCGCGGCCACTCGAACGTGCAGGGCGACCGCACGATGGGCATCTTCGAGCGCCCGGCGCCGGCCTTCCTGGACGCTCTGCAGAAGGAGTTCGGCTTCGCACCCCCGCGCGAGCACGGCTTCGACGTCGTCCGGGCCATCCGCGCGCTGCGCGACGGCGAGGCGAAGGTCTTCTTCGCGATGGGCGGCAACTTCGTCTCCGCGACCCCCGACACGGAGGTCACCGAGGCGGCGATGCGGCGGGCGCGGCTGACCGTGCACGTGTCGACGAAGCTCAACCGCTCGCACGTCGTGACGGGCGCGCGGGCGCTGATCCTGCCGACGCTCGGCCGCACCGAGCGCGATCTCCAGAACAGCGGCGAGCAGTTCGTCACCGTCGAGGACTCGATGGGCATGGTGCACGCCTCGCGCGGGCGCCTGGAGCCCGCGAGCCCGCATCTGCTGTCGGAGCCGGCGATCGTGTGCCGGCTCGCCCGCCGGGTGCTCGGTGACGAGAGCGTCACCCCCTGGGAGGAGTTCGAGAAGGACTACGCGACCGTCCGCGACCGCATCGCGCGCGTGATCCCCGGTTTCCAGGACTTCAACGCGCGCGTGGCGCAGCCGGGCGGCTTCGCGCTGCCGCACGGCCCGCGCGACGAGCGCCGCTTCCCGACCGCCACCGGCAAGGCGAACTTCACGGCGGCGGCCGTCGAGTACCCCGAACTGCCCGAGGGCCGGCTGCTGTTGCAGACGCTGCGCTCGCACGACCAGTACAACACCACGATCTACGGTCTGGACGACCGCTACCGGGGCATCAGGAACGGCCGCCGGGTGGTGCTGGTGAACCCGGAGGACGCGCGGGCGCTGGGTGTCGCCGACGGGGCGTACGTCGACCTGGTGAGCGAGTGGAAGGACGGCGTGGAGCGGCGGGCGCCGGGCTTCCGGGTGGTGCACTATCCGACGGCCCGGGGCTGCGCGGCCGCGTACTACCCGGAGACCAATGTGCTGGTGCCGCTCGACGCGACCGCCGACACCAGCAACACCCCGGCCAGCAAGTCCGTCGTGGTCCGTCTGGAGAGCGGTGTGCCGCAGCCGACGCCCGCCCTCTGAGCGGATGCTCGGTCCGTCTGGAAGAATCGGCGGCCTACTGAGCGTTTGCTCAGTGGAGCGAGACAGCCGTACGACGATCGGAGCCGGCCCATGGGCGAGCAGCAGCGAGTGAAGTTCCCGCAGGAGGTCATCGACGAGTACGCCGCCCTCGGGGTCGACCTGCCCGCCCTGTTCTCGGCGGGCCATCTCGGCACCAGGATGGGCGTGCAGATCATCGAGGCCTCGGCGGACCGGGTCGTCGGCACCATGCCGGTGGAGGGCAACACCCAGCCGTACGGACTGCTGCACGGCGGGGCCAGCGCGGTGCTGGCGGAGACCCTGGGGTCGGTCGGGTCGATGCTGCACGGCGGCAGCTCGAAGATCGCGGTCGGCGTCGACCTGAACTGCACGCATCATCGCGGGGCCCGCTCCGGCCTGGTCACCGGCGTGGCCACGCCCGTCCACCGGGGGCGTTCCACGGCGACGTACGAGATCGTGATCAGCGACGAGGAGGGCCGCCGGGTGTGCACGGCCCGACTCACCTGCCTGCTGCGCGACCTGAAGGGCGACTCGCTCCCCTCCGCGCCCCAGGGCTGAACACCCTCGCCCCAGGATTGAGCACCGTCGCCCCGGGGTTGAGCACCGTCGCCCCCGCAGGGTTGAACACCCTCGACCCCGCAGGACCACACCGAGCGCCCTCGGCCCCGCAGGGTCGAGCACCGTCGCCCTCGCCGGACCGGGCCCGGTCCGGCCGCAGGGCTTGGACCCGCCCGCCGCCCAGGGCCGGGGCCCGTCGCCGACGGGCCCATTGCTCCCCGCCGTCCCCGCCCTTAACGTCGGCGCATGGGACGGCGAGGAGGCACCCTGCCGGGTGGAGCGACCGCACTGGGTATCGGCCTCGCCCTGCTGACCGGCTGCGGCACCACCGGTCCCACCGGCACCCCCGCTCACACCACCGCGGCCTCCACGTCGCCTTCGGCGTCACCTTCGGCAACCTCCGACGCCGCGCTGTGCGCCGCGATCGTCGCGCACTGGTCGCGCGAGGTGCTCGACAGCGGTACCTACGGCGACTACCAGTCGATGGGGCTGTCCAACGGCCAGTACGAGATCCTCCGGGACGTCGTGGACGCCGCGCGGGCCGTGAGACACCGTCAAGGTGCCGCAGCCGCCGACCAGTTGATCGAGCGTCGGTCGCGTGCCGCCTGCACCGGGCGATACCGCGACGGCGCGCCGACGGGAGGCCCCTGGCAGTGAGCGGAACGACCGGTATCGGCCCCGTCGAGCCGGGCGAGGGCACCCACGGCCGGGACCTCCCCGAGCCGGAAACCGCCCCTCCCCCGCACCCCGGCCGCCGTCGCGCCGCCCTCGCCCTGGCCACGACCGCCGCCGTACTGGCCGGCGGCGGCTACCTCTACGCGACCCGCCCGCACGACCCGCCGCCGCCCGAAGTCCCTTACCCCGCACAGACGGTGGCGTTCGCCTTCCTGGGCGACCGGCTCACTCCGCCCGGCGCCCCGATCCGCAGTTTCAGCTTCGCGGTGCGGATGAGCGTGCTGGAGGGACCACCGGTCACCGTGGACCGGATCAACCAGCCCTACGCCGGCCTCTCACTGACCGAGACGCCCCGCGCCCCCTTCCGGACGAAGGCGGGCTCGCCGCGCGACGTCACGATAACCATGCATGTGACCGACTGTGCGACGGTTCCGAAGGACGCCGGACTTCCTTTCCTTGACGTAACTCTGCGTAATACGCGCGCAATACAAGTACAGAGTTTCATCCTGGGGTCCCGCTACGCACAACACCTGTCACGCGCCCTGAAAGTCGCCTGCAGCAACGGCCGGTAAGCGCTTCGAGTAATCACCAAAAGCCCCGAGACACCTGATCCGATTACGGCGGGTCCTGCGGGTTCTCACCATGCGGACGGAGCGAATCGGCCTGAATTCCACTCTTCTCGACACCATGTACCGCTCTGCATTACCTCGTGTCATAACAAGAGCGTCACAGCATCGGTCAGACCCTCCTCCACGTTCCCTCAGCCCGCTTAGAGTCACGGCCAGTCACGGCGCCGTTGAAATCTTCACTTCGACAGGGCGCCCGACTCGACCGTTTCCACGGGGATGCGGTTGTTCAGGGGAAAGGACTGATCGTGCGTCAACGTTCGCTCATCGCCATCACCGCAGCTCTGGCAGCGGGAGCACTCACCCTCACGGCCTGCGGCTCGCGCGACAGCGGCGACAAGGGCTCCGACTCGGGCAGTGGTGGCACCACGGTCACCATCGGCGTCGACGCCCCGCTGACCGGCGACCTGTCCGCGCTCGGCCTGGGCATCAAGAACTCGGTGGACCTGGCGGTCAAGCAGGCCAACAAGAAGAAGTACGTCGACGGCGTCACCTTCAAGATCGAGGCCAAGGACGACCAGGCTCAGCCCTCCTCCGGCCAGGCCAACGCCTCCGCCTTCGTCAGCGACAACAGCGTCTACGGCGTGGTCGGCCCGCTGAACTCCTCCGTCGCCCAGTCGATGCAGAAGGTGTTCGACGACGCCAAGCTGGTCGAGGTCTCCCCGGCCAACACCAACCCGGCCCTGACCCAGGGCGACAACTGGCAGACGACGAAGGCACGGCCGTACAAGTCGTACTTCCGTACCGCGACCACGGACGCCATCCAGGGCCCGTACGCCGCGCAGTACGTGTACAACACGGCGAAGCTGACCAAGGCCTTCATCATCGACGACAAGAAGACCTACGGCGCCGGCCTCGCCGCCACCTTCACCGACGAGTTCAAGAAGCTCGGCGGCAAGGTGGTCGGCACCGAGCACATCAACCCCGACTCCAAGGACTACTCCGCGGTCGTCACCAAGGTGAAGAACTCGGGCGCCACCGTGGTCTACTACGGCGGCGAGTACCCGCAGGCCGGTCCGCTGAGCAAGCAGCTCAAGGCCGCGGGCGCCAAGATCCCCCTGGTCGGCGGTGACGGCATCTACGCCGACGACTTCATCAAGCTGGCGGGCACCGCCGCCACCGGCGACATGGCCACCTCGGTCGGCGCCCCGGTCGAAACCCTCGACTCCGCCAAGGAGTTCGTCGACAACTACAAGGCCGGCGGCTACACGGAGGCGTACGGCGCCTACGGCGGTTACTCCTACGACTCCGCCTGGTCGATCATCGAGGCCGTGAAGAAGGTCGTCGACGACAACGGCGGCAAGCTGCCGTCCGACGCCCGCGCGAAGATCACCGCCGCGGTGCAGAACGTCTCCTTCGACGGTGTGACCGGCAAGGTCTCCTTCGACGAGTACGGTGACGCGACCAACAAGCAGCTCACCGTCTACAAGGTCACGGGCGGAGCCTGGAAGGCCGCTACCTCCGGCACGTACACGCCGAGCAGCTGACCCACACCCGCCGCAGCACCGAGCCGCGCGGGGCGCTGTTCCACTGGCGCCCCGCGCGGACTCGCATCCGGCCTCATCCGTCGAACTTTCCGAACGTCTCGGAGGACATGCGGTGAACGAACTGCCGCAGCAGCTGGTCAACGGCCTGCTACTGGGATCCATGTACGGGCTGGTCGCCATCGGCTACACGATGGTCTATGGCATCGTCCAGCTCATCAACTTCGCCCACGGCGAGATCTTCATGACCGGCGCCTTCGGCGCGCTCACGGTCTACGCGTATGTACTGCCCGGCGGCACCTCGATGTGGGTGGCGCTGCCGCTGATGCTGGTGGGCGCGATCATCGTGGCCGTCCTGGTCGCCGTGGGAGCGGAACGGTTCGCCTACCGTCCGCTGCGCACCGCCCCACGTCTCGCCCCCCTCATCACCGCCATCGGCCTCTCGCTGGCCCTCCAGCAGGCGGTGTGGGCCTGGTACCCCGAGGCGAAGTCCGCCCGGACCTTCCCGACCATCCCGGGCGGCCCCTTCAACATCGGCAACGTCACGATCCAGACCGGTGACATCTTCCTGGTGGTCGTGGCCCCGCTCAGCATGGCCTTCCTCGCCTACTTCGTGATGCGCACCCGCACCGGCCGGGGCATGCAGGCCACCGCCCAGGATCCGGACACCGCGAAGCTGATGGGCGTCAACACCGACCGCATCATCGTGATCGCGTTCGCCCTCGGTGCCGCCTTCGCCGCCGTCGGCGGTGTCGCCTACGGCCTCAAGTACGGCCAGATCGACTTCAAGATGGGCTTCCTGCTCGGTCTGAAGGCCTTCACCGCAGCCGTCCTCGGCGGCATCGGCAACATCTACGGCGCCATGCTCGGCGGACTCGTCCTCGGCGTCGCCGAGGCCCTGTCGACCGCCTACATCTCGAACATCCCCGGCATGGGCCAGTTCGGCAGCCAGTCCTGGGCCGACGTCTGGGCGTTCGTACTCCTCATCCTCGTACTGCTGTTCAGGCCACAGGGTCTGCTCGGCGAACGCGTCGCGGACAGGGCGTGACACCGATGACCACAGAGACCACCGCATCCGAGACCCCCGAGACCCCGGGGTCCCCCGAGACCGAGAGCGCCCCCGCGCCCGCCGCGTCCGGCCTCATCGGTCTGCCCACCCCGCTGGGCCGGGCCCTCGCCACCGGCGGCGGCGCCCTCGCCGTCATCTCCACGTTCATGTCCTGGACCTGGACCTCCGCGTTCCCCGGTGACCTCACGGTCTACGGCTACCCGGGCGGCCTGCAGGTCCTGGTCCTGATCGGCGGCCTCCTCACCACCCTGTTCGGTCTCGCCTCCTACGGCGTGCGGGGCCTGAACGCGCTGACGCCGGGCAGCGCCGACAGCGCGCTGAAGATGGCCGCGGTCGGCACCTTCGCCACCGCCTGGTACACCGTCATCGCCATCAGCGACGAGCTCGGCGGTGTGGTCAACCTGGACCCGGGCGGCTTCGTCGTCGCGATCGCCACGCTCGCCGCCCTGGTCGGCGCGCTGGCCCTGCCGTTCGAGCGACCGGAGCCCGACCCGGTCGACCCGGACGACACCGGCTGGGAGCTGCTCAGGCACAAGTCCCGGCAGAACTGGAGCACCTTCCGCGCGTCCTTCGCCGCCAAGGCCCCGGCCCCGAGCCGCCCGCTGCCCTCCTGGGCCGAGATCCTGGTGATCGTCGCGGCCATGGCCGTCGGCCTGATCGTCTTCAGCTACGGCGTCGGCACGTCGTACGACGAGCTGTTCATCGGCTTCCTCCTCACGGCCGGTTTCGGTTTCGCCGCCCTCTCCAAGGCCGGGATCGTGGCCCGGGTCTCGGCGATCACCGCGAAGCACCGGAACATCACCATGACCGGCGCCTTCCTGGCCGCCGCCGCCTTCCCGTTCACCCAGTCCAACGACCAGTACGCGACGATCGGCGTCTACATCCTGATCTTCGCGACCGTCGCCCTCGGCCTGAACATCGTCGTCGGCCTCGCCGGCCTGCTCGACCTCGGTTACGTCGCCTTCCTCGGTGTCGGCGCCTACACCGCGGCCCTGGTCTCCGGCTCGCCGTCCTCGCCGCTGCACGTGCAGTGGCCGTTCTGGGCGTCGGCGCTGCTCGGCGCGGCCGTCGCGATGGTCTTCGGTGTCGTCATCGGCGCGCCGACACTGCGACTGCGCGGCGACTACCTGGCCATCGTGACGCTCGGCTTCGGTGAGATCTTCCGTATCACCGTCCTCAACCTGGACGGCACTTCGGGCCCGGACGTCACCAACGGCTCCAACGGCATCTCCTCGATCCCGAACCTGGACATCCTCGGCTTCGACTTCGGCGCCGAGCACCAGATCCTCGGCTCCACCATCGGCCGGTTCGCCAACTACCTGCTGCTGATGCTGATCATCACGCTCATCGTGGTCATCGTCTTCCGGCGCAGCAGCGACTCCCGCATCGGCCGCGCCTGGGTCGCCATCCGCGAGGACGAGACCGCCGCGCTCGCCATGGGCATCAACGGCTTCCGGGTCAAGCTGATCGCGTTCGCCCTGGGCGCCTGCCTCGCCGGCCTCTCCGGCTCGGTCCAGGCACACGTCACCTACACGGTGACCCCGGAGCAGTACCAGTTCGCCTACGTCGTACCCCCCAACTCGGCCTTCCTGCTGGCCGCGGTGGTACTCGGCGGCATGGGCACCATCTCCGGGCCACTGGTCGGCGCGTCCCTGCTCTACCTGATCCCGGCCAAGCTGCAGTTCCTCGGCGACTACCAGCTCTTCGCCTTCGGCGTGGCGCTCATCCTGCTGATGCGCTTCCGCCCGGAGGGCCTCATCCCCAACCGGCGCCGCCAGCTCGAGTTCCACGAAGACGCCGAAGCGCCCGCCGTCCTCACCAAGGCAGGGGCGTGACCACGATGACCACCGACACCACCGTCCAGGACGCCGCGTCCGGCGCCACCGACCCCGGCGAGACCGTGCTCGACGCACGCGGCGTGACCATGCGCTTCGGCGGCCTGACCGCCGTCCGCAATGTGAACCTCACCGTCAACAGCGGCGAGATCGTCGGTCTGATCGGCCCCAACGGCGCCGGCAAGACCACCTTCTTCAACTGCCTGACCGGCCTGTACATCCCCACCGAGGGCGAGGTCCGCTACAAGGGCCAGGTGCTGCCGCCGAAGTCCTTCAAGGTCACGGCGGCCGGTATCGCCCGTACCTTCCAGAACATCCGGCTGTTCGCCAACATGACGGTCCTGGAGAACGTCCTGGTCGGCCGGCACACCCGCACCAAGGAGGGCCTGTGGTCCGCGCTGCTGCGCGGCCCCGGCTTCCACCGCGCCGAAGCGGCCTCCCGGGCCCGGGCCATGGAACTCCTGGAGTTCGTCGGCCTGGAGCGCAAGGCCGAGCACCTGGCCCGCAACCTGCCCTACGGCGAGCAGCGCAAGCTGGAGATCGCGCGCGCCCTCGCCAGCGAGCCGGGGCTGCTGCTGCTCGACGAGCCGACGGCCGGCATGAACCCGCAGGAGACCCGGACCACCGAGGAACTGGTCTTCAAGATCCGCGACAGGGGCATCGCCGTCCTCGTCATCGAGCACGACATGCGCTTCATCTTCAACCTCTGCGACCGGGTCGCGGTCCTGGTACAGGGCGAGAAGCTCATCGAGGGCGACAGCGCGACCGTGCAGGGCGACGACCGGGTCATCGCCGCGTACCTCGGCGAGCCGTTCGAGAACGCGCCCGGTGACGAGGAGGCCGCCGAGGTCGAGGCGGCCGAGGCGCATGCCGAGTCCACGACCGACGCCGTGCCCGGCAAGGAGAACGACCGATGACCGCACTGCTCGAAGTAGAGGACCTGCGGGTCGCCTACGGCAAGATCGAGGCCGTCAAGGGCATCTCCTTCAAGGTCGAGGCCGGCCAGGTCGTCACCCTGATCGGCACCAACGGCGCCGGCAAGACGACGACCCTGCGCACGCTGTCCGGGCTGCTCAAGCCGGTCGGCGGGCAGATCCGGTTCAACGGCAGGTCGCTGAAGAAGATCCCGGCGCACAACATCGTCTCGCTGGGCCTGGCCCACTCCCCCGAGGGCCGGCACATCTTCCCGCGCATGACCATCGAGGACAACCTGCGCCTCGGTGCGTTCCTGCGCAACGACAAGCCGGGCATCGAGAAGGACATCCAGCGGGCGTACGAGCTGTTCCCGATCCTCGGCGAACGGCGCAAGCAGGCCGCGGGCACCCTCTCCGGCGGTGAGCAGCAGATGCTCGCGATGGGCCGGGCGCTGATGTCCCAGCCCAAGCTGCTGATGCTGGACGAGCCGTCCATGGGGCTGTCGCCGATCATGATGCAGAAGATCATGGCGACGATCGCGGAGCTGAAGTCCCAGGGCACGACGATCCTGCTGGTCGAGCAGAACGCGCAGGCGGCGCTGTCGCTGGCCGACCAGGGGCACGTCATGGAGGTCGGCAACATCGTCCTGTCGGGGACCGGACAGGACCTGCTGCACGACGAGTCGGTCCGCAAGGCCTACCTGGGCGAGGACTGACACCAGGGTTCGATACGCCGAGGCCCGCGCTCCCTTCTCCGGAGCGCGGGCCTCGGCGTCGCTACGACGGCCGGTCAGCCCTTGTTGGACTTCTTCTCGTCGCTGTCCACGATGACCGCCTCCGCGACCTGCTGCATCGACATGCGGCGGTCCATCGACGTCTTCTGGATCCAGCGGAACGCGGCCGGCTCGGTCAGGCCGTACTCGGTCTGCAGGATGGACTTCGCGCGGTCGACCAGCTTGCGGGTCTCCAGGCGCAGGGTGAGGTCGGCGACCTCCTTCTCCAGCTGCTTCAGCTCGGTGAAGCGGGAGACGGCCATCTCGATCGCCGGGACCACGTCGCTCTTGCTGAACGGCTTGACGAGGTACGCCATGGCGCCCGCGTCCCGCGCCCGCTCGACCAGGTCGCGCTGCGAGAACGCGGTGAGCATCAGGACCGGGGCGATGGACTCCTCGGCGATCTTCTCGGCCGCCGAGATGCCGTCCAGCTTGGGCATCTTGACGTCCAGGATGACCAGATCGGGGCGGTGCTCGCGGGCGAGTTCGACCGCCTGCTCGCCGTCGCCGGCCTCGCCGACGACGGTGTACCCCTCCTCCTCCAGCATCTCCTTGAGGTCGAGCCGGATCAGGGCCTCGTCCTCGGCGATGACGACACGGGTCGTCAGCGGAGGCACGTGCGACTTGTCGTCGTCGGGTGCGTCGACTGGCTGGGGCGACTCGGCGGCGGTCACGGGGGCTCCTCGTTCAGGGCAGGGGTGCTGCTGACAAGAGCCTACCTAGCTGCGATAAGGTAGGGGCACAGCGGGTGACCGCTGACCTTCACATTGAAGGGGCCCCGGTAGCCCAGCGGTAGAGGCCATGGATTCAAAACCCATCCAGCGTCGGTTCGAATCCGACTCGGGGCACTTTTCCTTCAGTTCCAAGGTCACAAATCATAAGCGGATGCGCACGTTCTCGTGAACATCCGCTTATTACTGTGTGTCGCCGCGATCCATCTCGCACGTTGTTCACATGTACGACGTAAGCACACGCAAGCGAGCCCTCGCACTGGTGGCTCAGGGTCGAAGCCTGAACTCCGTCAGCAAGGAGACGGGCGTATCCCGGGCTGCGATTCGCTCCTGGCAGCACCGCCTGGAGCCGCTCCCCCGCATGGCATCTCCGGACCCCGGACCACCCGCTGACGAGCGCGCGTACGCCTACCTGCTTGGTCTCTATCTCGGCGACGGCTGCATCAGCCCCCATGTGCGCGGCACCGGGTACTACCTCAGGATCGCGTGTGCCGACGCGTGGCCGGGTCTGATGCAGCAGTGCAGCGACGCCATCACGAAAGTGCGTCCCGGCATCGGCGTCTACATCCTTCAGAAGCAGGGCTACTCAATGGTGACCAGCTACTCCCGACACTGGCCACGTCTGTTCCCGCAGCACGGCCCCGGCAAGAAACACGAGCGCCCCATCGTTGTCGAACCCTGGCAGCAGGCGATCGTCGACGCCCACCCCTGGGAATTCATCCGCGGCCTCATCCACTCCGACGGCTGCCGCATCACCAACTGGACGACCCGCATGGTCAGCGGTGAGCGGAAGCGCTACGAATACCCGCGTTACTTCTTCACCAACAAGTCCGACGACATCCGGACCCTCTACACGGACACCCTCGACAAGCTCGGCATCGGGTGGACGCACTGCACCCGCGGCGGCACCCCGTACAACATCTCCGTCGCCAGGAGAGCCGACGTGGAACTCATGGACGACCACGTCGGCCCCAAGCACTGACGGGGATCCGTCCCGTCACTTCGGGCTGTCGTCCTCGCCGATGTGGTGGACGCGCACCATGTTCGTCGAGCCGGACACCCCCGGAGGCGAGCCCGCCGTGATGACCACGATGTCGCCCTTCTCGCAGCGGCCGTACTTCAGCAGCAGCTCGTCGACCTGGTCGACCATCTTGTCCGTCGAGTCGACGTGCGGGCCGAGGAAGGTCTCGACACCCCAGGTCAGGTTGAGCTGGGAGCGGGTGGCCGGTTCCGGGGTGAAGGCGAGCAGCGGGATCGGCGAGCGGTAGCGGGACAGCCGGCGGACGGTGTCTCCCGACTCGGTGAACGCGACCAGGAACTTCGCGTTCAGGAAGTCGCCCATCTCGGCGGCGGCCCGGGCGACCGCGCCGCCCTGGGTGCGGGGCTTGTTGCTCTCGGTCAGCGGCGGCAGCCCCTTGGCGAGGATGTCCTCCTCGGCCGCCTCGACGATCTTCGCCATCGTCCGGACGGTCTCGACGGGGTACTTGCCGACGCTGGTCTCGCCGGACAGCATCACCGCGTCCGTGCCGTCGATCACCGCGTTGGCGACGTCGGAGGCCTCGGCGCGGGTGGGCCGGGAGTTGTCGATCATGGAGTCGAGCATCTGGGTGGCGACGATGACCGGCTTGGCGTTGCGCTTGGCCAGCTTGACGGCGCGCTTCTGCACGATCGGCACCTGCTCCAGCGGCATCTCCACGCCCAGGTCGCCGCGCGCGACCATGATGCCGTCGAAGGCGGCCACGATGCCCTCGATGTTCTCGACGGCCTGCGGCTTCTCCACCTTGGCGATCACCGGGAGCCGACGGCCCTCCTCGGCCATGATGCGGTGGACGTCCTCGACGTCCTGGCCGCTGCGTACGAAGGACAGGGCGATCACGTCGAAGCCGGTGCGCAGCGCCCACCGCAGGTCGGCCTCGTCCTTGTCGGACAGGGCCGGGACGGAGACGGCGACGCCGGGGAGGTTGAGGCCCTTGTGGTCGGAGACCATGCCGCCCTCGACGACCGTGGTGTGCACTCGGGGTCCGTCGACGTGGGTGACCTCCAGGCAGACCTTGCCGTCGTCGACGAGGACGCGCTCACCGGGGGTGACATCGCCGGCCAGACCGGCGTACGTCGTCCCGCACTGCCGGCGGTCGCCCTCGGCGCCCTCCTCCACCGTGATGACGAAGGAGTCGCCGCGTTCGAGGAGTACCGGTCCCTCGGTGAAGCTGCCGAGGCGGATCTTCGGGCCTTGAAGGTCGGCGAGCATCCCGACGCTGCGACCGGTCTCGTCGGAGGCCTTGCGGACACGCTGGTAGCGCTCCTCGTGCTCGGCGTAGCTGCCGTGGCTGAGGTTGAATCGGGCGACGTCCATTCCGGCCTCGACCAGGGCCTTGATCTGGTCGTACGAGTCGGTGGCGGGCCCCAGAGTACAAACGATCTTTGCTCGGCGCATACTTCGAGCCTAGGCCTTACCGGCGGGTAGAGAATTGGTCGCACATGACGACCCAACAACCTTTGAGTGAAGGCCTATTGACAAGTGTTGAATTGTGCGGTGACCCGCTCCGATGAGCATCTCGCACATGTTGAACGCAGGAATGCCGCCGCTCATACATTCGAAATACCGAACGGGCGCCTCGTGGTCACAGCTCCGGCGGCGCCATCGTGAATCGCGCGCCGACCTGAGCGGTCACGCGCAGTCGCGGAGGTTCGAGATCGAGGGGTTCGGCGGGCTCGGCGGTTTCGGCGGCGGCCGCCATCCGGCGGACCCCGCCGCCGAAAGCCGCCCGGCGCGGCTGAGGACCGTCGGTCCCCGTGTCGGCAAGCTCGACCAGGGAGGCCAGGGAGGTGCCGAGGGCGCTCGCGTACTCCCGGGCGCGCTGCACCGCCTCGGCGACCGCCTGCCGCCGCGCCTCGCCGTGCACGGGTGAGTCGGGACGCAGCGACCACCAGGGGCCGTCGACCCGGGTCAGCTCCAAGTCGGCGATTCTCGTGACGAGTTCGCCGAGGACGGTGAAGTCCGCGAACTCGGCGGTGAGCTGTACCCGCCCGTGATAGCCGCGCACCCGTTCGCCCCGCCCGCGCTCGGCGAACTCGGGGGCGATCGAGAAGGTCCCGGTCGACAGCCGTTCCACCGCGTCGCCGTACGACTTGATGAGGTCGAGGGCGGCGGTGTTGCGGCGGGTGAGGTCGTCCAGGGTGGAACGGCGGTCGCGGCCACGGGCGGCGACCGTGACGCCGATGCGGGCGAGTTCGGGCTCGACCTCCAACTCGGCCTCGCCGCGGACGACGAGAAGCGGGGCGTCGGGCGTGCCGGCCGGCCGGTGTTCCTCAGGTGAGGTCATACGCCCCACTCTGTCATGTCATCCCCGCTTGTGCGGCCCGCAGTTCACCGTTCAGGTCACCAGATCGCAACCTCCCGGACCTGTTGCCGTCGGTCCTGCCCGAGACAGAATCTACGCGCGTCGTTGACCATTTCCCGAGGAGATCAAGACATGCCCTTGAATCGCCGGAAGTTCCTGACGAAGTCCGCCGCCACCGGCGCGGGAGTGGCGGTCGCCGGAGTGGCGGCGGCTCCGGCGCGGGCCGCCGAGGCCTCCCCGAAGCCCGCCAAGCACCCCAAGCGGTACTCCCTCACCGTCATGGGCACCACCGACCTGCACGGAAACGTCTTCAACTGGGACTACTTCAAGGACGCGGAGTACACCGACGCCAAGGGCAACGCGCTGGGTCTGGCGCGCGTCTCGACCCTGGTGAACCAGGTGCGCGAGGAGAAGGGCCGTCGCAACACGCTGCTGCTGGACGCCGGTGACACCATCCAGGGCACCCCGCTGACGTACTACTACGCCAAGGTCGACCCGATCACCGCCAAGGGCGGCCCGGTGCACCCGATGGCACAGGCCATGAACGCGATCGGGTACGACGCGGCGGCGCTCGGCAACCACGAGTTCAACTACGGCATCGAGACCCTGCGCAGGTTCGAGGACCAGCTGCGCTTTCCGCTGCTCGGCGCCAACGCGGTCGACGCGAAGACCCTGAAGCCCGCCTTCCCGCCGTACTTCATGAAGAAGTTCCACGTCCCGGGCGCCCCGCCGGTCAAGGTCGCCGTGCTCGGCCTGACCAACCCGGGCATCGCGATCTGGGACAAGGCCTACGTGCAGGGCAAGCTGGCCTTCCAGGGGCTCGAGGAGCAGGCCGCGAAGTGGGTGCCCAAGCTGAAGGCGATGGGCGCGGACGTGGTCGTGGTCTCGGCCCACTCCGGCACCTCGGGCACCTCGTCCTACGGCGACCAGGTGCCCTACGTCGAGAACGCGGCCGCGAACGTGGCCAGGCAGGTGCCGGGCATCGACGCCATCCTGGTCGGCCACGCGCACGTGGAGATCCCGGAGCTGAAGGTCACCAACGAGGCCACCGGCAGGACCGTCGTCCTCTCCGAGCCGCTGTGCTACGCCGAGCGCCTCACCCTCTTCGACATCGAGCTGGTGTTCGCCAAGGGCAGGTGGGAGGTGGAGTCGGTCGCCGCCTCGCTGCGCAACTCCAACACGGTCGCCGACGACCCGAAGATCACCCGGCTGCTGAAGGACGAGCACGCCAAGGTGGTGGCGTACGTCAACCAGGTCGTCGGCTCCGCCACCGAGACCCTCACCACGGTCGAGGCCCGCTACCGGGACGCCCCGATCATCGACCTGATCACCAAGGTCCAGGAGGACGTGGTCAAGGCGGCCCTGGCGAGCACCGAGTACGCCGCGCTCCCCGTGCTCGCGCAGGCCTCGCCGTTCTCCCGGACCTCCCAGATCCCGGCCGGCGAGGTCACCATCCGGGATCTGTCCAGCCTCTACGTCTACGACAACACCCTGGTCGCCAAGGTGATGACGGGCGCTCAGCTCCGCGCCTACCTGGAGTACTCGGCGGAGTACTTCGTGCAGACGGCGGCCGGCGCGCCTGTCGACGTGGAGAAGCTGACCAACGCGGGCAACCGTCCGGACTACAACTACGACTATGTCTCGGGCCTGCGGTACGAGATCGACATCGCGCAGCCGGCCGGGTCCCGGATCAGGAACCTCACCTACGACGGTGCGGCCCTCGACGACGCCCGGCAGTTCGTGCTCGCGGTGAACAACTACCGTGCCAACGGCGGTGGCGCGTTCCCGCACGTGGCCTCGGCCAAGGAGCTGTGGTCGGAGTCGACGGAGATCCGCACCCGGATCGCGGAGTGGGTGACCGCCAAGGGCGTCCTGGACCCGAAGGACTTCGCGTCGGCGGACTGGAAGCTGACCCGCGACGGCACGCCGGTGTTCTGACGTGGCGGAGGGCGCCGGTCCCCGTACCGGCGCCCGTCGCTCAGTCGACCAGCGGGGTGAGCTGCCTCGGCCGCTGCCCGTTCTGTGTCGGAACCCTCTCCTCCGACCGATCCAGGCCGAAGCTGGTGAAGGCCGTGCGGGTGGGCAGCGGGTAGGGCTCCTTGCCGGTCAGGGAGTTGAGGATGGTGGCGCTGCGCCAGGCGGCGAGGCCCAGGTCGGGGGCGCCGACACCATGGGTGTGCAGTTCGGCGTTCTGCACGTACGCGGATCCGGTCACCGACGGGTCGAGGACGAGCCGGAACCGCTCGTCCACGCGCGGGCGTTCGCTGCTGTCCCGGCGCAGATAGGGGTCGAGCCCGGCGAGCAGCCGGCCCAGGGGGCGCTCGCGGTAGCCGGTGGCCAGCACCACGGCGTCGGTGGCGAGCCGGGAGCGGCTGCCCTGCTGGAGGTGTTCCAGGTGGAGTTCGATCTTGGTGGTGGCGATGCGTCCGGCCGTTCGGACCTGGACCCCGGGCGTGAGGACGGCGTCGGGCCAGCCGCCGTGCAGGGTGCGGCGGTAGAGCTCGTCGTGGATGGCGGCGATGGTGTCGGCGTCGATGCCCCGGTGCAGCCGCCACTGGGAGGCGACCATCCGGTCCCGGACGGGCTCGGTCAGGGCGTGGAAGTAGCGGGTGTGGTCGGGCGTGAAGTGTTCCAGGCCGAGTTTGGAGTACTCCATGGGCGCGAAGGCCTCGCTGCGTCCGATCCAGTGCAGCTTCTCGCGGCCGGCCGGGCGGTGCCGCAGCAGGTCGAGGAAGACCTCGGCGCCGGACTGTCCGGAGCCGACGACGGTGACATGCTCGGCGGCGAGGAAGGCCTCCCGGTGGTCGAGGTAGTCGGCCGCGTGCACGACGGGCACGCCCGGTGCCTCCACCAGGGGCTTGAGCGGGTCGGGCACGTGGGGAACCGTGCCGACCCCGAGCACGACGTTCTTCGTGTACGTACGGCCCAGGGCCTCGGCCTCCCCCTCGGCGTCGAGCTGGGTGAAGTCGACCTCGAACAGGTCCCGTTCGGAGTTCCAGCGGACCGCGTCCACCTGGTGCGAGAACCGCAGCCCGGGCAGGCTCTCGGCGACCCAGCGGCAGTACGCGTCGTACTCGGCGCGCCGGATGTGGAAGCGCTCGGCGAAGTAGAACGGGAAGAGCCGGTCGCGGGACTTCAGGTAGTTCAGGAACGACCAGGGGCTGGCGGGGTCGGCGAGGGTCACCAGGTCGGCCAGGAACGGGACCTGGATGGTGGCTCCGTCGATCAGCAGCCCGGGGTGCCAGTCGAAGCCGGGGCGCTGCTCGTAGAAGACGGCGTCCAGTTCGGCGAGGGGGTGGGCGAGGGCGGCGAGGGAGAGGTTGAACGGTCCGACGCCGATGCCGACCAGGTCGCGGGGTGCTTCCGGCTCCTGGTGTGGGGGGGTGGGCAGCGAGCTCATTGGGGCGTCGTTCCTTCCACGAGTTTGAGGAGGACGGCCAGTTCGTCCGGCCGGGTGTGGGGGTTGAGGAGGGTGGCCTTGAGCCAGAGCCGGCCGTCGAACCGGGCTCGGCCGAGGACGGCCCGGCCGTCGTGCAGCAGCCTGCGCCGTATGCCGGCGACGTCCTCGTCGGTGGCTCCGGTGGGGCGGAACAGAACCGTGCTGATGTTCGGGCGGTCGTAGAGTTCAAAACCGGGGTGCTCCTGGACCAGGGCCGCGAACTCCCGGGCCCGTGCGCACACCTGGTCGACCAGTGCGCCGAGTCCGGAGCGGCCCAGGGTCCGGAGGGTGACCGCGATCTTGAGGACGTCGGGGCGCCGGGTGGTGCGCAGGGACCGGCCCAGCAGGTCGGGGTAGCCGGCCTCGGTGTCGTCGTCGGCGTTGAGGTAGTCGGCGCGGTGGTGGAGCACGCCGAACTCGGCCGGGCGGGCGACCGCGAGGAGGCCGGCGGCGACCGGCTGCCAGCCGAGTTTGTGCAGGTCGAGGGTGACGGTGTGGGCACGCTCCAGACCGGCGAGCTTGTCCCGGTGCCGGTCGCTGAAGGCGAGGCCGCCCCCGTAGGCGGCGTCGACGTGCAGCCGGGCCCCGTGGGCCGCGCACAGGCCGGCGATCTCGGGGAGCGGGTCGATGAGACCGGCGTCGGTGGTGCCGGCGGTGGCGGCCACGACGAACGGTTTCGGCAGGTGGGCGAGGGCGGCGTGCAGGGCGGCCGGGTCGAGGGTGCCGTTCGGCGCCGGGACCACGACCGGGTCGGGCAGGCCCAGCAGCCAGGCGGCCCGGGGCAGCGAGTGGTGGGCGTTGGCGCCGCAGATCAGCCGGGCACCGCTGCCCAGGGCCTCGCGGGCGAGGAGCAGGGCGAGTTGGTTGGACTCGGTGCCGCCGCTGGTGACCACGGCGTCGGAGAGGCCGATGGCATGGGCGAGGGTGCGGGTGACCATGGCCTCCAGGGCGGAGGCGGCCGGGGCCTGGTCCCAGGAGTCCAGCGAGGGGTTGAGGGCGCTCGCGGCGAGGTCGGCGGCGGTGGCGACGGCGAGCGGCGGGCAGTGCAGATGCGCCGCGCACAGCGGGTCGGCGGGGTCGGCCGCGCCCGCCGCGAGGACGGTCACCAGGGTGCGCAGGGCGTCGGGGTCGCCGTCGTCCGGGAGTACGTCTCCGACGGCGTCCGCGACCCGCTCGGCGACCGCCTCCGGACCGCCTGCCGGCAGCGGTCCGCCGCGGGCCCGGCCGCCGTCGCGCAGCGCGTCGAGCACCGTGTCGAGCAGGGGCCGCAGGGCGTCGGGGCCCTGGGGTCCGGATGCGAGGGGCGGCGTGCTCATGGGTCTCCTCGGGGCGCCGGCCGAAAGGGGTTGTCCATGGGGGGAGTTCCAGCTTGTACGGGATTGGGTCTGCGCGCCCCCAAAGCTCAACGATCGAGACCCGAAAGTGGGTACTGCCGTGCGGGGAAAACTTGTCGGGGCGGTGTGCCCGGGGTGCGTCGGAGCAGGCGGCGACGGGGCGTTGAGGCCGGGGCTGACCGGGGTTAACGTCGGTCGGGTGGTTGACGCGTGGATGATCGACGTGCCCGGTGAGCGGGTGCTGGTGCGGGAGCCGCTGCCCTCGGACGAGGCGTCGCTGCTCGACCTGTTCGAGGCGTGCGAGGACTGGTTCGTGGCGGCGACGGGACTGCCGTCCGGGCCGGGCGACGTGCAGAGCCTGTTCTACGGCCTCCCCGAGGGCGCCGACCCGGATGACAAGGTGCTGCTCGTGCTGGAACGGGACGGGGTCGTCTCGGGCCTGGTGGACGCGGTACGCAACCATCCGGTGCCCGGGGCGGTCGCGGTGGGCCTGTTCCTGCTGGCGCCCTGGGCACGGGGCCGGGGCCTCGGGCGGGCGCTGGCCGAGTCGCTGCTCGCGCACGCCGAGGGGGTGTCCCTGGTGACGGCGAGCGTGCCGCCGGGCTGGCGGTCCGGGGAGTGCTTCCTGGAGCGCCTCGGCTTCACGCTGGGCGTGGAGGCGCCCAGGGCGACCGAGGTGGGCAACCGCCGCGCGGGGCCCCGGGAAGGGGGCGTGCGGCGGGCGGAGCTGCGGCCGGCGACGGGCTGAGGGCCCTGGTCAGGACGTCGGAACCTGCGAGGCCGTCAGGATCTCGCGGTCTTCGAGGCCGTCAGGGACGTCAGGGCTGGAAGTCGGTCGCGTGGTCCTCGGCCCACTGCTCGAACGTGCGGGCCGGGCTGCCGGTGATCTCCTCGACGGTGGCGGTGATCTCGGGAGCGACGCCTACGGTGTCCGCGAAGGTCTTCAGGAGGCCCCTGACCAGCTCCGGCGGTGTCTGCGGGAAGAGCAGCGGGCCCGCCTCCTCCGGTCCCACCTCGACGAAGGCCAGGTCCCGGCCGACGGCCCGCCCGATCGCGGCGATCTGGTCGGTGTTGGTGGTCGCGGCGGGGCCGGTGAGGCGGTGGACGGCACCCTCGTGGCCGTCGTCGAGGAGGGCGCGTTCCGCGACGGCGGCGATGTCGTCCTCGTGGATGGGGGCCGTGAGCATGTCGGCGAAGACACCGCGGACGGTGTCGCCGGCCCGGATCTGGGGCGCCCACTGGAGGGCGTTGGTGGCGAACGCGTTGGGGCGTAGGAACGTCCAGGCGAGGCCGCTGTCGCGGATCTGCCGCTCGGCGGTGGCGTGCATGGCGTGGATCGGGTGGGACTCGTCGGCGCCCTCCCGGATGATCCCGGAGGAGAGCAGGACGGCCTGCCGCACCCCGGCCGTGCGGGCCGCGTCCAGCAGCTCGGGCATCCGACCGCCCGCGCCCTGGACGTACAGGAAGACCTTGTCCGCGCCCTCGAACAGGGCGGCCTGGTCGTCCGGCCGGAACCTCACCACCTCGGCCTTGTCGGGCAGGCCGGCCGTCTCCGGGGCGCGGGTCAGGGCCCGCACGGCCCGTCCGTCGGCGACGAGACGTGCGACGAGGGCGCGGCCGACGTTGCCGGTGGCACCGGTGACTACGATCACGGTTCTCTCCCTGGGGCTCTGGTGCTCCTTCGACACCGAGCCTAGGAGCGGCGACCGGTCCCCGCATCGTCATCGGGGACCAGCCGCGCCCGTGTCGCCCCAGGTCCGCCGCCCTACGCCTCGCGGACCCGCAACGCCCGTTCCAGGTCGTCGAGTTCGTCGGTCAGCCGGCGGCGCAGGGCCGTGACCGGGTCGGTGTCGCGCAGACAGGCCCGGCCCAGGGCGAGGTTCTCGGCGTCGACGGCGTGGGTGGGGAAGGCCTCCCGGCCGGCGGCGACCGCGATGGCGGGGCCGCGCCGGGCGGCGACGGCGGCCGCGTCCCCGTAGTACCGCGGCACGTACTCCCGGACCAGGTCGGCCTGTTCGGGGTGCCAGAAGCCCTGGGCGGTGGCGGTGAACAGGTAGTTGGACAGGTCGTCCGTGCTGAACATCGCCTCCCAGGCCCTGCGCTTGGCCTCCGGGTCGGGCAGTGCGGCCCGGCAGCGGGCGGCGCCCTCCTGGCCGCTGGCGCTGGGGTCGCGGGCCAGCTCGGCGGCGATCTGCGCCTCGTCGGTGGCGCCGAGGACGGCGAGCCGGCCCAGGATGCGCCAGCGCAGCTCGGGGTCGAGCTCGGGGCCGCCCGGCACGGTGCCCTCGGCGAGCCAGGCGGCGATGGTGTCGGGGTGGGCGGCCGCGCGGACGAAGTGCCGTACGGCGATCAGGCGCAGGCCGGGGTTGTCGCCGTCCTCGGTGCGCCGGATGAAGTCGCGGCACAGGGCGGAGACGGTGGCGAGGGCGGCCGGGCGGTCCTCGGGCCTGAGGTACCGGTCGACGACATGGACCGCGGTGAAGGCCAGTACGCCCTGGACGAGGGCGAGGTCGGTCTCGCGCGGGAGATGGACGCGGGCGGTCTCCAGGTAGTCGGCGGGTGCGAGTTCGCCGTCGCGGACCGCGTCCCGCAGGGCGTTCCACACCACCGCGCGGGTGAGTGGGTCGGGCAGGCCCGACAGGACGGCGCGGACGGTCCTGGCGGACTCGGCGTCGAAGCGGACCTTGGCGTAGGTCAGGTCGCCGTCGTTGAGCAGGATCAGCGCGGGGCTCTTGCCCAGGGCCTGTGGGGCGCTCTGCGGGACGTCGAGGTCGATGCGCTCGCGCAGGGTCAGCCGGCCCTCGTCGGCGAGGTCCCGGTCGTAGACGCCGACGCAGACGCGGTGCGGGCGGCTGCCGGTGCGCTCGACGGTCAGGGTGCGGGTGCCGTCGGGGGCGGTGGCGAGGACCGGGGTGAGGGTGTCGACGCCGGTGGTGCGCAGCCAGGCGTCGGCCCAGGCGGGCACGTCACGCTCGGTGGCGGCGGCGAGGGAGTCGATGAAGTCGGCCAGGGTGGCGTTGCCGAACCGGTGCCGCCGGAAGTGGATGTTGATGCCGGCGAGGAAGTCCTTCTCGCCCATCCAGGCGACCAGCTGGCGCAGTGCGGAGGCGCCCTTGGCGTAGGAGATGCCGTCGAAGTTGAGCAGGGCGGCGGCGGTGTCGTCGACGGCCTCGGGGGCGACCGGGTGAGTGGAGGGGCGCTGGTCGGCGTCGTAGCCCCAGGCCTTGCGGGAGACGCCGAAGTCGACCCAGGTCTCCGTGAAGCGGGTGGCTTCGGTGAGGGTCTGGTAGCCCATGTACTCGGCGAACGACTCGTTCAGCCAGATGTCGTCCCACCACCTGAGGGTGACGAGGTCGCCGAACCACATGTGGGCCATCTCGTGGGCGATGACCATGGCGCGGGTCTGCCGCTCGGTGTCGGTGACGGCGGAGCGGTAGACGAACTCGTCGCGGAAGGTGACCAGGCCGGGGTTCTCCATGGCGCCGGCGTTGAACTCGGGGACGAACGCCTGGTCGTAGGAGTCGAAGGGGTACGGCTCCTCGAACTTCTCGTGGTAGCGGTCGTAGCACGCGCGCGTGATGTCGAGGATCTCCTCGGCGTCGGCGTCGAGGTACGGCGCCAGCGAGCGGCGGCAGTGGATGCCGAAGGGCAGACCGCGGTGCTCGGTACGCACCGAATGCCAGGGGCCGGCGGCGACGGCGACCAGGTAGGTGGAGATCAGCGGGGTGGCGGCGGCCCGCCAGCGGCCGTCGCCGAGGTGCTCGGTGACCCCGTTGGCGAGCACGGTCCAGTCCTCGGGGGCCTTGACGGACAGCTCGAAGACCGCCTTCAGGTCGGGCTGGTCGAAGGCGGCGAAGACGCGCTGTATGTCGTCCAGGAAGAGCTGCGTGTAGACGTACGTCTCGTCGTCCGTCGGGTCGGTGAAGCGGTGCATGCCCTCGCCGGTGCGGGAGTAGCGCATCGTGGCGTCGACGCGCAGCTCGTGCTCCCCGGCGGTGAGGTTCTTCAGGGGCAGCCGGTCCTGGTCCAGCGCCCCGGGGTCGAGGGGCTGTCCGTCGAGGCTGACGGCGCGCAGTTCGACGGGCTTCATCTCGACGAAGGTGTCGCCGTCGGATCGGGCCGTGAACCTGATCACGGTCCGGGAGTCGAAGGTCTCGTCCCCGGTGGTCAGGTCGAGGTCGATCGTGTAGCGGTGGACGTCGAGGAGCTCGGCGCGGCTCTGCGCTTCGTCGCGAGTCAGTACGGACATGCGGGCCATGCTGCCCGATGACACCGACAACGCACAGAGGTGGGGGCGGTACGCGGCTTATGTCCGATCCGTAGTCGCGCGGCGGGACGGGACGGCACGGGCGGGCGCGGCACGGCCGGCGGCGGCCCGGCCGTTGCACGCCCGTTCGGGCACCGGCTCACCGCCGGCGGACCGGCGGGGCCGGGGCGCTCGTCGGGGCGTACGGCCGGGTCAGTGCGCGTCCGCGGTCCGGTCGCCGACGGTGTCCTCGGCGATGGACTCGTGGTGTCTGATCACCTCGGCGATGATGAAGTTCAGGAACTTCTCGGCGAAGGCGGGGTCGAGCTTGGCGTTCTCGGCGAGGGCGCGCAGCCGGGCGATCTGGCGGGCCTCGCGGGCCGGGTCGGCCGGGGGCAGCCGGTGGACCGCCTTGAGGCGGCCGACCTGCTGGGTGGCCTTGAAGCGTTCGGCGAGCATGTGGACGACGGCCGCGTCGATGTTGTCGATGCTGTCGCGCAGCCGGCCGAGCTCGGCGCGGACGGCGGGGTCGACGTCACCGGTACCGGTGTTGCTGGTGGTCATGGGCGTCAACCCTAAGGGGACTACCGCGTGATCACTAAGGGCCTTCACCGAGGCCGTCTCCGCCGAGGCCCTCCACGTCGAGACCGTCCTCGCCGAGGCCGTCGTTCCAGTCGTCCGGGACGGCGCGGCTCTGCTGGGCGCGGAAGCGCACGGGGGCCATGCCGACGCGGCGGGTGAACAGGCGGGAGAAGTAGGCGGGGTCGTCGTAGCCGACGCGGCGGGCCACGGCGGCCACGGACAGTTCGGTGGTGGCGAGGAGTTCCTGGGCGCGGCCGAGCCGGATGCCGATCAGGTAGTCCTTGGGGCTGCACCCGGCGATCCGGCGGACCGCGGTACGCAGCTCGGCCGGGGTCATGCCGTGCCGGGCCGCGTGGTCGGCCACGGTCATGCCGGTGCAGGCGTCCCGGGCGAGCGCCTGCAGCACCGGGTCCCCGTCGGGGGCGAGGTCGGCACGCGCGCGACGCAGGGCGACCAGGAGCTCGTGCACGGCGGCGCCGGTCTCGACCTCCAGGAGGGGGTTTCCGTGGCGGGCGGCCCGGGCGATGCGGGCGATGACGTCCCGGGGTCCGGCGGCGTCCGCGAGGGGCACCACGGGACGCTCGGGCTCGATGTAGCCGAGTTCCGTGTAGGTCGCGGTGTCGGGCCCGGTGAAGGTCACGAAGCCCTCGTCCCAGCCGCTGTCCGGGTCGGGCCCGTAGTGGTGCGGGACGCCCGGTGTCAGCCACACCAGCGCGGGCGCGGTCACCGTCGTACGGCGCCCGTCGGGTGCGCGGTACCAGCCCCGGCCGGAACTGATCACCACGGCGACGTGCCCGTCGAGCACGCGCGGGCCGACGGCGGGCACCGCGCCGTACTGGAGGCCGACGCCCTGGCAGACCAGGCCGAGACGGTGCTGGACGGGGCCGGGTGTGAAGAACCGCATCCAGGTGTGGAAGACGGGCGCCCCTCCCGGCACTGCGCGCTCCTTCTTCTCGGCTCTTCAGTCCAACTGCTGCCGATCTTTGTCCATGGTCTCGGCGCCCACCAGGGGTCCAGGGTGAACCTATGAGCGACTTCACGGTGGGCGAAACGGATTTCCTGCTCGACGGCCGCCCGGTACGGCTGCTGTCCGGCGCGCTGCACTACTTCCGGGTGCACGAGGCACAGTGGGACCACCGGCTGGCGCTGCTGCGCGCCATGGGGCTGAACTGCGTGGAGACCTACGTCCCGTGGAACCTGCACGAACCGCGCCCGGGCTCCTTCCAGGACGTCCAGGCCCTCGGCCGCTTCCTGGACGCGGCGCGGGACGCCGGCCTGTGGGCGATCGTGCGCCCCGGGCCGTACATCTGCGCGGAGTGGGAGAACGGCGGTCTGCCGCACTGGGTGACGGGCGAGCTGGGCGCCCGGGCACGCACGCGTGACGAGCGTTTCCTCCAGTACGTGGACCGCTGGTTCCGCCGGCTGCTGTCCGAGGTCGTACCCCGGCAGCTGGACCGGGGCGGCCCGGTGATCATGGTCCAGGTCGAGAACGAGTACGGCAGCTACGGCTCCGACGCCGACTACCTGGCGCACCTCACCGGCCTGCTGCGCGCGGAGGGCGTCACGGTGCCGCTGTTCACCTCGGACGGCCCCGAGGACCACATGCTCACCGGCGGCTCGGTCCCCGGGCTGCTCGCGACGGTGAACTTCGGCTCCCACGCGCGCGTGGCCTTCGAGACGCTGCGCCGGCACCAGCCGCGGGGCCCGCTGATGTGCATGGAGTTCTGGTGCGGCTGGTTCGACCACTGGGGCGGTGAGCACGTCGTACGGGACGCGGAGGACGCGACGGCGGCGCTGCGGGAGATCCTCGGCCACGGGGCCTCCGTGAACGTCTACATGGCGCACGGCGGCACCAACTTCGCCGGCTGGGCGGGCGCCAACCGGCCCGGCGGCGAGCTGCACGAGGGCCCGCTGGAGCCGGACGTGACCTCGTACGACTACGACGCGCCGATCGACGAGTACGGCCGCCCCACGGAGAAGTTCTGGCGCTTCCGGGAGGTGCTGGCCGAGTACCACGCCGAGCCGCTGCCCGAACCGCCGCCCGCCCCGGCCGTGTTGCCTTCGGCGGCGGACGTGGCGATCACCGGCTGGGCGCCCCTGGCCGGCGTCCTGGAAGCGCTCGGCGGCCCGGAACGCGTGCACGCCGTCCCGCCCACCTTCGAGGAGCTGGGCATCGGCCGGGGCCTGGTCCGCTACGAGGCGGACGTGCCGGGACCCCGCCGGCCGTATCCGCTCACCGCGCGGGGGCTGCGCGATCTGGCGGTCGTGTACGTCGACGGGGAGCGGGCCGGCGTGCTCACCGAGGAGGAACCCCAGCTCAAGAAGCCGATCGCCGGCCCCGCGCGCGTGGAGCTCTGGGTGGAGTCCCTGGGCCGCGTCAACTACGGCCCCCGCTCGGGCGAGACGAAGGGCATCACCGGCGGCCTCCTGCACGAACGCCAGTTCCTGCACGGGGTACGCGCGCGGGGGCTGGATCTGGACGCGTTCGAGGGGGGTGTGGAGGCGGTTGCCTTCGACCCGCTCCCGCAGGACGGCACGCCCGGGCTCTACCGGGGCACGGTGACGGTCCACGGCGCCGGGGACGCCCGCGTGGAACTCCCCGGCTGGACCCGGGGCTTCGTCTGGATCAACGGCTTCAACCTGGGGCGGTACTGGTCCGCCGGCCCTCAGGAGTCGCTGTACGTGCCGGGTCCGGTCCTGAGGGAGGGCACGAACGAGGTCTGGATCCTGGAACTCCAGGGGACGGACCAAGGAACGGCACGCGTAGCGCCCCTCTAGGGCGCGGGGAACTGCGCGACAAGCCCCCGCGAGCCCGCAGGCACCGAACAGCCTTCCGCCCCCGATTTTCGTCCGTCCCCCCGCATACTGAGAAAGACAGCTCCGGCGACGTCGGTGGGGGTAAGGGACGTGGCGAACGGCGGCCCGGTGGAACACGGCTACCCGCACCTGGACACCGTGCGGGCCGCCATCACGGCGTTGTACCGGCGCCTGTCGTACGACACCGTCCAGACCTTCGCGACCAGCGTGCTCCCCGCCGACGTCGCGTTCTGCGACACCGACGACCTCCACCTCGGCGCCCAGCGGGTCGCCCACGAGATGGTCCGGCACTTCCGGCTGCCGGACGCCCGGATGATCGTCGGCTTCCGGGAGATGACCCACGCGGCGAACGTCGAACTCACCGCGGGCCCCGAGTACTTCATCGAGCTGAACGACCGTTTCCGCACCCACCGCAGGGACATCGGCGCGGCCCTCGCCCACGAGGTGATGCACGTCTACCTGCACCGGCTGGACCTGTCCTTCCCGAGCACCCCGGCGAACGAGATCCTCACGGACACGGCGACCACCTACCTGGGCGCGGGCTGGCTGCTGCTCGACGCCTACCGGGAGCACGGGGAGGCGTCCCAGAAGCTCGGCTACCTCACCCCGGAGGAGTTCGGCTACGTCCTGGCGAAGCGAGCCCTGGTCTTCCATGAGGACCCGTCCGTCTGGTTCACCAGTCCGCAGGCCTACACGGCGTACGAGAAGGGCATGGCCCGGGCCCGCCAGGACGAGGAGCAGCCGCCGCTGACCGCGGCGGGCTGGGCGGGCCGCCGCCGCTACGCCCGGGACCGCCGGCACGCCCCCGCGGCCCCGGCCCCGCACTCCGGTACCCCCTACACCTTCACGCCCGACGGCGGCGGTCAGTTGCGGGTCTCGTTCCCGTGCCCCACCTGCCACCAGCGGATCAGGGTGCCGGTCCGGGGCCGGGTCCGGGCCCGGTGCTCACTGTGCCGGACGGTGCTGGAGTGCGACACGTAGGCCGACCCGCCGGTCAGGCTCCGTACACCGCCCCCGGCGCCGTCGCCTCGGCCAGCAGTTTCAGTGCCGTCTCCCCCGCCTCGGCCGGGCTCCGGCGGGCGCCCTTGCCGGCGGTCGGCCCCGCTCGCCAGCCCTCCATGACGGTGATCCGGCCGCCCTCGGTCTCGAACACCCGCCCGCTGACTCCGGCGCTCGCGGCGGAGCCCAGCCAGACCACCAGCGGGGAGACGTTCTCGGGCGCCATGGCGTCGAACCCGGAGCCCGGGGCGGCCATGGTCGCGGCGAAGGCGCGCTCGGTCATCCGGGTGCGGGCGGCCGGGGCGACGGCGTTGACCTGGACGCCGTAGCGGGCCAGTTCGGCGGCCGCGACCAGGGTGAGGCCGACGATGCCGGCCTTGGCGGCGCTGTAGTTGCCCTGCCCGACCGAGCCCAGCAGTCCGGCTCCGCTGCTGGTGTTGACGATCCGGGCCACCGGGGTGCGACCCGCCTTGGCCTCGGCCCGCCAGTGTGCGGCCGCGTGCCGCAGCGGCAGGAAGTGCCCCTTGAGGTGCACCCGCACGACCGCGTCCCAGTCGTCCTCGCCGAGGTTGACGAGCATGCGGTCGCGCAGGAACCCGGCGTTGTTCACGAGGGTGTCGAGGCGGCCGTAGGTGTCCACGGCCGTCCCGATCAGCGAGGCGGCGCCGGCGGTGGTCGCGATGTCACCGCCGTGCGCGACCGCCTCACCGCCGGCCGCGCGGATCTCGTCCACGACGGCCCCGGCGGGACTGTCCGGGCCCGGCACGCCGTCGAGGCCGACACCGAGGTCGTTGACCACGACCCGGGCGCCCTCGGCGGCGAAGGCCAGCGCGTGGGCCCGGCCGAGCCCGCGCCCGGCGCCGGTGACGACCACGACCCGGCCCGCGCAGATTCCGCTCATCTCAGTCCTCCTGGTCGGACGGCTTGTTGGCAGTTGCGGCATCGAGAAAGGGGGGCCGTTCCCCGCCGCCGTGCACGAGCAGGCTCGCCCCGCTGATGTAGGCGGCCGCGTCGGAGGCGAGGAAGACGGCGGCGGCGCCGATGTCGGACGGGGCGGCGAGGCGGCCCAGCGGGACGGTGCGGGAGACGGCGTCGACGCCGTCCTGGCCGCCGTAGTGCAGGTGGGCCAGCTCGGTGCGGACCATGCCGACGACCAGCGTGTTGACCCGGACCTCCGGCGCCCACTCCACCGCCATGGACCGGGCGAGGCTCTCCAGTCCCGCCTTGGCAGCGCCGTAGGCGGCCGAGCCCGGCGAGGGGCGGCCGCCGCTGACACTGCCGATCATCACCACCGCTCCACGGGCCCGCCGCAGGTGCTCGTACGCGGCGAGGGAGGCGGTGAGCGGGGTGAGGAGGTTCAGCTCGATCACCCGGGCGTGCCGCTCGGCGTCCGCCTCGTCGAGCCGCCGGTAGGGGGTGCCGCCCGCGTTGTTGACGAGCACGTCGACCCGGGGCAGGGCGTCGAAGAAGGCGCGCACGGCGGGCGGGTCGCGCAGGTCGAGAGGGGTGAACTCGACGCCGTCGAGGGGTTGTCCGGGCGGTCGGCGGGCACAGGTCAGAACGTGTGCGCCGGCCTCGGCGAAGGCCCGGGCGATCCCGGCGCCCACGCCCCGGGTACCGCCGGTGACCACGACGGTCCGGCCGTGCATCGAGTCGTCCACAGGGCCTCGGGCCAGGTTTTCCACAGGGCCTCCCGCTTGCTCGCACCGGCTGCTAGCTTCGAAGCCTCACACCTAACAAATGTTTGGTGGAAAGGTAGCTGAGTGCGAAGGTAGCTGATGCGTCCATGGGTGTCTCCACCTCGTTTCCAGAAAAGGGCGTCACGCTGGTCACCGTCGATCACCCGCCGGTGAACGCGCTGCCGGTGCGCGGCTGGTTCGCGCTGGCGGACGCGGTGCGCGCGGCGGGCCGCGACCCCGAAACCCGGTGCGTGGTGCTGGCGGCGCAGGGCCGCGGTTTCAACGCGGGCGTGGACATCAAGGAGATACAGGCAGAGGGGAACGAGGCGCTGCTCGGCGCCAACCGGGCCTGCGCGGAGGCGTTCGCGGCGGTGTACGAGTGCGAGACCCCGGTGGTGGCGGCCGTGCACGGCTTCTGCCTGGGCGGCGGGATAGGCCTGGTGGGCAACGCGGACGCGATCGTGGCGAGCGAGGACGCCGTCTTCGGGCTGCCCGAGCTGGACCGGGGCGCGCTGGGCGCGGCCACGCATCTGGCCCGGCTGGTCCCGGCGCATCTGATGCGGGCGTTGTACTACACCTCGCGCACGGCGACGGCGGCCCAGCTGCACGCGCACGGCTCGGTGTGGCGGGTGGTGCCGCGCGGGGAGCTGTTCTCCGCGGCGCTGGAGCTGGCGCGGGAGATAGCCGCCAAGGACGGCCGGCTGCTGCGCCTGGCCAAGGCCGCCATCAACGGCATCGACCCCGTCGACGTGCGGCGCAGCTACCGCCTGGAACAGGGCTTCACCTTCGAGGCCGCCCTCAGCGGGGTGGCCGACCGGGTCCGTGACACCTTCGGGAAGGAGGGTGCGGGGAGTGACTGACAAGACGATGACCGCGGACGAGGCCGTCGCACGGCTGAGCAGCGGCATGACCCTGGGCATCGGCGGCTGGGGTTCCCGACGCAAGCCGATGTGCCTGGTCAGGGCCGTGCTCCGGAGCGGCATCGACGACCTCACCGTGGTCTCCTACGGCGGCCCGGACGTCGGGATGCTGGTCGCGGCCGGCCGGGTGCGCAGGCTGGTGGCGCCCTTCGTCACCCTCGACTCCATCCCGCTGGAACCGCACTACCGGGCGGCGCGCGAGCGCGGGGCCCTGGAGCTGACGGAGGTCGACGAGGGCATGTTCATGTGGGGCCTGCACGCGGCCGCGAACCGGTTGCCCTTCCTGCCGGTGCGCGCGGGGCTCGGCTCGGACGTCATGCGGGTCAACCCCGGCCTGCGGACGGTGACGTCGCCGTACGACGACGGGGAGACCTTCGTGGCGATGCCCGCCCTGCGCCTGGACGCGGCCCTGGTCCACGTCAACCGCGCCGACCGGCTGGGCAACGGACAGTATCTGGGCCCGGACCCGTACTTCGACGACCTGTTCTGCGAGGCGGCGGAGACGGCCTATGTGTCCTGCGAACAGATCGTGGACACGGCCGAGTTGACGAAGGCGGCGGCCGCGCAGTCGCTGCTGGTCAAGCGGCTGCACGTGACGGGGGTCGTGGAGGCGCCGGGCGGTGCGCACTTCACCTCCTGCGCACCCGACCACGGGCGGGACGAGGAATTCCAGCGGCTGTACGCGACGACCCCGTGGGCGGAGTTCTCCGAGCGGTTCCTGGCCGGGGACGAGCAGGCCTACCGCTCCGCGGTGCGGAACTGGCAGGAGGAGCAGGGCTGATGGGTGTACTGCGCGCCGACTACTGCGTCATCGCCTGCGCCGAGGCCTGGCGCGGCTCCGGTGAGATCCTGGCGAGCCCGATGGGCCTGATCCCCTCCCTGGGCGCCCGGCTGGCCCGGCTCACCTTCGCCCCCGACCTGCTGCTGACCGACGGCGAGGCCCTGCTGGTCCGCCCGGACGGCACCCCCGAGGGCTGGCTGCCCTACCGGCAGCACCTCACCCTGGTGGCCGGTGGCCGCCGGCACGTGATGATGGGCGCGAGCCAGCTCGACCGGTACGGCAACCAGAACATCTCGGCCATCGGTGACTGGTCGCGACCCCGCCGCCAGCTGCTCGGGGTGCGCGGAGCACCCCTGAACACACTGAACAACCCGACGAGTTACTGGGTCCCGAAACACTCCCGACGGGTGTTCGTGGCGAAGGTCGACATGGTGTGCGGGGTGGGGTACGACCGGGTGGCCGAGCACCCGGGCACGGAACGCTTCCACCGCATCCCGAGGGTCGTCACCGATCTGGGCGTCTTCGACTTCGAGACGCCGGACCGCTCGATGCGGCTGGCCGCACTGCATCCGGGGGTGAGCGTGGGGCAGGTGCGGGAGGCCACGGACTTCGAGCTCACCGTCCCGGAGGAGGTGCCGTACACCCGCGAACCCGGCCCGGAGGAACTGCGGCTGCTCCGTGAGGTGCTGGATCCCGGCGGCGCGCGGACGAAGGAGGTCGCGGGCTGATGGAGACCGCGCTGACCCGGCTGGTCGGGGTCCGGCATCCGATCGTGCAGACGGGGATGGGCTGGGTGGCGGGCCCCCGGCTGGTCTCCGCGACGGCCAACGCCGGGGCGCTCGGCATCCTGGCCTCCGCGACCATGACCCTCGACCAGCTGCGTGCCGCGATAGCCGAGGTGCGATGCCGTACGGACGCCCCGTTCGGGGTGAATCTGCGGGCGGACGCGGCCGACGCCGGCGACCGGGTCCGGCTGATCGTCGACGGGGGTGTGCGGGTGGCGTCGTTCGCGCTCGCCCCCTCCGCCGAGCTGATCGCCGAGCTGAAGGGGGCGGGCGTGGTGGTGATCCCCTCGGTCGGGGCCCGGCGGCACGCCGAGAAGGTCGCGGCCTGGGGTGCGGACGCGGTGATCGTGCAGGGCGGTGAGGGCGGCGGGCACACCGGTGAGGTGGCGACGAGCGTGCTGCTGCCGCAGGTGGTGGACGCGGTACGGATACCGGTGGTGGCCGCCGGGGGCTTCTTCGACGGCCGGGGGCTGGTGGCGGCGCTGGCCTACGGGGCGGCGGGGGTGGCGATGGGGACCCGTTTCCTGCTCACCTCGGACTCGACCGTGCCGGACGCGGTGAAGGCGAGATATCTGGCGGCCACGGTCAGGGACGTCACGGTGACCAGGGCGGTGGACGGGCTGCCGCACCGGATGCTGCGCACCCCGCTGGTCGACTCCCTGGAGAACACCGGCCGCACGCGACGGCTGCTGCGAGCCGCACGCCACGCGGCCGTCTTCCGCGGACTCTCCGGCCTCACCTGGCCGCAGATGGCCCGCGACGGCCTGGCCCTGCGGCACGGCAAGTCCCTGTCCTGGAGTCAGCTGCTGCTCGCCGCCAACACCCCGATGCTGCTCAGGTCGGCGATGGTGGACGGCCGCACGGACCTCGGGGTGATGGCCTCCGGACAGGTCGCCGGCGTGATCGACGACCTGCCGTCGTGCGCGGAGCTGGTGGCCCGCATCGTGAAGGAGGCCGAGGAGGTGCTTCAGGGGCTGGAGCGGCTCAGAGCCGCTCGATGATCGTCACATTGGCCTGGCCGCCGCCCTCGCACATCGTCTGGAGACCGAAGCGGCCGCCGGTGCGCTCCAGTTCGTGCAGGAGGGTGGTCATCAGCTTGACCCCGGTGGCGCCGAGCGGGTGGCCGAGGGCGATCGCGCCGCCGTTGACGTTGACCTTGGCGGGGTCGGCGCCGGTCTCCTTGAGCCAGGCGAGGACGACCGGGGCGAAGGCCTCGTTGATCTCGACGAGGTCGATGGCGTCGATGGTGAGGCCGGTCTTCTTCAGGGCGTGCGCGGTGGCCGGGATCGGGGCGGAGAGCATCCGGATGGGGTCCTCGCCGCGGACGGAGAGGTGGTGGACGCGGGCGCGGGGGCGTAACCCGTGTTCGCGGACGGCCCGTTCGGAGGCGAGCAGCATCGCGGCGGCGCCGTCGGAGACCTGGGAGGAGCAGGCGGCGGTGATGGTGCCGCCGTCGACGACCGGCTTCAGGGCGGCCATCTTCTCCAGGGAGGTGTCCCGGCGCGGGCCCTCGTCCACGGCGGCCGGGCCGTAGGGCACGATCTCGCGCTCGAAGCGGCCCGCGTCGATGGCGCGCAGCGCCCTGCGGTGGGAGTTCAGGGCGAACTCCTCCTGGTCCCGGCGGCTGATGCCCCACTTGGCGGCGATCATCTCGGCGCCGGCGAACTGGTTGACGGGCTGCCTGCCGTACCGGGCGCGCCAGCCCTCGCTGCCCAGGAAGGGGCCCTCGGTCAGCCCCAGCGGCTCGGCGGCCTGCCGGGAGGCGAAGGCGATCGGGATCTGGGACATGTTCTGGACACCGCCGGCGACCACCAGGTCCTGGGTGCCGGAGAGCACGGCCTGCGCGGCGAAGTGCACGGCCTGCTGGGAGGAGCCGCACTGCCGGTCGACGGTCACGCCCGGCACCTCCTCGGGCAGCCCGGCCGCCAGCCAGGCGGTCCGGGCGATGTCGCCGGCCTGCGGTCCGACCGCGTCGAGGCAGCCGAAGACGACGTCCTCGACGGCCGCCGGGTCGATGCCCGACCGCTGGACCAGGGCGGTCAGCACATGAGCGCCCAGATCGGCCGGGTGGACACCGCTCAGTCCACCCCCGCGCCGCCCGACGGGCGTACGCACCGCTTCGACTATGTAGGCCTCGGCCATGTCAGCGACTCCCTCGACAGAAAGGGGTTTTCAGCGAATGGGTGAGCTATTCACGGACGGCGATCCCGTCCAGCACCATCGACAGGTACTGCCGGGCGATCTCCTCCGGGCTGTGCTGTCCGCCGGGCCGGTACCAGGAGGCGGCGACCCACACGGTGTCGCGCACGAACCGGTAGGTGAGCCGGACGTCGAGGTCGGCGCGGAAGACGCGCGCGGCGACCCCGTGCTCCAGCGTGGACAGCCACGCCTTCTCGAACTTGCGCTGCGACTCGGCGAGGAAGGTGAACCTCTCCTGCGCGACCAGTTGCTTGCTCTCCTTCTGGTAGATCGCCACGGCGGCACGGTGCCGGTCGATCTCCCGGAAGGACTCGGTGACCAGGGCTTCGAGGGTCTCGCGGGGACCGAGCCCGGCGTCCAGGACGGTGTCGTAGCCGCCCCAGAGCTCGTCGAGGAAGGTCCGCAGGATCTCCTCCAGCATCGATTCCTTGGAGTCGAAGTGGTAGTAGAGACTGCCCGCGAGCATGCCCGCGTGGTCCGCGATCTTGCGTACGGTGGTGGCGTTGTAGCCCTGCTCGGCGAAGACCTCGGCGGCGGTTTCGAGGAGTTCGCGGCGTCGAGCCGGCGCGGCGGCGGCCGCGCGCCTGCTTGTGGCGGTCACCTGGGGCTTCTTCTTGGTCGGCACGGGTCCATTGTCGGCGCTCCGGTGGTCAGGGATGCTGACTGCTGACGGAGACGACCTCTCCGGTGAGGTACGAGGAGTAGCCGGACGCCAGGAAGACGATCGCGTTGGCCACCTCCCAGGGCTCGGCATACCGCCCGAAGGCCTCGCGCGCGGTCAGCTCCGCCAGCAGTTCGGCGGAGGTCACCTTCACCAGGTGCGGATGCATGGCGAGGCTGGGCGCCACGGCGTTGACCCGCACTCCGTACTCGGCCGCCTCGATGGCCGCGCACCGGGTCAGCGCCATCACCCCGGCCTTGGCGGCGGCGTAGTGCGCCTGCCCGGCCTGGGCACGCCAGCCGACGACGGAGGAGTTGTTGACGACGACCCCGCCCCGTCCGCTCTCGCGGAAGAGCCGCAGGGCGGCGCGCAGGCACCGGAAGGTGCCGTTGAGAGTGACGTCCAGGACCCGCGCCCACTGCTCGTCGTCCATGTCGACCAGGGTCGAAGTCCCGCCCAGGCCCGCGTTGTTGACGACGATGTCCAGCCGCCCGTGGTCCCGTACGGCGGTGTCGAACAGGGCCCGCACCTGCCCCTCGTCGGTCACGTCGCAGGGCACCGCGGTCACGGCGCCCGGATGCGCACCCGACAGCTCGGCCTCGTACTCCTTCAGCCGGCGCGCGTGCGCGTCGCTGATGAGCACGCGCGCGCCCTCCTCCAGGAAGCGGCGCGCGGTCGCACCGCCGATCCCCGCCCCGGCCGCGGCGGTCACGACGGCGGTGCGCCCCTCCAGCAGCCCGTGCCCGGGCACGTATTCCGGACTCTCGACGCCTGTCATGGGCCCACGCTAACCTACCAAACACTTGTTAGGGAAGGACGGTGACGACGACCGTGGACCTGACCCACACCCCGGCCGACGAGGAGTTCCGCGCCGAAGCCCGCGCCTGGCTGGCGGAGCATGTACCCGACCCGCCGCTCCCCTCCCTGGAGACCGCGGAGGGCTTCGCGGCACATCGCGCGTGGGAGGCCGAACTGGCCGCGGACCGCTGGTCGGTGGTGTCCTGGCCCGAGCGGTACGGCGGCCGGGACGCGGGGCTGATCCGCTGGCTGGTCTTCGAGGAGGAGTACCACGCGGCGGGCGCGCCAGGCCGGGTCGGCCAGAACGGCGTCAGCCTGCTCGCCCCGACCCTCTTCGACCACGGCACGGAGGAACAACGCGCCCGGGTGCTGCCGCCGATGGCCACCGGCGAGGTGGTCTGGGCGCAGGCCTGGTCCGAGCCCGGGGCCGGTTCCGACCTGGCCTCCCTCACCTCCAGGGCGGTGCGGACGGACGGCGGCTGGCTGCTCCGCGGCCAGAAGACCTGGTCGTCACGGGCCGCGTTCGCCGACCGCGCGTTCGGCCTGTTCCGCAGCGATCCGGACACGCCCAAGCCGCACCAGGGGCTCACCTATCTGATGTTCGACCTGCGCGCCCCGGGGGTCACGGTCCGCCCGATCGGCCGCCTCGACGGCAAACCGGCGTTCGCGGAACTCTTCCTGGACGACGCGTTCGTCCCCGACGAGGACGTGATCGGCGAGCCGGGCCAGGGCTGGCGGACAGCGATGTCGACGGCGGCCAACGAGCGAGGGCTGACGCTGCGGTCACCGGGACGGTTCCTGGCCGCCGCCGACCGGTTGCTGCACCTGTGGCGGGCGCGGGGCGCCCCGGAGTCCGCCGCGGGCCGGGTCGCCGACGCGGTCATCGGCGCCCGCGCCTACCAGCTCTTCACCTACGCGGCCGCCTCCCGTTTCCTGGACGGCGAGGCGCTCGGCCCCGAGTCCAGCCTGAACAAGGTGTTCTGGTCCGAGCTGGACCTGGCACTGCACGAGACGGCTCTCGATCTGCTGGGCCCGGAGGGCGAGTCGGCGGACACCTCGTGGTCCGAGGGATACGTCTTCTCCCTCGCCGGGCCCATCTACGCGGGCACCAACGAGATCCAGCGCGACATCATCGCCGAGCGCCTGCTCGGCCTGCCGAAGGGACGCCGCTGAGATGCGTTTCCTCCTCGACCCCGAGCAGCGCGACTTCGCCGCCTCCCTGCGGGCGCTGCTGACGGCGGCGGACACTCCGGCGGTGATACGGGAGTGGAGCCGCGGGGAGCACAGGAGCGGACGGGCCCTGTGGGGGCGTATCGGCGCGGCGGGGGTGTTCGGTCTCGCGGTGCCCGAGGAGTACGGCGGGGAGGGGCGCCGGGCCGTCGAGCTCGCGCTCGCGTTCGTGGAGTTGGGGCGGCATGCGGTACCCGGGCCGCTGGTGGAGACGGTGGCCGCGGCGGTGCTGCTCGGTGAGAGCCCGGATCTCGCCAAGCGGTTCCTGCCCGGGATCGCCTCGGGAGAGACCCTGGCGACGGTGACGGTCGCCGAGCACGGGTACGGGTACGCGCTGGACGGGGACGCGGCGGATGTGCGGCTCGCCGCGACGCCGGAGGGCTTGCGGCTGTCCCCCGGCGCCGGTGCGGTACGCCGGTCCCTGGACCCCGCGCGCCGGCTCACCCCGCTCGCCCCGGTCGGTGAGCTGATCAGCGCGGAGCCGGCCTGGGCGGGTGCGCTGACCTGGGCGCGGCTGGCGGTGGCCGCGCAGGCGCTGGGGGTCGGGCTGGCGCTGCTCGACAGCACGGTGGCGTATGTGAGGCAGCGGAGTCAGTTCGGGGTGCCCGTCGGCTCGTTCCAGGCGGTCAAGCACCGGCTGGCCGATGTGAAGATCGCGCTGGAGTTGGCCCGGCCGGTGGTCTTCGGGGCGGCGGTGACGATGACTCCGTCGGATGTGGCCGCGGCGAAGCTCGGCGCGTGCGAGGCGGCGTACCTCAGCTCGCGGGCCGCGCTGCAACTGCACGGGGCGATCGGCTACACGGCGGAGTACGACCTGTCGTTGTGGCTGACCAAGGCGCGGGCGTTGCGGGCGGCTTGGGGGACGCCGGAGGAGTGCAGAGACACGGTTCTCCACGGCCGTACGTGAACTGCGGGCCGGTGGGGGGCGGGGCGCCCACGCGGCGGTAGCCGCATATCCGGTACAGCCCCGCGCCCCTGAAGCGACGCCTAGTGGTGATCGCCGCTCGTGAGCTCCTTGTACTCCTCCTGCGTCGGCTTCGGGATGTGGGTGTCCGGGCCGAACATGCCCTTCGCCAGGCTCGCGCGTACCCGCTGGACGACCGTGGCCTTTCGGCGCACCCCGTTCGCGTCCTCCAGCGGGCCGATCTCGTACGGCGGGTTCTGTTCGTGCTGGGTGAGGACGAACAGGCTGCCCTGGCTGAGGGGTTCGTGGACCTCGATGTACTCGCCGTGCGGAAGCATCTTGATGAGGCCGGTCTCCCTGCCGTGCAGCACCTTGTCGCGGTCCCGGCGCTGCAGGCCCAGGCAGACCCGCTTGGTGGCGATGAAGGCGAGCACGGGAACGACGAAGACGGAGATCCGCACGAACCAGGTGATCGAGTTGATGGAGAGATGGAGATGGGTGGCCACGATGTCGTTGCCGCCGCCGATCAGCAGGACGAAGTACAGGCTGAGCCAGGCCACTCCGAGGCCGGTGCGGACGGGGACGTTGCGCGGCCGGTCGAGGATGTGGTGCTCGCGCTTGTCGCCGGTGATCCACGCCTCGACGAACGGATAGACGCCGATGGCCACGAGGAAGAGCGGGAAGACCGAGAAGGGGATGAGGACACCCAGCGCCAGCGTGTGGCCCCAGGCGTTGATCTCCCAGCCGGGCATCACGCGGATCAGCCCCTCGGAGAAGCCGAGGTACCAGTCGGGCTGGGCGCCGGTCGTCACCAGGTCCGGACGGTAGGGGCCGAAGGCCCACACCGGGTTGATGGTGGCGATGGCGCCGATGACCGCGAGGATGCCGAAGGTGAGGAAGAAGAAGCCGCCGGCCTTGGCCATGTAGACCGGCAGGAAGGGCATGCCGACGACGCTCTTCTGGTCGCGTCCGGGCGCGGGGTACTGGGTGTGCTTGTGGTAGAAGACCAGGATCAGATGGGCCACCACCAGTCCCAGCATGATCCCGGGGAGCAGCAGGACGTGGATCGGGAAGAACCGGGAGATGATGTCGTGGCCCGGGAACTCCCCGCCGAACAGGAACATCGAGATGTACGACCCGACGATCGGGATCGACAGGATCGCGCCGTCGGCGAACCGGACGCCGGTGCCGGAGAGCAGGTCGTCGGGGAGCGAGTAGCCGGTCAGGCCGGTGAGGATGGCCAGGAACAGCAGGGTCCAGCCGAACAGCCAGTTGACCTCGCGGGGCTTGCGGAAGGCGCCGGTGAAGAACACCCGCATCATGTGGACGAGCATCCCGGCGACGAATACCAGCGCCGCCCAGTGGTGGATCTGCCGGATCAGCAGTCCGCCGCGTACGTCGAAGCTGATGTGCAGCGTCGACTCGTACGCCTTGGTCATGATGATGCCGTTCATCGGCCCGTAGGAGCCGTGGTACACGACCTCGGCGCCGCTGGGCTCGAAGAAGAGCGTGAGGTAGATGCCCGTGAGGATCAGGATGAGGAAGCTGTAGAGGCAGACCTCGCCCAGCATGAAGGACCAGTGGTCCGGGAACACCTTGCGCATGTTGGCCTTGGCCAGGCCGTATATCCCGAGCCGCCCGTCGGCCCAGTCCGCGAGCTTCTCACCCTTGCCCGGCGGGTTCTCCCTGCCCGCCGAAGTCCCCACCCGTGCCGAGCCGTTCACCGTTCGTGCCGCGTCGTCCATACGTCGCGTCGCCTCCCCGCCGGATCATCCCTCAGGGTGGCACGACAGGCCCCCGACAGCCAACGGTGCCGCTCGAAGTCGGTCGGCTCAGCCGGCTCGTACGATGCCCGCCGCCCGGGCCGCCGCCAGCCACTGCGGGAACTCGCCGACGAGAAGGTCGTACAGCCGGCCGTCCGGCATCTTCATCGGGTCCGAACCGGCGTGGAAGAAGCCCGCGTTGTCCACCGCCCGCCTGTCCGGCACCACCAGTTCGTCGAGCTTGCGCAGGAAGTCGAACTGTTTGCTGTGCGGGTCGCCGAAGCCGACGAACTGCCAGAACAGCGGCAGCTTGGCCGCCTTGCACAGGTAGCGTTCGGCGGCGAGCTTGTTGATCGGGCCGCCGTCGGTCTGGAAGACGACCAGGGCGGGCGCGGTGGCGCCGCTGTCGAGGTAGTGGTCGATGACGGCGTCCATGGCCAGGTGGTAGCTGGTCTTCCCCATGTGCCCGAGCCCGGCCGCGATCTTCTCGATCCGGCCCTCGTGCCCGGCGAGTTCGATGTCGGTGACCGCGTCGATGTCGGTGGAGAAGAAGACGACGGGGACGCGGCCGTCGTCGTCCAGGTGCGCGGAGAGGCCCAGCACCCGGTCGGCGAGGGCCTGCACACTGCCGTCGGCGTAGTACGGCTTCATGGAACCGGAGTAGTCGACCACCAGGTAGACGGCGGCCCGGAGTCCGTCGAGTCCGTGCTTGGTGAGGGAGATCCCGGCGGAGCGGTAGGAGCCGACGAGCGCGGGCGCGGTCTGCGCCACCTTGCTGGGACTGATCGCGGCCATCCCCGCTCCCCCTGATTCCCCCGGATGCACGGTCGGGATGCCGAGGTTACTTGATCGGGGAACTGCTGCGGCACCTGCCCAGTCGTCCGGTCGGGGACTGGCGGGCAGGCGCCGCATGGTGTTCCGTACGCCTTTGTACGGGACGTTCTCAGGGGTGGGTCAGACCATCAGCGAGCGGTCCGTCGGGCGGATCGGGGCCGGGAGTTCGCTCGCTCCGGTCAGGAAGCGGTCGACGCCCTTCGCGGCCGAGCGGCCCTCCGCGATCGCCCAGACGATCAGGGACTGGCCACGGCCGGCGTCACCGGCGACGAAGACGCCCGGCACGTTGGTCTGGAAGTCGGCGTCGCGGGCGACGTTGCCGCGCTCGTCGAGGTCGAGACCGAACTGCTCGACCAGGCCGTTGTCCTGGTCGGTGCCGGTGAAGCCCATCGCGAGGGTGACCAGCTGGGCCGGGATCCGGCGCTCGGTGCCCGGCTTCGGAGTCAGCCTGCCGTCGATGAACTCCACCTCGGTGAGGTGCAGCCACTGGACGTTGCCGTCCTCGTCGCCCTCGAAGTGGGTGGTGGAGACGGAGTAGACCCGCTCACCGCCCTCCTCGTGCGCCGAGGTGACCTTGTAGAGCATCGGGAAGGTCGGCCACGGCTGGTGCGGCGCCCGGTCCTCGCCCGGCCTGGGCATGATCTCCAGCTGGGTGACCGAGGCCGCGCCCTGGCGGTGGGCGGTACCCACGCAGTCCGCGCCGGTGTCGCCGCCGCCGATGACGACGACGTGCTTGCCCTCGGCCGAGATCGGGGAGGTGACGTAGTCGCCCTCCTGGACCTTGTTCGACAGCGGCAGGTACTCCATCGCCTGGTGGACGCCCTTCAGCTCCCGCCCGGGGACCGGGAGGTCACGGGCGGTCGTGGCACCGGCGGCGATCACGATCGCGTCGTACCGCTTCTTCAGGTCGGTCGCCTTGAGGTCGCGGCCGATCTCGATACCGGTACGGAAGCGGGTGCCCTCCGCGCGCATCTGCTCGATACGGCGGTTGATGTGCCGCTTCTCCATCTTGAACTCGGGGATGCCGTAGCGGAGCAGGCCGCCGACGCGGTCGGCGCGCTCGTAGACGGCGACCGTGTGGCCGGCCCGGGTCAGCTGCTGGGCGGCGGCGAGGCCGGCCGGGCCCGAGCCGATCACGGCGACGGTCTTGCCGGACAGGCGCTCCGGGGCCTGCGCGGCGACGGTGCCCGCGTCCCACGCCTTGTCGATGATCGAGACCTCGACGTTCTTGATGGTGACGGCCGGCTGGTTGATGCCGAGCACACAGGCCGACTCGCACGGAGCCGGGCAGAGGCGACCGGTGAACTCCGGGAAGTTGTTGGTCGCGTGCAGGCGCTCCGAGGCGGCCGTCCAGTCCTCGCGGTAGGCGAAGTCGTTCCACTCGGGGATCAGGTTCCCCAGCGGACAGCCGTTGTGGCAGAACGGGATCCCGCAGTCCATGCACCGGCCGGCCTGCTTGCTGATGATCGGCAGCAGCGAGCCGGGGACGTAGACCTCGTTCCAGTCCTGGACGCGCTCGGTGACGGGACGGGTCCGGGCGACCTCACGGCCGTGCGTCAGGAAGCCCTTCGGGTCAGCCATTGATCGCCGCCTCCATCATCTTCTCGGTGATCTCGGTCTCGGAGAGACCCGCTCGCTCGGCGGCGTCCTTGGCGGCGAGCACTGCCTTGTACGTGCTGGGGATGATCTTGCTGAACCGCCGCACCGCCTCGTCCCAGTCGGCGAGCAGCTTCTCGGCGACCGTGGAGCCGGTCTCCTCGGCGTGCCGGCGCACCACGTCGTGCAGCCACTGCTTGTCCGTGTCGTCCAGGGCCTCGACGGCGTCCACGTTGCCGGCGTTGACGTTGTCGCGGTTCAGGTCGATGACGTAGGCGATGCCGCCGGACATACCGGCCGCGAAGTTACGGCCCGTCTCGCCCAGGACCACCGCGTGACCACCGGTCATGTACTCGCAGCCGTGGTCGCCCACGCCCTCCGAGACCACCAGCGCACCGGAGTTGCGGACGCAGAACCGCTCGCCGGTACGACCGCGCAGGAACAGCTCGCCGCCGGTCGCGCCGTACGCGATGGTGTTGCCCGCAATGGTGGAGAACTCGGCGAGGTGGTCGGCGTTGCGGTCGGGGCGCACGATGACCCGGCCGCCGGAGAGGCCCTTGCCGACGTAGTCGTTGGCGTCGCCCTCCAGGCGGAGCGTGACACCGCGCGGCAGGAAGGCTCCGAAGGACTGGCCGGCCGAGCCGGTGAAGGTGATGTCGATGGTGTCCTCGGGCAGGCCCGCACCGCCGAACTTCTTCGTCACCTCGTGGCCGAGCATGGTGCCGACCGTGCGGTTGATGTTGCGCACCTTGATCTGGGCGCGCACCGGCTGGGCGTCGGTGGCGCTGGAGGCGGCCAGGGCGTCCGAGGCGAGCTTGATCAGCTCGTTGTCCAGGGCCTTCTCCAGACCATGGTCCTGCCGGACGGTCTGGTGCAGGGCCGCGCCCTCGGGCAGCTCGGGCACGTGGAAGAGCGGGGTCAGGTCCAGGCCCTGCGCCTTCCAGTGGTTCACGGCGCGGGTGACGTCGAGCGCCTCCGCGTGGCCGACGGCCTCCTCGATGGAGCGGAAGCCCAGCTCGGCGAGGATCTCGCGGACCTCCTCGGCGATGAACCGGAAGAAGTTGACGATGTACTCGGCCTTGCCGGAGAAGCGGTCGCGCAGCACCGGGTTCTGGGTGGCGACGCCGACCGGGCAGGTGTCCAGGTGGCAGACGCGCATCATGATGCAGCCGGAGACGACGAGCGGCGCGGTCGCGAAACCGAACTCCTCGGCGCCGAGCAGCGCGGCGATGACCACGTCCCGGCCGGTCTTCAGCTGGCCGTCGGTCTGGACCACGATCCGGTCCCGCAGGCCGTTGAGCAGCAGGGTCTGCTGGGTCTCGGCGAGGCCGAGCTCCCAGGGGCCGCCCGCGTGCTTCAGCGACGTCAGCGGGGAGGCGCCCGTGCCGCCGTCGTGGCCGGAGATGAGCACGACGTCCGCGTGCGCCTTCGACACACCGGCGGCGACCGTGCCGACGCCGACCTCCGAGACCAGCTTGACGTGAATCCGCGCCTGCGGGTTCGCGTTCTTGAGGTCGTGGATCAGCTGGGCCAGGTCCTCGATGGAGTAGATGTCGTGGTGCGGCGGCGGCGAGATCAGGCCGACGCCCGGGGTGGAGTGCCGGGTCCTGGCGACCCACGGGTAGACCTTGTGGCCGGGCAGCTGGCCGCCCTCGCCGGGCTTGGCGCCCTGGGCCATCTTGATCTGGATGTCGTCGGCGTTGACCAGGTACTCGGAGGTCACGCCGAAACGGCCGGACGCCACCTGCTTGATGGCGCTGCGCCGCGCGGGGTCGTACAGCCGGTCCGGGTCCTCGCCGCCCTCACCGGTGTTGGACTTGCCGCCCAGCTGGTTCATGGCGATGGCGAGGGTCTCGTGGGCCTCGCGCGAGATGGAGCCGTACGACATGGCGCCGGTGGAGAAGCGCTTGACGATCTCGGAGACCGGCTCGACCTCGTCGACGGAGATCGGCGCGCGGCCTTCGTCACCGGACTTGAAGCCGAAGAGCCCGCGGAGCGTCATGAGCCGCTCGGACTGCTCGTTCACCCGGTCCGTGTACTTCTTGAAGATGTCGTAGCGGTTGGCACGCGTCGAGTGCTGGAGGCGGAAGACCGTCTCCGGGTCGAACAGGTGCGGCTCGCCCTCGCGGCGCCACTGGTACTCGCCGCCTATGTCCAGGGCGCGGTGGGCCGGCGCGATGCCGGAGGCCGGGTACGCCTTGGCGTGGCGGGCGGCGACCTCCTTGGCGATGACGTCGATGCCGACGCCGCCGATCTTGGTGGCGGTGCCGTTGAAGTACTTCTCGACGAACGCGGTGTCGAGACCGACGGCCTCGAAGACCTGGGCGCCCCGGTAGGAGGCGACCGTGGAGATGCCCATCTTGGACATGACCTTGAGGACGCCCTTGCCGAGGGCGTAGATCAGGTTGCGGATGGCCTGCTCGGACTCCATGCCCGGCAGGAAGGTGCCCGCGCGGGTCAGGTCCTCGACGGACTCCATGGCCAGGTACGGGTTGACGGCCGCGGCGCCGAAGCCGATCAGCAGGGCCACGTGGTGGACCTCGCGGACGTCACCGGCCTCGACCAGCAGGCCCACCTGGGTGCGCTGCTTGGTGCGGATGAGGTGGTGGTGGACGGCCGCGGTGAGCAGCAGCGAGGGGATCGGCGCGTGCTCGGCGTCCGAGTGCCGGTCCGACAGGACGATCAGCCGGGCGCCGTTCTCGATGGCCGCGTCGGCCTCGGCGCAGATCTCCTCGATCCGCGCGGCGAGGGTGTCACCGCCGCCGGAGACCCGGTACAGGCCGGACAGGGTCGCGGCCTTGAAGCCGGGCATGTCGCCGTCGGCGTTGATGTGGATGAGCTTGGCCAGCTCGTCGTTGTCGATCACCGGGAAGGGCAGCACGACCGAGCGGCACGAGGCGGCGTTCGGGTCGAGCAGGTTGCCCGCGGGGCCGAGGGACGAGCGCAGACTCGTCACCAGCTCTTCCCGGATCGCGTCCAGCGGCGGGTTGGTGACCTGCGCGAACAGCTGGGTGAAGTAGTCGAAGAGCAGCCGCGGGCGCTCGCTGAGCGCCGCGATCGGCGAGTCGGTGCCCATGGAGCCGATCGGCTCGGCACCGGCCTTGGCCATCGGCGCGATGATGACGCGCAGCTCTTCCTCGGTGTAGCCGAAGGTCTGCTGGCGGCGGGTGACCGAGGCGTGGGTGTGCACGATGTGCTCACGCTCGGGCAGGTCGCTCAGCTCGATCTCGCCGGCCTCCAGCCACTCGGCGTAGGGCTCCGCGGCGGCGAGGCCCGCCTTGATCTCGTCGTCCTCGATGATGCGGTGCTCGGCGGTGTCGACGAGGAACATCTTGCCGGGCTGCAGCCGGCCCTTGCGGACGACCTTGGCGGGGTCGATGTCGAGGACGCCGACCTCGGAGCCGAGCACGACCAGGCCCTCGTCGGTGACCCAGTAGCGGCCGGGACGCAGACCGTTGCGGTCGAGAACGGCGCCGACCTGGGAGCCGTCGGTGAAGGTGACACAGGCGGGGCCGTCCCAGGGCTCCATCATCGTGGAGTGGAAGCCGTAGAAGGCACGCCGGGCCGGGTCCATGGAGTCGTGGTTCTCCCACGCCTCCGGGATCATCATCAGCACCGAGTGCGGCAGCGAGCGCCCGCCCAGGTGCAGGAGTTCCAGCACCTCGTCGAAGGAGGCCGAGTCGGAGGCGTCGGGCGTACAGATCGGGAAGACGCGGTCCAGCTTCTCCTGCGGGCCGAACAGGTCGGAGACCAGCTGGGACTCGCGGGCGACCATCCAGTTGCGGTTGCCCTTGACGGTGTTGATCTCACCGTTGTGGGCGACGAAGCGGTAGGGGTGCGCGAGCGGCCACGACGGGAAGGTGTTGGTGGAGAACCGGGAGTGCACGAGCGCGATCGCGGATGCGAAGCGGCGGTCGGACAGGTCCGGGAAGAAGGGCTCCAGCTGGCCGGTGGTCAGCATGCCCTTGTAGACGATGGTCCGGGCGGACAACGAGGGGAAGTAGACGCCCACCTCGCGCTCGGCGCGCTTGCGCAGCACGAACGCCCTGCGGTCCAGCGCGATGCCCTCGCTGGCGCCGTCGGTGACGAAAACCTGCCGGAAGACCGGCATGGTGGAGCGGGCGGTGGCGCCGAGCAGCCCCGGGGCGACCGGAACCTCGCGCCAGCCGAGGACGGTGAGGCCCTCCTCGCCCGCGATCGTCTCAATCCGCGAGATGGCGTCCTGGGTGCCGTCCTCGGGCAGGAAGGCGATACCGGCGGCGTACGAACCGGCCGCCGGCAGTTCGAAACCGGCCACCTCGCGGAAGAAGGCGTCGGGCACCTGGGAAAGCAGTCCGGCACCGTCACCGGAGTCGGGCTCGGAGCCGGTCGCGCCGCGGTGCTCCAGGTTGCGCAGAACCGTGAGTGCCTGCTCGACCAGCGCGTGGCTCGCCTCGCCGGTGAGGGTGGCCACAAAGCCGACGCCACAGGCGTCATGCTCGTTGCGGGGGTCGTACATACCCTGCGCAGCAGGGCGAGCATCCATGAACGACCAGTTCAGGCCATTCGTGGAGTGCTGGGACGGCTGGCGCGGCGTACGCATCGGCTCTCCCGTCGTCGTCAGTGGCATATAGCAGGTGCCGAGGGACGACGCTGGCCCTCTGCGTTTTTGTTGCGAAATTTCACGCAGGTTACATGATGGAGCGGTTCTCGGGAACTGGATACACCGTTCCAACATGCGGACGCCGTAGGGGTTTACGGCGGGGTACCGCTCATGCGGTGAAGGTGGTGGGGGACCGATCCGGACAGATCCGTGTCCATCGGTCCGCAGGGGCGGGGGTGAGCGTCGCCGACACCCCACATGTGCACGTCAGGCGTCCTTGCCTGCGGTGCTTACGGCTCATGCCCAGTGGTTAAGCATTCGAAACCAGCGAGTAACGGCTACTTATGCGGCCCAACGCATAAGTAGCGGTCCAGCTATCCTACGGCGGTTCCGAACAGGCTGCCCAGGGCGTACGTCACACCGGCCGCGGCGCCACCCAGCGCGAGCTGCCGCAGACCGCTGAACCACCAGGTCCGCGCGGTCACCCTGGCCACCACGGCACCACAGCCGAACAGCCCGACGAGCGCCAGCAGCAGGGCGGGCCAGAGCGCGCCGGCGCCGAGCAGGAACGGCAGTACGGGCAGCAGCGCGCCCAGCGCGAACGAGCCGAAGGACGACACGGCGGCGACCAGCGGCGAGGGCAGGTCGCCGGGGTCGATGCCGAGCTCCTCGCGGGCATGTATCTCCAGCGCCTGCTCCGGGTCGGCGGACAGCTGCCGGGCGACCTCCCGCGCGAGCGGCGCGTCGACCCCTCTCGCCTCGTAGAGCGCGGCGAGCTCTGCCTCCTCGTCCTGCGGATGCCTGCGCAGCTCCCTGCGCTCCACGTCCAGCTCGGCCTCGACGAGCTCGCGCTGCGAGGCGACGGAGGTGTACTCGCCGGCGGCCATCGAGAAGGCGCCGGCGGCCAGCCCCGCGAGTCCGGTGATGACGATGGTCTGATGGCTGACGGCCCCGCCGGCGACGCCGGTGATCAGGGCGAGGTTGGAGACGAGCCCGTCCATGGCACCGAAGACCGCGGGCCGCAGCCACCCTCCGTTCACGTCCCGGTGGGTGTGGTTGTCGCGGTGCGCCTCGTGCAGCGTCGCCTGGGTCTCGATGACGGCCATGCGGGTCCCCCAACAGGTCTCGAACATGCCTCACCTAAGCTGAGGCAAAGCTAAGTCTGGACTGATTCCATCTTTTGACAACCTTGACACTACGCCCCGCCATTCCCTGCCGCCAGCAAGGAAAGGCTCGGCTAACCTGCGGCTTTACCCTTCTCCACTCAGTTGTGCGATGTACTGCACAAATGTCGACCGGGTGATGTGGCGGCCCGGCAGGCTGCGGTCAACCGCCGTTGGTGGGACACATCCGCAAACGGTTCCGCGCCCCGGCGCGAAGCCCCTCCCGGAGAGGCCCGCCCATGTCATCGATCGTCTGCACCCCGCCGGCCCCCGCCCCCGACGAGCGCGCCTCCCCGCTGCACGACCGGGCACGGGGCGCGCTGCTGGGCCTGGCGGTGGGCGACGCGCTCGGGGCGCCGGCGGAGAACATGAAGCCCTCCGAGATCCGCGCCCGCTGGGGCCGCATCACGGGGTACGTCACCGACACCCCGGCCGGCACGGACGACACCGAGTACGCGATCTTCTCCGGCCTGCTCCTCGCCCGCCACGGCTCGGCACTCACCCCGGCCCATGTCGAGGCGGCCTGGCACGAGTGGATCGCCGACCGCGCCGAGGGCCCCTTCAAGGGCGCCGGCTTCAGCGAGCGGGGCACCCTGGAGAACCTCCGCCGGGGCCTCGCCGCCCCCATCTCCGCCCAGCACCGGCACGCCTGGAGCGACGGCCTGGCCATGCGGGCGGCCCCCTTCGGCGTCTTCGCGGCGGGCCGGCCCGTCGAGGCGGCCCGGCTGGTCGCGATCGACGGTTCGGTGAGCCACGAGGGCGAGGGCATCTACGGCGGCCAGGCGGTGGCGGCGGGCGTGGCGGCGGCGATGGCGGGAGCCCCGCCGACGGCGGTGGTCGCGGCCGCGCTGGCGGTGATCCCGGACGACTCCTGGACGGCACGCTCCCTGCGCCGAGCCGTCTCGGTGGCCCACCGGGGCGAACGGGCGGTGCGCTCCGCGGTCGTCATCGGCGGCTACCCGTGGACCGACCTGGCCCCGGAGGCGGTGGCCCTGGCCTTCGGCGCGTACGCGGCGGCGGACGGCGACTTCCGGGACGCGGTACTGACGGCCGTCAACATGGGCCGCGACGCGGACACGACGGCGGCGGTGGCGGGGGCGCTGGCGGGGGCGACGCAGGGTGAGAAGGCGATCCCGCCGGACTGGGCTGCGGCAATCGGCCCGGCGAGGGGAAGCTGCCTGCCGGCGATGGCGGGCCGACACGTACTGGAGGTGGCGGCACTCCTGACAGGAGCGCCCCCGAGAACACCGGCCCCGACCTCCTCCCCACCAACCGACCCACCCCCTCCGCCCCACACCGCCCCCCACCCCACGACACCCACCTCTCAGCCGACCGAGCCCCCCTCGACCCCAATCTCCCTGCCGACCGAACCACGACCCTCGACGCCGACACCTCTGCCGACCGAGCCACGGACCTCCGCACCGACATCTCCACCGACCGAGCGGCCCTCGGCCCCGGTCTCCCTATCCGCTGAAGCACGACCCTCGACGCCCACCTCCCTTGCACCCGAGCAGCCCACGCCCCCGGCCTACCCGCCGACCGAGCCACGGACCTCCGCACCGACATCTCCACCGACCGAGCGGCCCTCGGCCCCGGTCTCCCTGTCGGGCGAGCGGCGGACTTCGGTGGCGGACTTCGCACGCACCGAGCCACGACCCTCGACGCCGACCCTTCAAGAAACCGAGTCGGGTGGTGGGTGGGCGAGGGATCGGGGCGGTCGGGGGCGGAGCCCTCTGGGGGGCGGCTGCGGCGAGGGGCTGCGGTGATGCGGCGTCGTATCGAGGGGCTCCTGCTCGGCCTCGCCGCAGGCGACGCCGCCGGCTGGCCCGCCGCCCGGCACCGCGCCGCCCGCATGCCGGAGTGGACCCGCCGTCTCACCCGGGAACTCGACACCTTCGCCGAACAGAACGCGACCACCACCCTCCCCGTCCCCATCGCCCTCAACCAGCCCCCCGAGCCCCTCCGCCTCGGCCCCTCCGACGACGCCGAGTGGGCGGCCTTCGCCGCGGAGGCCGTCCTGCGTGCCGGCGACGACACCGCCCTCGCCGACCTCAGCCGTGAGCTCCGTACCCGCGCCGCCATCGACCTGACCTGGACCGCCATGGCCTCCGAGGTCGCCGCCGCCGCGGAACGCGCCCCCGAGATCGAGTCGGCCGTCCTCCCCCTGCGCGCCCGCATCTCCGTCCGCGCCGGCCTCGGCAACCTCGCGACCGGTCTGCGCCCGCCCGCCACCGGCCACGACAACCCGCACTACTTCGACGACGCCGCCTGCGTCCGCGCCTGCGCACTCGCCGTCGCCCACCCCGGCGACCCCCAACGCGCCGCCGACCTCGCCGAGTTCGACGCCCACTACACCCAGGACGGCGACGGAGTGCACGGCGCCCGCGCCATGGCGGCGGCCCTCGCCCTCGCCCTCGTCGGCGCCGAGGTGGAGACCTGCGTGGCCGCCGCGCTCGCCGAACTCCCCGAGGCCACCGAGATCGGCCGCAACGCCCGGCACGCCCTGACCCTCACCGCCACGGCCGACACCGCCTTCGCCCTCGTCCCCCTCCTCGAACACCAAATCGTCGACCACGTCTACAGCTACGGCATCGCCGCCGCCGAAACCGTCCCGGTCGCCCTCGCCCTCGCCACCGCCGCGCGCGGCCGGATCGCCGAGGCCGTCCCCGCCGCCGCCTGTCTCTCCCGGGTCGCCGACTCGGCCCCCGCCCTGGCCGGCGCACTCACCGGCGCCCTCGGCGGCGGTGACTCGATCCCGCCGCCCTGGCGGGACGCCTGCCGCACCCTCTCCGGCTGCGCCCTCCCCCGCCTCACCGGCACCGACCTCGTGGAACTCGCCGAACTCCTGGAAGCCACGCAACCGGCCCGTCCAGGTGGATGATTCGGTGCATGACGCCCAAAGCACAAGAAAGCACCGGCGCTTCGCTGGACGAACGGATCACCGGAGCCCTCGTCGGAGCCGCCGTGGGTGACGCCCTCGGCGGCCCGGTCGAGGGCTACTCCCCCGACCAGATCCTGGAACGCCACGGCGGCCGCGTCCACGGCGTCGTCGGCCCCTGGAACGGCGACGCCTGGCGCACCGCCCGCCCCCTCGCCCCGTACCACAAGGGCGACGGGCACGTCACCGACGACACCTTGATGACCCATGCGCTGGTACGGGTGTACGACCGCGTCCGCGACCACCTCGACGCGTACGCGATCGCCGACCACCTGGTCCCCGACCTGATGACCAACCCCCGCTGGATCCCGGAGCTGGAGACCGAGACCATCCCCCTCCAGCGGGTCTTCCTCGCCGAGAAGTGGCTGGCGACCCGCCTGCACTATGGCCATGTCGACCCCCGCGAGGCCGGCACCGGCAACATCGTCAACTGCGGCGCGGCGATGTACATGGCCCCGGTCGGCCTGGTCAACGCGGCGAACCCGCGGGCCGCGTACGCCGAGGCCCTGGACATCGCCGGCGCCCACCAGTCGTCGTACGGCAGGGAGGCGGCGGGCGTCTTCGCGGCGGCGGTGGCGGCGGCCGCCGCGCCCGGAGCGACAGCGGACTCCGTAGTCACCGCGTGCCTGTCCCTGGCGAAGGACGGCACGCGCACGGCGATCGAAGCGGTCTGTGAAGTGGCCGCGCACCACACCGACTTCGAGTCTGCCCTCACCCCCCTCCGGGAGGCGGTCACCCCCTACGACACGGTCGGCCCCGACTACCGCGCCCCCTCGCTCGGCGCCCGCCGCCCCTCCCGCCTGCACGCGATCGAGGAACTCCCCGTCGCGCTCGGCATGTTGCTGGTGGCAGGCGGCGACTACCGGCACGCCGTCCTCGGCTCCGTCAACTACGGCCGGGACTGCGACTCGATCGCGACGATGGCGGGTGCGATCGCCGGGGCGCTGGGCTCCGCCGTACCGGAGGAGTGGTCGAAGCGGGTCGCCGAGGCGAGCCGCCTCGACCTCTGGGAGCCGCCGCGCACGCTGGCCGTCGTGGCCAGGGAGGTCTTCCTCCGCGACACGGACCTCCGGCGTGCCCACGAGGAGTCCTTCACGCGCCTCGGGGGCCCGGGATGCTCCGCCTGACCTGGGTCCAGCCGGAGGATCTGCTGGGCCACGAGATCCGCCAGGCCCGGCAGGACGGGCGGGAGCCGTCGGCCGTCGAGGCGAGGTGGCGGGCGGCGGGCGGCGCGTCCGCGCCGAGCCGGGCCGGTGCGTCACCGGAGCGGGCGTCCCGCTATCTCCGCCAACTGGCGGAGGACCTCCTCGACGAACTCGCGGACCTGCCAAGCAGGTTGAACGAGCCGACGGATCTGGCAGCGATCAAGGCGCTGTGTCCGCAGTGGCCGACCGCGCAACGGGGAGGGCGGTGCGGACCGTCGTGCGACTGCGGGTGCGATGTGGTTGCTCGCGCAGTTCCCCGCGCCCCTGACGGGGCGCCGGCAGGCGAAACCCCCGAGCCCCCGCCCACCCGCGCCTACCACGCCGCCTGGCTCGGCAGAGCCGTTGGCTGTCTCCTCGGCAAACCCGTCGAGAAGCTTCCCCTCCACGCCATCCGCGAACTCGCCCAAGCAGCCGGCAACTGGCCCCTGAACCACTACTTCACCGCCCGCGGGGTCCCCGCCGAGCTCCTCGCCGCCCACCCCTGGAACCGCCGCTCCGCCGCCACCTCTCTCGTCGAGAACATCGCCGGCATGCCCGAGGACGACGACCTCAACTACCCCCTCCTCAACCTCCTCCTGCTCCAGCGCCGCACCAGAGCCTTCACCACCACCGACGTAGCCGCCCTCTGGCTCGACGAACTCCCGGCCGGCCGCACCTTCACCGCCGAGCGCGTCGCCTACCGCAACCTCCTCACCGGCGTCGAACCGCCGCACACCGCCCGCCACCGCAACCCCTTCCGGGAGTGGATCGGCGCCCTGATCCGCGCCGACGTGCACGGCTGGACCAACCCCGGCGACCCGGCCGCCGCGGCCGAACAGGCCCATCGCGACGCCGCCCTCACCCACACGGCCAACGGCGTCTACGCGGCGATGTTCACGGCGGCCACCATCGCCACCGCCGCCAGCGGAACCCACGACATCCACGCCTGCCTGCGCTCCGGCCGCACGGTGATCCCGCCCCGGTCCCGCCTGGCACAGGCGATCGACCGGGCGATCCGGCTGGCCGAGACCCACGAGGACTTCGAGGCGGTCGTGGCGGAGCTCCACCGCACCCACTCCCCCACCCACCACTGGGTGCACGCCATCCCCAACACCGCGCTGATCGCCGCCGCCCTCACCCACGCGGACGGCGACTTCACCGGCTCCGTCTGCCGTGCGGTGAGCGGCGGCTGGGACACCGACTCGAACGGCGCGACGGCCGGCTCGGTCGCCGGGCTGCTCGCCGGCGACCCCGACGCCCTCCCCGACCGCTGGACGACCCCGCTCAAGAACCGACTCGCCACCTCCGTCGCCGGCTTCGACGGCACCGGCTTCGACACCCTCGCCCACCTCACCCACCTGGAGGCGACCCGCCCATGACCCAGATCGCCGTACTCGGCAGCACGAACATGGACCTCGTCGCGTACGTCGAGAAGGCCCCGCAGCTCGGCGAGACCGTGACCGGACGGGAGTTCCGTACGATCCCCGGCGGCAAGGGCGCCAACCAGGCGATCGCCGCCGCCCGCGCGGGCGCCACCGTCTCGATGATCGGCGCGGTCGGCCATGACGCCTACGGCACCCGGATGCGGGAGTCCCTCGAACACTCCGGCGTGGACACCGACTCGCTGCGCACGATCGAGGGCCCCTCCGGCACCGCGCACATCGTCGTGGACGACGAGGGCGGCAACGCGATCGTCGTGATCCCCGGCGCGAACGGCACCGTCGACCATCTCTCCCCCGGCGACGAGGGCGTCATCGCCTCCGCCGACACCCTCCTGCTGCAACTGGAGATCCCGCTGCCCGCGGTCGTCGCCGGTGCGCAGGCCGCCCGCCGGCACGGCGTCCGGACCATCCTCACCCCGTCCCCCGTCCGCCCTCTCCCGTCCGAACTCCTCGACAGCATCGACCTGCTGGTGTCCAACGAGCGTGAGGCCGCCGCGCTCACCGACCGCGCCGACCCGCGGGACGCGGCCGCCGCCCTGCTCGGCCTGGTGCCGCAGGTGGTGGTCACCCTGGGCGCCGCCGGCAGCCTCTACCTCACCCGGGACGCCGCGCCCCTCGTCATCCCGGCGCCCCGGGTGACCGCCGTCGACTCGACGGGCGCGGGCGACACTTTCGTCGGCGCCCTCGCGGTCGCCCTGGCCGAGGAGAAACCCATCCGGGAGGCCCTGTCCTGGGCGGCGGCCGCGGCCGCGCTCGCCGTACAACGGGAGGGGGCGTCGACGTCCATGCCGTACCGTCCGGAGATCGAGGCCCAGTACACCGCATGAGTACGACAACACAGCCCCAGCCCCTCGCCGGTCTGCGCGTCCTGGACCTCGCCACCCTCTTCGCCGGCCCCCTCGCCGCCACCCTGCTCGGTGACTTCGGCGCCGAGGTCGTCAAGGTCGAGCACCCCGGCAAACCCGACCCCTCCCGGGGGCACGGCCCGGCCAAGCAGGGCGTCGGCCTGTGGTGGAAGCTGCTCGGCCGCAACAAGCGGACCATCACCCTCGACCTGTCCAAGCCCGGTGGCCGCGCCACGCTGCTCCGGCTCGCCGCCACCGCCGACGTGATCGTGGAGAACTTCCGGCCCGGCACCCTGGAGAAGTGGGACCTCGGCTGGGAGGAACTCTCCGCCGCCAACCCCCGGCTGATCCTGACCCGGGTCACCGCCTTCGGCCAGTTCGGCCCCTACGCCCACCGCCCCGGCTTCGGCACCCTCGCCGAGGCGATGAGCGGCTTCGCGGCGATCACCGGCGAACCGGACGCCCCGCCCACGCTGCCCCCGTTCGGGCTCGCCGACTCCATCGCGGCACTGGCGACCGCGTACGCCGTGATGACCGCGCTCGCCGCCCGGGACCGCACCGGCGAGGGCCAGGTCGTCGACATGGCGATCATCGAACCGATCCTCACCGTCCTCGGCCCCCAGCCCACCTGGTACGACCAGCTCGGCTACGTCCAGGCGCGCACCGGCAACCGCTCCGCCAACAACGCCCCGCGCAACACCTACCGCACGGCGGACGGGACCTGGGTCGCCGTCTCCACCTCGGCCCAGTCGATCGCGGAACGCGTACTGCGGCTGGTCGGGCGCCCGGAGCTGATCGACGAGCCGTGGTTCGCGACCGGCGCCGACCGGGCCGCGCACTCCGACGTCCTGGACGCGGCCGTCGGCGACTGGATCGCCACCCGCTCCCGTGCCGAGGTGCTGGCCGAGTTCGAGAAGGCGGAGGCGGCGGTCGCCCCCATCCAGGACGTGCGGGACGTGATGGCCGACCCGCAGTACCTGGCGCTGGACACGATCACCACCGTGCCCGACCCCGAACTGGGGCCGCTGCGCATGCAGAACGTCCTCTTCCGGCTCTCCTCGACCCCCGGCGCGATCCGCTGGACCGGCCGCCCGCACGGTGCCGACACGGACGAGGTCCTCACCGAGCTGGGCCTGACCCCGGCCCAGCTGCTGGCCCTGCGCGAGGAGGGCGCCGTATGACCCCCGCCCCCTTCCCGCTGACCTGGCTGTACGTCCCCGGTGACCGGCCGCATGTCGTCGCCAAGGCGCTGGCCTGCGGCGCGGACGTGGTGGTGGTCGACCTGGAGGACGCCGTCGCCCCCGACCGCAAGGACTGCGCCCGCGCCGCCACCGCCGACCTCCTGGCCCACCCCCAGCCGGTCCCGGTGCACGTCCGGGTCAACGGCCTGGACACCCCCTGGGCCGCGGCCGACCTGCGGGCCCTGCTCGGCCTCCCCGGCCTCGCCGGACTGCGTCTCCCCAAGGTGACCGGCCCCGACGACATCCACCACATCGCCTCCCGGACCGCCGCCCTCCCTCTCTACGCCCTCCTCGAATCGGCCCTCGGCATCGAGCACGCCTACGCCATCGCCACCGCCCACCCCGCCCTGCGGGGCATCTCGCTCGGGGAGGCGGACCTCCAGGCCGACCTGGGCGTGTACGACGACATCGGCCTCGACTGGTCCCGTTCCCGGATCGTGGTCGCCGCCCGGGCCGCGGGCCTCGCCCCACCGCCCCAGTCGGTCCACCCCGACACCCGGGACCTCAAGGGCCTCGCCACCTCCTGCGCCCGCGGCCGCGCCCTGGGCTTCCTGGGCCGCGCCGCCATCCACCCCCGGCAGCTCCCGATCATCGAACGCGCCTATCTCCCCACCCAGGCCGAACTGGAACAGGCCGAAAAGATCATCAAGGCGGCCACCACGGAACAGGGCGCCCAGGCCCTCCCGGACGGCAGCTTCATCGACGCGGCGGTGGTGGCGACGGCCCGCAGAACCCTGTCCCTGCTGAACCGCCGCTGACACCGACGGCCCGATCCCTTCTTCGGCCCTTCGCCGGCGAGCTTCTTCCGCCGTGGCGGCGAGCGCTTCCGCGGCGGTGTCCGGCGGTGCCGGGCTCGCCGGGATCCGTCGGCACGTACGCGAAGAGGGCGCCCGGTTCCGTCCCGGGCGCCCTCTTCGTCGTATCGCGGCAGGTCAGCTCTTCTTGGTCGCCGACCCGGCCTCGGCTTCGTGCTCGGCTTCGGCCTCGTCCTTGGCCTCGTGCTCGGCTTCGTCCTTGACCTCGTGCTCGGCCTCGCCTTCGGAAGCCTCCGCCTCGGAAGCCTCCTTGGTTTCGGCAGCCGCGGCGGCGTCACCCGTACCGTCGGTCTCCCCGTCGGAGACGCCCGGCTCGACCACCGGCTCCCGGCCCGGCCGCTTCTTCGCGGAGAGCACGATGTACAGCACCGCGAGCAGGAACACGATCATCGCGGTCCAGTCGTTGAGCCGCAGGCCGAGGATGTGGTGGGCGTCGTCGACGCGCATGTACTCGATCCAGCCGCGGCCCACGCAGTACGCGGCGACATACAGCGCGAACGCCCGCCCGTGCCCCAGCTTGAATCGGCGGTCGGCCCAGATCACCAGGAAGGCGACGCCGATGCACCACAGCGACTCGTAGAGGAAGGTCGGGTGGTAGTAGCCGGGGACCCGGCCGCCCTCGGACGAGGTGATGTGCAGGGCCCACGGCACATGCGTCTCGCGGCCGTACAGCTCCTGGTTGAACCAGTTGCCCCAGCGGCCGATCGCCTGGGCCAAGGCGATGCCGGGGGCGATGGCGTCGGCGTAGGCCGGGAGCGGGATGCCCCGGCGCCGGCAGCCGATCCACGCACCCACCGCGCCGAGCGCGATCGCGCCCCAGATACCGAGGCCGCCCTGCCACACCTTGAACGCGTCGACCCAGTCACGGCCCTCGCTGAAGTACAGCTCGTAGTCCGTGATCACGTGGTACAGACGCCCGCCGACCAGGCCGAACGGCACGGCCCAGACGGCGATGTCGGCCACGGTGCCGGCCCGCCCGCCCCGGGCGATCCAGCGCCTGTTTCCGAGCCAGACGGCTACGAAGACACCGATGATGATGCAGAAGGCGTAGCCGCGCAGCGGAATGGGACCGAGGTGGATCACCCCGCGCGAAGGGCTGGGAATGTAGGCAAGATATTCCATGGCAGGGTCGACGCTACCGTGCCGGACCGGGCCGACGGCAACCAGCCCGGCTACGGCTCCATAACAGGGGCGTGAGAAATGCTTACCCCGCTCACCCCTTGTTGGCGTCCTCCACTAGCTGCTTCAGCTTGGCCGGGGTCATGGTCTGGTCCTGGTAGATGTTCTTGCCGTCGAGCAGAACGGTCGGGGTGCCGCCGAACTTGGCCGCCTGGAAGGCCTCGTTGGACTTCACGACCCAGGCGTTGTGCTTGCCGTCCTTGACACATTTCTGGAACGCCGGCGTATTCAGGCCCTGGACCTTGCCGGCCAGCTCGATCAGCTTGTCGTTGCTCGAGAAGGTGTCGTCGGTTTCCTTCGGCTGGTTCTCGTACAGCACGTCGTGGTAGTCGCGGAACTTGCCCGCGTCCTGGGCGCAGGCCGCCGCGTTGGCCGCGTTCCGGGAGCCGCTGCCGCCGAGGTTGCCGTCGATCAGCGTGACCAGGTGGTACTCGATTCTGAGCTTGCCGGAGTCGGTCAGCTCGTGGAGCGTCGGGCGGTACGCCGTCTCGAAGGCCTGGCAGGCCGGGCAGCGGAAGTCCTCCCAGATGGTGAGCGTCGCCTTGGCATCGTCCTTGCCGACCGGGATCGCGAGGCTGTCCTTGCCCTGCGCGCCCGAGGGCGCCACGACCGGGCCCGAGCTCTTGCTGTTCTTGTCCTTGCCCGCGTTCGCGGCGACGACGCCGATCACCGCCGCCAGGCCGAGGACACAGACGACGCTCGCGCCCACGATCAGCGCGCGCCGTCGCTTCTCCGCGGACTGATGCTTCTCGCGGTCGGCTGCGATCCGCTCGCGGGCCGTCCGCTTTCCGTCACGATTCTTCTCGCTCACACCACCAGAACGAACCGGGGAGGCGCACCGCGCCTCCCCGGTCCCAGGTCCACCCGTTCGAGTGACCGAATGGTCCGTGGTGTTCCGTTACGCCTGTCCGCGCACGCCCTTCGCCAGGTCACCGGCGAGTTCCCGGACGGCCACCACGCCGGCCGCGTCGTCCGGCGCGTCCAGCATCCGCTTCACGAAGGCCGAGCCGACGATCACCCCGTCGGCGAAGCCGGCGACCTCGGCGGCCTGGGCCGCGTCGGAGACACCGAGGCCGACGCAGACGGGCAGCCCGGTGCCGGTGCCACGGGTGCGTTCCACCAGGTCCTGGGCCTGTGCGCCGACGGATGCCCGGGTACCCGTGACGCCCATCAGGGAGGCCGCGTAGACGAAGCCGCTGCCGGCCGCCGTGATCTGCGCGAGCCGCTCGTCCTTACTGCTGGGCGCCACGACGAAGACCGTCGCGAGGCCGTGCTTCTCGGCGTGCTCCCTCCACAGGGCCGACTCCTGGACGGGCAGGTCGGGCAGGATGCAGCCCGCGCCGCCCGCCTCGGCCAGCTCGGCGGTGAAGCGCTCGACGCCGTAGCGGTCGATGGGGTTCCAATACGTCATGACGAGGATCGGCTTGCCGGTGGCCGCGTAGGCCTCCTTGACCGTGCGCATGACGTCCGCGATCTTGACGCCGCCGCGCAGGGCGATGTCGTCGGCGGTCTGGATGACCGGGCCGTCGAGCACCGGGTCGCTGTGCGGCAGCCCGACCTCGACGACGTCCGCGCCGCCGTCCAGGACCGCCTTGATCGCCTCGATGCCGCCTGCCACCGTCGGGAACCCGGCCGGGAGGTAGGCGATCAGGGCGCTGCGGCCCTCGGCCTTGGCACCCGCGAGGGTGTCGGACAGCAGTTGGATGTTCCCGCTCACTTGGCGTCCCCCTCGATCTCGGCGGTGGCGGTGGCGTCGGCGGCGACCTCGGCGTCGGTGTCGTACAGCCCGAAGTAGCGCGCGGCGGTGTCCATGTCCTTGTCGCCGCGGCCGGACAGGTTGACGACGATCAGGCCGTCCTTGCCGAGCTCCCGGCCGACCTCCAGGGCGCCGGCCAGGGCGTGCGCGCTCTCGATGGCCGGGATGATGCCCTCGGTGCGGGACAGCAGACGCAGGGCCTGCATGGCCGCGTCGTCGGTGACCGCGCGGTACTCGCCGCGGCCGGAGTCCTTGAGGTAGGAGTGCTCCGGGCCGATGCCCGGGTAGTCCAGACCGGCCGAGATCGAGTACGGCTCGGTGATCTGGCCCTCGTCGTCCTGGAGGACGTAGGACCGGGAGCCGTGCAGGATGCCGGGCTCGCCGGCGGTGAGGGTGGCGGCGTGCTCGCCGGTCTCGATGCCGTGTCCCGCGGGCTCGCAGCCGATGAGGCGGACGCCCTCGTCGGGGATGAAGGCGTGGAAGAGGCCGATGGCGTTGGAGCCGCCGCCGACGCAGGCGATCGCCGCGTCGGGGAGGCGGCCGGCCCGCTCCAGGAGCTGGCGGCGGGCCTCGACGCCGATGACCCGGTGGAAGTCGCGGACCATCGCCGGGAAGGGGTGCGGGCCGGCGACCGTACCGAAGAGGTAGTGGGTGCGGTCGACGTTGGCCACCCAGTCACGGAACGCCTCGTTGATGGCGTCCTTCAGGGTGCGGCTGCCGGACTTCACGGAGATGACCTCGGCGCCGAGCATGCGCATCCGGGCCACGTTGAGGGCCTGCCGCTTGGTGTCGATCTCACCCATGTAGATGGTGCATTCGAGGCCGAACAGCGCGCAGGCGGTGGCCGTCGCCACGCCGTGCTGGCCGGCGCCGGTCTCCGCGATCACCCGGGTCTTGCCCATGCGCCTGGTGAGCAGGGCCTGGCCGAGCACGTTGTTGATCTTGTGCGAGCCGGTGTGGTTGAGGTCCTCGCGCTTGAGGAAGATCCGGGCGCCGCCCGCTTCCGCGGCGAACCGGGGGACCTCGGTGAGGGAGCTGGGGCGGCCGGTGTAGTTGACCAGCAGGTCGTCGAGCTCGCGGGCGAACTCGGGGTCGTGCTTGGCCTTGTCGTACTCGACGGCGACCTCGTCCACGGCGGCGACGAGGGCCTCCGGGATGAACTTGCCGCCGAAGGCGCCGAAGTAGCCCTCCGGGGAGGGCACCTGGCCTTCTGGGTCAGGGAAGAAGTAGTCGCTGGGCATGCGGAAACCTCACGGTGAGTGCGTGTGAAAAGACACTATTCGCCGTGGGGCGTGGGGATTGTCTGTCGGCCGCGAGCCGTCAGTGGTTGCTCGCGCCCGCGCGGCGGCAGCCGCACATCGACGAGAGCCCCGCGCCCCTGATGGGGCGCTGCCATCGCATGCCGTTCACCTGACCCGGCTCGGCACCGATGACGTAACGCACGCGGCGGCCGTGGACGCGCCTCGCCGGGGCTCGGCAGCCCCGGGGGCGGCAGCCGCGCGCGAGGCGGGCGTACCGGTCCACGTTCGTCACGGTCACAGTCATCGGTGTCAGCCTACCGGGTGATCAGGGGCGGCCGTGGCGCAGTGCCGGGTGTTCGCCCGCCGCCACCAGGTCGGCCACCGCCGCCTTGGGGTCGCGGCCGGTCACCAGGGACTCGCCGACCAGGACCGCGTCGGCGCCCGCGTTGGCGTAGGCGATCAGGTCGTGCGGGCCGCGGACGCCGGACTCGGCGACCTTGACCACGGTGTCGGGGATCTCCGGGGCGACCCGCTCGAAGGTGGAGCGGTCGACCTCCAGGGTCTTCAGGTTGCGCGCGTTGACGCCGATAACCTTGGCGCCCGCGTCCACCGCGCGCTCGACCTCGTCCTCGTCGTGCACCTCGACGAGCGGGGTGAGGCCGATGGAGACCGCGCGCTCGATCAGCGACTCCAGGGCCGGCTGGTCGAGGGCGGCGACGATCAGCAGCGCGAGGTCGGCGCCGTACGCGCGGGCCTCCCACAGCTGGTACGACGTGACGATGAAGTCCTTGCGCAGGACCGGGATGTCCACACGGGCCCGGACCGCCTCCAGGTCGGCCAGCGAGCCGCCGAAGCGGCGCTGCTCGGTCAGGACCGAGATGACGGCCGCGCCGCCCGCCTCGTAGTCCGCGGCGAGCCCGGCCGGGTCGGCGATCGCGGCCAGCGCACCCTTGGACGGGCTGGAGCGCTTGACCTCGCAGATCACCTTGACGCCGTCGCCGCGCAGTGCGGCCACGCCGTCCTTGGCGGCGGGTGCCTTCGCCGCGCGCTCCTTGAGCTCGTCGAGGCTGACGCGCGCCTGCCGCTCCGCGAGGTCGGCACGGACTCCGTCGATGATCTCGTCGAGCACACTCACGCGAGCGGTCCCCTTTCGGTTCCGGACGGTTCTTCCGAGCGGGTCGAAACCCCTGCGGGTCAAAACCCATGGTCACATCGATGGTATCCGCAGGACGGCGCCGACCTCGCATCCGGCCGAGGCCCGATCCCCCTACCTGGACGTTTGCCAGTCGATCAAGGATGCAACCAGCCGACGAAGGGCAGGTTCCGGACAACGGTGAAGACCAGCAGCACCGCGCCCAGCGTCCACATCGGGACCGGCCTGAGTTCGATCCGGACGGGCCGGCCGCGTGCCGCGCGCACCACCCAGACGGTCCACACCACGGCGAAGGCCAGATAGGCGGCCACGCCCGCCGCGTTATCCCGCAGCGCGGCCAGGAAGTCGCCGTGGATGAACGCGTGCGCGCTGCGCAGGCCGCCGCAGCCGGGGCAGTACAGGCCGGTGAGCCGGTACAGGGGGCAGACCGGGTAGTGGCCGGGCTGGTTGGGGTCGACCGTGCCGACGTAGGCGAAGGCCCCGACGACGGCGGCCAGCACCCCCGCGGGCACGGCCAGCCGTCCTCGCAGGGAGGGCGGCGCCGGGGCGGCTGCGCTGGAGGTGTCGGCGTTCACGCCTCGCATTGTGCCCCGTACGGTCGGCACATGCGCGCGAGGGGCGTCCCGATCTCTCGGGACGCCCCTCGGGAAGCGCTGCGAGCGCTGCCGGTCAGCCTTCGGCGGTGACCGGCTCGCGGGTGACGGCCGGCGCGGTGTGCGCCGTCACCAGGGCGGTCTGCTTCGGCATGCCGAGGCCCATGGCGCGCATGATCATGCCGACCACGCCACCGAGGACCACGATCACCATGCCGGCCCAGAAGCCCGCCGGCTGGGCCATCACCATGAAGGCGCCCGCGACGCAGAAACCGATGAAGGCGATGGTGACGCCCGTCCAGGCGGCCGGGGTGTGACCGTGGCTGCTGCCCGCCATGACTTGCTCCTCGTTAGCTGGTGCGTGTCGTACGTGCCGTCCGTGGCCGCGCTCGTACGGGTCCGTTCCGGACGCTCGACTTCCATTGTCCCGTATGCGCACGCCCGCCGTGAGCGGGGGTGGCGTCTGATTCGCCACACCCGGGCACTCGAGGCCTCGTCAGTCGCCCGAAGGGGCGCGGGGCTGTGTTCGGCGGCTCCGCCACGTGGGCGCGACCAGCCGCGACGCGGCGCCGCAGACGGCAGACGGCAGACGGCAGACGGCAGACGGCAGACGGCAGACGGCAGACGGCAGACGGCAGACGGCAGAGCATCTCATCGCGGCGCCCCAGCGGAGCGCTCAGGCTCCCGTAGGGTCCTCGCCCCGGTCCAGGGCCTTCCAGATGTCCTCGGGCCGGTCCGGGTCGACCGGCTTCGGCGCGCGGCGCGGCCGCTCCGCCCCCGTGCCGCGCTCGTAGCGGCCGGACATGGCGGGCCAGAGGCGGCCGTAGCGCAGCGCGAGCAGTCCGGCGATCAGGATGAGCGCGCCGCCGGCCGCGGCGACGTACGGCCAGCCGGTGTGGCTGAGGGCGTCGACCGCGGCAGAGGTGTCGCCACTGGCCTCGGCGGCCTTCTCGTCCAGCGCGGAGCCGTCGGAGGCGCCCGCCAGGGCGGCGACGACGATACCGGCGCCGGAGAGCGCGAGGAGCCCGGAGACCAGGAAGCGGCCGGCCCTGCGGACGGCGAAGACGGCGACGAGCGCGGCGAGGCCCACTATGGCGAGGGCCGCGGGGACGCCCGTGACGTCGCTGCCCCTGGCGGTCAGCGGGAAGGCGCCACCGGCCACCGTCGCGGTGCCCTCCGCCCAGCGCTGCCGGCTGGACAGCAGGGCCACGGCCGCGCCGAGCGCACCGAACAACAGCGCGACGGCGAGGCTGCGGCGGCCGGACCCGCTGGGCGCGGCGGCTTCGGAACGGGGGTGAGGAACGGCAGTCACGTACTCCACTATCGCTTGAACCCCGGGCGAACGGTCACCCGGGGTTGAGTGAGAAGCGCCCTACTTGCCCAGTCTGTTGGCCGTGTGCACCGCGCGCAGCACCGCCGCCGCCTTGTTGCGGCACTCCTGGTCCTCCGCGACCGGGTCGGAGTCGGCGACGATGCCCGCGCCCGCCTGGACGTACGCCGTGCCGTCCCGCAACAGGGCGGTGCGGATGGCGATCGCGGTGTCGGAGTCGCCGGCGAAGTCGAGGTAGCCGACGCAGCCGCCGTACAACCCTCTTCTGGACGGCTCCAGTTCGTCGATGATCTGCATCGCCCGGGGCTTGGGGGCGCCGGAGAGGGTGCCGGCCGGGAAGCAGGCGGTCAGGACATCGAAGGCGGTGCGGCCCTCGGAGACCTTGCCGGTGACCGTCGAGACGATGTGCATGACGTGCGAGTACCGCTCGACGGACATGAAGTCGACGACCTCGACGGAGCCCGGTTCGCAGACCCGGCCCAGGTCGTTGCGTCCGAGGTCGACGAGCATCAGGTGCTCGGCGCGCTCCTTGGGGTCGGCCATCAGCTCGTCGGCGAGGTCCTGGTCCTCGCGCGGGGTGGCCCCGCGCGGCCGGGTGCCGGCGATGGGGTGGACCATGGCCCGCCCGTCCTCGACCTTGACCAGGGCCTCGGGGGACGAGCCGACGACGTCGAAGCCCTCGAAGCGGAAGAGGTACATGTACGGCGAGGGGTTGGTGGCCCGCAGGACGCGGTAGACGTCCAGCGCGCTCGCCGTGCACGGGGTCTCGAAGCGCTGCGAGGGGACGACCTGGAAGGCCTCGCCCGCGCGGATGCGCTCCTTGATGTCCTCGACCGCGGCCTGGAAGTCGGGACCGCCCCACAGGGCGGTGTACTCGGGGAGCTCGGAGGGGGGCAGGGCGGCCGGGGGCTGGGCGACCGGGCGGGAGAGGTCGGCCTCCATGGCGTCCAGGCGGGCGATCGCGTCGCTCCAGGCCTCGTCGACGCCGGTGTCGAGGTCGTTGTGGTTGATCGCGTTGGCGATCAGCAGGACCGAGCCCTCCCAGTGGTCCATCACCGCGAGGTCGCTGGTGAGGAGCATGGTCAGCTCGGGCAGCCCGAGGTCGTCGCGCTCCCCCGGGCCGATCTTCTCCAGGCGGCGCACGATGTCGTAGCCCAGATAGCCCACCATGCCGCCGGTGAACGGGGGCAGGTCCTCCGCGTGCGGGGTGTGCAGGGCCTCGATGGTGGCGCGCAGGGCGGCCAGCGGGTCGCCGTCGACGGGCACGCCGACCGGCGGGGCGCCGAGCCAGTGGGCCTGGCCGTCACGAGCGGTGAGAGTGGCCGCGGAGCGGACGCCCACGAACGAGTAGCGAGACCATTGGAAGGCTGTGCGGCCGTTCTCGGCGGACTCCAGCAGGAAGGTGCCGGGGCGCTCGGCGGCGAGCTTGCGGTAGAGCGCGACCGGGGTGTCGCCGTCGGCGAGGAGTTTGCGGGTGACCGGGATGACGCGCCGGTCGGTCGCCAGCTTGCGGAAGGTCTCCAGTTCCATGGCGGCAGACCTTACTGATCGGAGGCCGGGTCGCCGGAACCGGCGCCGTCCTTGAGGAGCACGTCGGCGTCGAAGCAGGTGCGGTCGCCGGTGTGGCAGGCGGCGCCCACCTGGTCGACCTTGACCAGCAGGGTGTCGGCGTCGCAGTCGAGGGCGACGGACCTGACCCACTGGAAGTGGCCGGAGGTGTCCCCCTTGACCCAGTACTCCTGGCGGCTGCGCGACCAGTAGGTGCAGCGGCCGGTGGTGAGGGTGCGGTGCAGCGCCTCGTCGTCCATCCAGCCGAGCATCAGTACCTCGCCCGTGTCGTACTGCTGGGCGATGGCGGGCAGGAGGCCGTCGGCGCTGCGCTTGAGGCGGGCGGCGATCTCCGGGGCGAGGCCGCTGGGCGGGGGCGTACCGGTCGTACTGGTCATGGGTGCCATTGTGCCGCGCGGCACCGACAGTCACGGACCGTGTCCACTGTCCGGACCGTGCGTGGGGCCGTAGGCTGGCAACATGTCGACCTTCGCCAAGCGTGAACGGCTTCTGCTCGCCGACCTCTTGGAGACCGCCGGTCCCGAGGCGCCGACCCTCTGCGAGGGCTGGGTGACCCGTGATCTGGCCGCGCACGTGGTGGTGCGTGAGCGCCGGCCGGACGCGGCCGGGGGCGCGCTGATCAAACAACTCGCGCCACGCCTGGAGAAGGTGATGGCCGAGTTCGCCGCGAAGCCGTACGAGGAGCTGATCCAGCTGATCCGTACCGGCCCGCCGCGGTTCTCGCCGTTCCAGCTCAAGCAGATCGACGAGACGGCCAACACGGTGGAGTTCTACGTCCACACCGAGGACGTCCGCCGTGCCCAGCCGGACTGGGCGCCGCGCGAGCTGGACCCCGTCTTCCAGGACGCCCTGTGGTCCCGTCTGGAGCGCACCGCACGGCTGCTGGGCAGGGGGGTGCCGACGGGCCTGGTGCTGCGCCGTCCGGACGGCCAGACGGCCGTCGCCCATCGCGGCGCCCCGGTGGTCACGGTGACCGGCGAGCCCTCCGAGCTGCTGATGTTCGCCTTCGGCCGGCAGAACGCGGCGAAGGTCGCGGTGGACGGCGACGAGGACGCGATCGCCAAGCTGCACGAGGCCAAGCAGCTGGGCATCTGAGGAGCCCGTGATGATCAAGGTCGCGATGACCAACGTGTACGTCGACGACGTGGTCAAGGCGCACGCCTTCTACACCGACGTCCTCGGCTTCGAGACCCGCACCCGGCTGGACCTCGGCGGAGGCACCCTGTTCATCACGGTCGGCGCGCCCGGCGGCGCCCAGCCGGACCTCCAGCTGCTCCTGGAGCCCGGCCAGGGCACCATCGCGGAGCCCTACCGCAAGGCCGTGTACGAGGCGGGCCTGCCGGCCATCGTCTTCTCGGTCGACGACATCCGCGCGGAGTACGACCGCCTGCGCGCCCTGGACGTCCGCTTCGCCCACGAGCCGCAGGAACAGGGCCCGGTGATCGCGGCCGTCCTGGACGACACGGTCGGCAACCTGATCCAGCTCACCCAGCCGAAGGGCTGAGGAGCCGCGGCCGGGCCGAGGCCCGGCGTGGTGTCAGCGGACGGGGTGGCCGGCTCCTCGCAGGGCCTGCTTGACCTCGCCGATGCGCAGGTCGCCGAAGTGGAAGACGGAGGCCGCGAGGACGGCGTCCGCGCCCGCTGCGACGGCCGGGGCGAAGTCGGCCAGCTTGCCGGCGCCGCCGGAGGCGATGACCGGGATGGTGACGTGCTTGCGGACGGCTGTGATCATCTCCAGGTCGTAGCCGTCCTTGGTGCCGTCCGCGTCCATCGAGTTGAGCAGGATCTCCCCGGCGCCCAGTTCGGCGGCCCGGTGTGCCCACTCGACCGCGTCGATGCCGGTGCGGCGGCGGCCGCCGTGGGTGGTGACCTCGAAGGTGCCTTCGGGGGTGCGGCGGGCGTCCACCGACAGGACCAGGACCTGCCGGCCGAAGCGCTCCGCGATCTCCCGGATCAGGTCCGGACGCGCGATCGCCGCGGTGTTGACGCCCACCTTGTCGGCGCCGGCCCGCAGCAGTTTGTCGACGTCCTCGGCCGTGCGCACCCCGCCGCCGACGGTCAGCGGGATGAAGACCTGCTCGGCGGTGCGGCGCACCACGTCGTAGGTGGTCTCCCGGTCGCCGGAGGACGCGGTGATGTCCAGGAAGGTCAGCTCGTCGGCGCCCTCCGCGTCGTACACCTTGGCCATCTCGACCGGGTCGCCCGCGTCGCGCAGGTTCTGGAAGTTGACGCCCTTGACGACCCGGCCGTTGTCCACGTCCAGGCAGGGGATGACTCGGACCGCCAGGGTCATGCCGTGGTCTCCCCTCGGTATGCCTCCACCTCGACCTCGACGACCAGGCTGGGGTCCACGAAGCCGGAGACGATGATCATGGATGCGGCGGGCCGGACGGAGTCGAACAGTTCCTTGTGGGCGCGTCCGACATCGTCCACGTCCCGTGCGTGGGTGACGTACATACGTGTCCGGACCACATCGTCACGGCCGAGGCCCAGCTGCTCCAGCGCCGCGAACGCGACGTTGAAGGAGTTGACCGTCTGTTCGTAGGGGCCGCCCCCGGCGATCTCGCCGTCCACTATGGAGGTGCAGCCGGAGACCAGGACCAGGCCGTTGGGCAGTTCCACCGCGCGGGAGTACCCGAAGGCGTCTTCCCAGGGCGCGCCCGTCGTGACACGTCGCAGCTCGCTCACGGGGACACCGCCTCCAGTGCTTCTTCCAAGGTGAACGCCTTGGCGTAGAGGGCCTTTCCGACGATGGCGCCCTCGACACCGAGGGGTACCAGCTCGGCCAGCGCGCGGAGGTCGTCCAGCGACGACACGCCGCCGGAGGCCACGACCGGCCGGTCGGTCGCCGCGCAGACGTTCTTCAGGAGCTCCAGGTTCGGGCCCTGGAGGGTGCCGTCCTTGGCGATGTCGGTGACGACGTACCGCGCGCAGCCCTCCTGGTCGAGGCGGGCCAGCGTCTCGTAGAGGTCGCCGCCGTCGCGGGTCCAGCCGCGGCCGCGCAGCGTCGTGCCCTTGACGTCCAGGCCCACCGCGATCTGGTCACCGTGCTCGGCGATGACCTTGGCGACCCACTCCGGGCTCTCCAGGGCGGCCGTGCCGAGGTTCACCCGGCGGCAGCCGGTGGCCAGGGCGGCCGCCAGCGAGGCGTCGTCCCGGATCCCGCCGGAGAGCTCCACCTTGATGTCCATCGCCCCGGCGACCTCGGCGATCAGCTCGCGGTTGTCGCCGGTGCCGAACGCGGCGTCCAGGTCGACCAGGTGCAGCCACTCGGCGCCCGACCGCTGCCAGGCGAGGGCGGCCTCCAGGGGGGAGCCGTAGGAGGTCTCGGTCCCCGACTCGCCGTGCACGAGGCGGACGGCCTGGCCGTCGCGGACGTCGACGGCGGGGAGGAGTTCGAGCTTGCTCACAGTGTTCCGATCCAGTTGGTGAGGAGCTGGGCGCCGGCGTCGCCGGACTTCTCGGGGTGGAACTGGGTGGCCCACAGGGCGCCGTTCTCCACGGCGGCCACGAACGGCTTGCCGTGCGTCGACCAGGTCACCAGCGGGGCCCGCAGCGCGGCGTTGTGCGTCTCCAGCGACCAGTCCTGGACGGCGTAGGAGTGCACGAAGTAGAAGCGTGCGTCGGCGTCCAGGCCCGCGAACAGCTCGGAGCCGGCCGGCACGTCCACGGTGTTCCAGCCCATGTGGGGCACGATCTCGGCCTGCAGCGGCTCGACCGAGCCGGGCCACTCGTCGAGGCCGTCGGTCTCCACGCCGTGCTCGATGCCGCGCGCGAACAGGATCTGCATGCCGACGCAGATGCCCATCACCGGCCGTCCGCCGGACAGCCGCCGGTCGATGATCCAGTCCCCGCGAGCCCCGCGCAGGCCCTCCATGCAGGCGGCGAAGGCGCCGACGCCGGGCACCAGCAGGCCGTCGGCGTTCATCGCCCTGTCGAAGTCACGGGTTATCTCGACGTCGGCCCCGGCGCGGGCGAGCGCCCGCTCGGCGGAGCGGACGTTCCCGAAGCCGTAGTCGAAGACGACGACCTTCTTGGTGGATCCGCTCAATTCCACACCTCCAGCCTCACGACACCCGCCACCAGGCACATCGCGGCGCCGATCGAGAGCAGCACGATGAGGCTGGTGGGCATCTTCTGCTTGACGAAGGAGATGATTCCGCCGACCAGGAAGAGGCCGACAACGATCAGTATGGTGGACAGCCCGGTCATGGCTTTACAGCGCGCCCTTCGTCGACGGGAGGATGCCGGCCGCGCGCGGGTCGCGCTCGGAGGCATAGCGCAGCGCCCTGGCGAGCGCCTTGAACTGGCATTCCACGATGTGGTGTGCGTTGCGCCCATAGGGCACGTGCACATGGAGGGCGACCTGGGCCTGGGCCACGAAGGACTCCAGGATGTGCCGGGTCATGGTGGTGTCGTACTCGCCGATCATCGGGGCCATGTTCTCCGGCTCCGTGTGCACGAGGTACGGGCGGCCCGACAGGTCCACCGTGACCTGGGCGAGGGACTCGTCCAGCGGGACCGTGCAGTTGCCGAAGCGGTAGATGCCGACCTTGTCGCCGAGCGCCTGCTTGAAGGCGGCGCCGAGGGCGAGGGCGGTGTCCTCGATGGTGTGGTGCGAGTCGATGTGCAGATCGCCGTCGGTCTTCACGGTGAGGTCGAACAGGCCGTGCCGGCCGAGTTGGTCGAGCATGTGGTCGTAGAAGCCGACACCGGTGGCGATGTCGGTCTTCCCGGTGCCGTCGAGGTCGATCTCGACGAGGACCGAGGTCTCCTTGGTGGTGCGCTCCACGCGCCCTACGCGGGTCATGCGTCCAGCTCCTTCTTGACTTCACGTACCGCGTCGAGGAACGCGTCGTTCTCTTCGGGGGTTCCGGCGGACACCCGCAGGAAGCCGGGCACGCCGTTGTCGCGGACCAGGACCCCGCGGTCGAGGATCGCCTGCCAGACGCGGTGGGGGTCCTCGAACCGCCCGAACTGCACGAAGTTCGCGTCGGACGCGGTGACTTCCAGGCCGAGCGCGCGCATCTCGGCGACCAGCCGGTCCCGCTCGGCCTTCAGCTGCTCGACGTACTTCAGCAGGGTGTCGGTGTGCTCCAGGGCGGCCAGCGCGGTCGCCTGGGTGATCGCCGACAGGTGGTACGGCAGCCGGACGAGCTGTACGGCGTCCACCACCGCGGGGTGCGCGGCGAGGTAGCCGAGGCGCAGACCGGCCGCGCCGAAGGCCTTCGACATGGTCCGGGAGAGGACGAGATTCGGCCGACCTTCGAGCAGCGGCAGCAGCGAGGCGCCGTGGCTGAACTCGACGTACGCCTCGTCGACGATGACCATGGACGGCCGGGCCGCCTGGGCCGCGTCGTACAGCGCGAGGACCGTCTCGGCGGGCACCGCGTTGCCGGTGGGGTTGTTGGGGGTCGTGATGAACACGACGTGCGGCCGGTGCTCGGCGATCGCACGGCCGGCGACCTCGACGTCGAGGGTGAAGTCGTCCTCGCGCGGGCCGGAGATCCACTCCGTGCCGGTGCCGCGCGCGATCAGCGAGTGCATCGAGTACGACGGCTCGAAGCCGAGCGCGGTACGGCCGGGTCCGCCGAAGGTCTGCAGCAGTTGCTGGATGACCTCGTTGGAGCCGTTGGCCGCCCAGACGTTCTCGACTGCGAGCTGGTGGTTGCCGGTCTTCGTCAGGTACCTGGCCAGCTCGGTGCGGAGCTGGACCGCGTCCCGGTCGGGGTAGCGGTTCAGGTCCCGGGCGGCCTCGCGGACCCGCTCGGCGATCCGCTCGACCAGCGGCTCGGGCAGCGGGTAGGGGTTCTCGTTGGTGTTCAGGCGTACGGCGACGTCCAGCTGGGGCGCGCCGTAGGGGGACTTGCCGCGCAGCTCGTCCCGTACGGGGAGATCGTCGATTCCGAAGTTCACTTGCTCGCCGGTACCTTCCACCCGAACCTCGCCTTGACCGCCGCGCCGTGTGCCGGCAGGTCCTCCGCCTCCGCCAGCGTGACCACGTGGTGCGCGACGTCGGCCAGCGCCTCCCGCGTGTAGTCGACGATGTGGATGCCTCGCAGGAAGGACTGCACGGACAGCCCGGAGGAGTGGCAGGCGCAGCCGCCGGTGGGCAGCACGTGGTTGGACCCGGCGGCGTAGTCGCCGAGGGAGACCGGCGCCCAGGGGCCGACGAAGATCGCGCCCGCGTTGCGGACCCGGTCGGCCACCGCCGCGGCGTCCGCGGTCTGGATCTCCAGGTGTTCGGCGCCGTACGCGTCGACGACCCGCAGGCCTTCCTCGACGCCGTCGACCAGGACGATCGCGGACTGCCGGCCCTCGAGCGCCGGGACGATCCGGTCGTCGACGTGCTTGGTGGCCGCGACCTGCGGTTCCAGCTCCTTCGCCACCGCGTCCGCGAGCTCGACGGAGTCGGTGACCAGGACGGCGGCGGCCAGCGGGTCGTGCTCGGCCTGGCTGATCAGGTCGGCGGCGACGTGCACCGGGTCGGCGGTGGCGTCGGCGAGGACCGCGATCTCGGTCGGGCCGGCCTCGGCGTCGATGCCGATCCGGCCGGTGAAGTAGCGCTTGGCGGCGGCGACCCAGATGTTGCCGGGGCCGGTGACCATGGTGACGGGCGGGCAGGACTCGGTGCCGTACGCGAACATCGCGACGGCGGAGGCTCCGCCGGCCGCGTACACCTCGTCGACGCCGAGCAGGGCGCAGGCGGCGAGGATCGTCGGGTGCGGCAGGCCGCCGAACTCCGCCTGCGGCGGCGAGGCGAGCGCGATGGACTCGACGCCGGCCTCCTGCGCGGGCACGACGTTCATGACCACGGACGAGGGGTAGACGGACCGGCCGCCGGGCGCGTAGAGCCCGACCCGTTCGACCGGCACCCACTTCTCGGTGACCGATCCGCCGGGGACGACCTGGGTGGTGTGGCTGCTACGGCGCTGCTCGCGGTGGACCAGACGGGCGCGCCGGACGGACTCCTCCAGGGCCGCGCGCACGGCCGGGTCCAGCTCCTCCAGCGCCCTGGTCAGGGCCTCGGCGGGCACCCGCACCTGCTTCAGGGCGACCCCGTCGAACCTCTCGGCGAAGTCGATCAGCGCCGCGTCGCCCCGATGATGCACGGCCTCGCAGATCGGACGCACCTTCTCCAGGGCGGCCGAGACGTCGAAGTCGGCTCGGGGCAGCAGGTCGCGCAGGGCCAGTCCCTCGGGGAGGGCGTCGCCGCGCAGATCGATTCGGGAGATCACAGGCTCAATTCTCTCAGACGGCACTCGGGGCCCGTTCGCGCGTATCAATGGCTGATACAGAACGTGAGCCGAAAGCCGGTACATAGCCTGGCCGGAACCCGGAAGATCACCTTCACGTGTTGTGTTCGAGAGGTGACGGACCGGGCATCACCGCTGGGCGAACACCTGACTGACGAGTAGCTGAGGAAGAAGGAAGAGCCGTGACCGAGGGGGTCCGGGACGGGGATCTGCCGGACGATCTGACCGCGGCCGAGGCCGGCATGTGGCAGGCCTTCCGCAACGGCAGTGTGTACGACCTGAGCAGCGGCGACGCGCAGATGGACGATCCGCACGGCGGCCACCCCTGGGGGCCCGAGCGGACCGTGCGGGCGCGGATCGTCTGCTGGCTGCTGCTCGACGGCCCGCCGGCGCTCGCGGGCCGGGTGGCCGCGCTGAAGCTGGCCGGCCTGCGGATCACCGGCGCCCTGGACCTGGCGGGTGGCACGGTCACCCCGTACGTGGAGCTGCGCGGCTGCCGGTTCGACGACGAGGTCCTGCTGCCGGAGGCGCACTTCACCACCGTCCGGTTCGTGGGCTGCGCGGTGCCACGCCTCGAGGCGGCCCGGGTGCGCACGGAGGGTGACCTGCACCTGCCGCGCTGCCGCTTCCTGGGCGGGGTCCGGCTGACCGACGCGCACATCGGCACCGACCTGCTGCTGAACCAGGCGGTGGTGTACCGGGACCGCAGCGGCCGGTCGATCGCGGCGGACGGCATGACGGTCGGGCAGGATCTGCAGGCGGAGCTCCTGGAGTCGTACGGGGAGCTGAGCCTGCGCAGCGCCAAGGTGGGCGTCTCGCTGAGCCTGCGCGGGGCCCGGTTGCGCAATCCACACGGGCGGTTCGCGCTGAACGCGCCCCAGCTGACCGTCGGCCGCACCCTGTACCTGACCCCCGCCGGGGTGGGCGGCCCCTGGCAGAGCGGCACGACCCCGGCGCGCGGGACCCGGATCCAGCGGTTCGAGTGCCAGGGCGGGATCCGGCTGGACGACGGGCGGTTCGGGGACGCCGTCGACCTGGAGCGGGCGCGCTTCACCTTCACGGACGACCAGGAGCTGTCGCTGCGCCGGGTGCAGGCTCCGGAACTGCGGTTCCTCGGGGAGGAGCCGCAGCGTGGCCGGGTGGTGCTGTCGGGCGCCCGGACCGTGAACCTGGTGGACCGGGCGACCAGCTGGCCGGGCCCCGGGCGGCTGCACATGGGCGGCTTCGCCTACGAGAACCTGGTTCCGCAGGGCCCGTTCCCGCTGACCCGGCGGCTCGGCTGGGTGGCGGCGGCGACCGCCGAGTACAACCCGGAGCCGTACGAGCGGCTCGCGACCGTGCTGCGGGCCGCCGGCGAGGACGAGGACGCGCGCGAGGTGCAGCTCGCCAAGCAGCGCCGGCGCCGCGAGACGCTGCCGGTCGCCGCCAAGTTCTGGGGGTACGCGCAGGACCTGACGGTGGCCTACGGCTACCGGCCGGGCCGGGCGGCGGTGTGGATGGCGGTGCTGTGGGCGGCGGGCACGCTCGCCTTCGCGCACGCCCCGCATCCGCCGATGACCTCCGGCGGGCATCCGGTCTGGGACCCGGCGCTGTTCGTCCTCGATCTGCTGCTGCCGGTGATCGACCTGGGCCAGGTCGATCAGTGGCGCCTCAGCGGGGGCTGGCAGTGGGCGGCCGCCGCGATGATCCTGCTGGGCTGGATCCTGGCGACGACGGTGGCGGCGGGGGCCACCCGGCTGCTGAGGCGCGGTTAGGCGCGGTGGGCGCCGTCAGGCGCTGGTCGGGCACGGTAGGCACGGCGGGGCGCGGTAGGGCACGCTAGGCACGGCTGGGTGCGCCTGGCAGGTACCCCATAGGTGAGCAACAGTCACCTTTTACCTTCCCTTGACCTGTAACCGTACAACTTTCACGGAGTTGGCCTGGTGGTCTGGCGCGCGCTCGACCTGCGGACTTTCAATGGCGACACCATGGCTTCGCTGCGCGCGCTGTTCCGCCCCACACGGACGGCAAGGATCACCCCACGCCCCGCCCTCGGTCCGCTGCCGGCCGACGACGAGGTCTTCCTCGACGCGCCCGACGAACGGCTCGCCCCCGTGCTGGTCGCGGCGGGCCGTGGCGAGTACCAGCCCGCCGCACGACTGCTGGCCGGTACCCGGGCCGCGGCCGAGTGGGAGGCGCGGGACCGCTACGTGCACCGGCTCGCCCTCTTCGCCCGCTCCCGGGCCGAGTGGCTGGGCGACTGGTCCGCGGCCGCTCCCCACGACCCGGACCTGCTCCTGCTCCGGGCCCAGCTGGCGGTGGACCAGGCCTGGCCCTCCCCGGCCCGGACCGAGTTGCTACGCGCGGTGAGTCCCCTGATCACGGCCGCCGCACGGGGCGACGACCGCGACCCGGTGCCCTGGCGGGTGGCGCTGGACCACGCGCGCGGCTCCGACGCCGGTCACAAGTACTTCGAGGAGCTGTGGGAGGCGGCGGTCCGGCGCGCCCCGCACCACTACGGCTGCCATGTGGCGGCCCTGCGCTATCTGGGCACGTACTGGCACGGCTCGCACGGCGAGTGCTTCGACTTCGCCGACCTGGCCGCCCAGGACGCCCCGGCCGACTCCCTCGTCCAGGCCCTCCCGGCCCGCGCCGCCTTCTCCTACCTCGCCGACGGCTGCGGACCGGTGGTGCCGCGCGCCCGCCTGGAGGCGGCGGCCGACCGGGCGATCGCCCTCTCCGGGCGGTTCCCGGCGGCCGACCCCTGGCCGGCCGAGGTCCGCAACAAGCTGATGTACCTCCTGGTCCGGCTGGAGCGCTGGGAGGCCGCCCGCACCCAGCTGCACCTGATCGGCCCGTACGTCACGTCGTTCCCCTGGGACCGCCTGTCCGACGACCCGCTGGGCCATTTCGTACGGCTGCGGGCGCACCTGCTGGCCGGTACCGAACCGCTCCCCGAGACCGGACCGGTCCCCTCGCAGCGGAGCGCGGGACGCCCACAGGCCGAGCACGGCGGACACGTTCCCGCCGATGACCACTAGGCTGTGGCGCCGTGACCACCGTCCGTCTTCCCCTCTTCCCACTGAACTCGGTGCTGTTCCCGGGGCTCGTGCTGCCGCTGAACGTCTTCGAGGAGCGCTATCGCGCCATGATGCGCGATCTCCTGAAGACCCCCGAGGAGGAACCACGCCGGTTCGCCGTCGTGGCGATCCGCGACGGCCACGAGGTGGCACCGAGCGCGCCGGGCATGCCGGATCCGACGGCCCAGCCCGACCGGGGGCCGACGGCCGGCTTCGGGCCCGACCCCCTCAAGTCCTTCCACCGGGTGGGCTGCGTGGCGGACGCGGCGACGATCCGGGAGCGGGCGAACGGCACGTTCGAGGTGCTGGCGACCGGGACCAGCCGGGTGCGGCTGCTCTCCGTCGACGCGTCGGGGCCGTTCCTGACGGCGGAGCTGGAGGAGCTGCCCGAGGAACCGGGCGACGAGGCGGGCGCGCTGGCGGAGGGGGTGCTGCGGGCCTTCCGCCAGTACCAGAAGCGGCTGGCGGGGGCGCGGGAGCGCTCGCTGTCGACGGGCGTCGAACTCCCCGACGAACCGTCCGTGGTCTCCTACCTGGTCGCCGCGGCGATGATGCACGACATCCCCACCAAGCAGCGGCTGCTCCAGGCGCCCGACACCGCGTCCCGGCTCCGCGACGAGCTGAAACTGCTTCGCTCCGAGACGGCGATCATCCGTAACCTGCCGTCACTGCCCGCGGCGGAGCTGACGCGGACGCCGACGAGCCTGAACTGAGCCGGGGTTTCCTGACATGCCGAAGAAGTCGAAGAAGCAGCAGTCCGGCGGCACCCCGGCGACGGTGGCCCTGACCGCGGCGGGCGTGGACTTCACCGTCCACTCCTACGACCACGACCCCTCCCACCCGTCCTACGGCGAGGAGGCGGCGGAGGCGATGGGTGTGTCCCCCGACCGGGTCTTCAAGACCCTGGTCGCGGACGTCGACGGCGCACTCACGGTCGCGGTGGTGCCGGTGGCCGGCAGCCTGGACCTGAAGGCCCTGGCGACGGCGGTCGGCGGCAAACGCGCGGCGATGGCGGACCCGGCCCTGGCCGAGCGCACGACGGGCTACGTCCGCGGTGGCATCTCCCCGCTGGGCCAGCGCAAGAAGCTCCCCACGGTCCTGGACGCGTCGGCGTCCAGCCACCCCACGATCTGCGTCTCGGCGGGCCGCCGCGGCCTGGAGGTCGAGCTGTCCCCGACGTCCCTGGCCGACCTGACGGACGCGACCGTGGCACCCATCGGGCGTGCGTGACCTCTCGACGCGGCTCCCGTTCTCGGTTAATTACGGGAGACATGTCAAAGAAGACACGGAAACGAAAGTGGCGCACGAAGAAGGGCCACGCGAACCACGGTCGCCGTCCGGCATAGGGAATGGGAGCACGGGCGAACTGCCGACCACGGCCCGCCGCGGTCGGATCGCGCGGTTCCCCGCGCTCGTGAGCCTCGCAGCCGGTCCGCACCCCCACCACTCGGCCCGTCCGGCGTTCGAGGACGAGGCCGTTCAGACCGATGCGGGGGTCCGGGGCGGCAGCCGCCGGGTGCGGGGGCCGAAGGGGGCCGAGCCCCCTGGACAGATGGGACGGGTAAGGGCGGCGGGGGCGGAGAACTACGCCGGCGGAGCCGCGTACGGTCCGTCCTCGTAGGGCGGCTCCGGATCCCGCGGCCCGAACAACGCCGTCAGCCCCAGGTGCACCACCAACGCCGACAGCGACCACGCCAGCAACGCCCCCTTCGCCCCCAACTTCAGCGGCGCCGAGAACGTGACCCCCTTGCCCACGGCCTTCGCGTGCGCGATCACGTCGTGCTCCGGCCCCAGCCACACGCCCAGCCGCCACGCCAGCAGCGACCCGAGCACCCCTCCGACCCCCAGCGCCACCACCAGCGGCACGCCGCCGCGCCGCTGCCACAGGAACGCCACCGCCGCGCTCACCGCCCCGAACGCCAGCGCCAGCAGCGTGAACGTCCCGTCCACCCCCACCGCCTGCTCGCCCTCGGTGTCCTCGAGGTAGACCACCCAGCCCTTGGTGGTGTGGTCCCCCACCAGCGGGACGTGTGGCGCCAGCCACAGCCACAGCAGGCCGAGCAGCACCCCGCTCACCGCCACCGCGAGAACGATCACCGTGGCCTGACGCAGCTCGGTCTTCATCCCGGGACCGTCCTGTCCGTACGATGCTTCGACCGTCCTGGCAGGCGGCGGCGCCTGCCAGGCCTGGTGCGAGGACTGGTCGTGCGGCGGCGGAGGCGGCGTCAACGGTGCGGTCACCCTGACATCGTGCCAGGTCGGCCTGTGCGGCGCGTCACCGGACGGCGGCCCGACGGTACGCCCAGGTGGCGACGGCCAACGAGACGACCCCCACCCCGGCGCACACGCCCAGGTCAGCAAGGACGACGGCCCAGTCGGGCCGCGCCCCGAAGGTCCGGGCGTAGGCCTCCACGCCGTACGTCGAGGGCAGCAGGTCACGTGCGAACTGGATGATCCCCGGCATCCGGTCCGGCGGCAGCACACCGAGCAGCAGTGCCGCCGACATGCCCAACTGCCCCAGCAGCGTGGCGAGTTCGGGCCGGGGCGCGAGCAGCCCACAGGCGGCGCCGAGCCCGGACAGAGCGGCCCCCGCCAGCGGGATCACGGCCAGCAGAATCCACAGGTTGCTCAGCGGCAGCCCGAACAGCACACACCCGAAGACGGCCGTCACCAGCGTCCCCGGCACGGTGAAGGAGGCGTACGCCGCGGCCGCCCCGAGCACCACGGAGGCCGGCGGCACCGGCAGCGTGGCGTAGTGGTCGAGGCCGCCGCTCGCCCGCAGCTGCCCGAAGTACTGCGCGAGCAGGTTCAGGGCCACGTAGGCGACGACGACCACCGACGACCCCGCCACCACGGACTGGGCCTCGCCCCGGCTGTCCACCACCCCGCGCATCATGATCATGATGCCGACGGACTGGAAGGTCGCGACGAACAGCAGCGGGATGCGCGCCACCCGGGCACGGGACAGCTGCGCCCGGTAGACGGCCGCCAGCGACGGCCACAGACGCGCACGCGGGCCCAGCTCGGCCGCCGCGCGCGGCGCCGTCTCCTCCAGGGCCAGGGCACCGCCCGGCAGAACCTCCGCGGGTACGACACTCACGTCGCGCAGCTCCTCTTCCCAACGGCATCCACGGCACGTACGGCCGCCGCGCCTTCCCGTACGGGCCCGGTCGCCCCGGCGTTCACGCTCATGCCTTCACCAGCCCCTGCCGTGCGGCGCCGCCCAGCTCCAGATAGACGTCCTCCAGGCTGGGCGTGGCGAGGGTGAAGTCGTCGAGGGCCGCGAAGGCGGCCCCGCCGGTCACCGTGGCGACGACGGCACGCGCCTCCTCGGGTGCGAGCCGCAGCGTCCAGCGCCGGCCGGACTCGACGGCACGCTCCCGCAGGACGGCCACCTCGGGCACGTCCAGCGGGGGCCGATCCCGCCACACCAGTTCCACCCGCACCTCGCCGGCGACCCGTTCCTTGAGCCCGGCCGGGGTGTCACAGGCGATGACCCGCCCCTGGTCGAGCACGGCGACCCGGTCGAGCACCGTCTCGGCCTCGATCACGTTGTGGGTGACCAGGACGACGGTCGCGCCGTGCTCGGCCCGGCGCCGGTCGACAGCGGCCCACACGGCCCGCCGGGCCACCGGGTCCATCCCGGTCGTCGGCTCGTCGAGCACCAGCAACGGCCGCTGTCCGACCAGCGCCGCGGCGAAGCAGGCCAGCCGCCGCTGGCCGCCGGAGAGTTTCTTGATCGCCCGCCCGGCGAGGGGCGCGAGCCCCAGCTCCGCCAGCACCGCGTCCCGCTCGGCACGGGCCTGCCGTACGTCCAGGCCGCGCAGCCGCCCGGTGGTCTCGGCGGCGAGGGACACGGTCAGCTCGTCGAGGGCGCTGGACTCCTGGCCGAGGTAGGCGAGGATCCGCGCGGCCCGCTCAGGATGTCGCACGATGTCGTGGCCGAGGATCTCGACGGTGCCGGCGTCGGGCCGCAGCAGCCCGGTGAGCTGTCGTACGAGGGTGGACTTGCCGGCTCCGTTCGGCCCGAGCAGCCCGAAGATCTCCCCGCGCCGGACATCGAGGTCCACCCGGTCGGTGGCCCGGACCTCGGGCACCGCGGGAGTCCCACGCCGCCCTTTGACCGCGGCGTAGGTCTTCGTCAGCCCACGCACGGCACACACCACGTCGCTCTGCTGCCGAAGTGCCCGACCCACGCCCGTACTCACAAGGGACGAGACTACGGGGTCGGTCCCGTTTACTCGCCTTTGGGGCCGTCGGCTTCACGACCCCGGGGCCGACTCATTCGCCGGCGCATGCTCCGCGGCCCCCGCCGGCACGTCGATCTCGCGCCAGAACCCCGCCCGAATGGCGTACCGGTCGTGCTCGTCGATCTGGTCGTCCTTGTGCGCCAGCAGCCCGAACCGGGCCGCGTACCGCAACAGCTCCCCGTCGATCCGATGCGGAATCCGCGGGTACATCCCGGACAGCTTCTGCACGTGGTTCTGGTCGCCCAGCCGCGAGATCCACCGCCGTGCGAACACCTGCCCGACCTCGTACGGATCCCCGCCGACGGTCGTGATGTCCTCCTCCCGGTCGGCCCACCGCTGCTCCGCCGTCGTCAGCTGGGCCAGCGTCGGCATGGAGACGGCCTCCGCGGGCTCCGCGACGGCGCCCGGCCGGTCCACCCACCCCTTGTCGGAGGACCACCGCAGGGTCGCCGTGGTCGCCGTGGGCTGCACCGGCTGCGCGCCCGGCGCCCGCAGCGCGGCGAGGTCCTTCGGCGTGGGCACCCCCTTGGGCGCCGGCACCCGATCGGCCGCCCCGTTCTCCGCCGCGCCCGCCACGGGCGCCCGCTCGGCCTCGTCGGCCCCCGGCTCGGCCGCGGCCGCCAGCCCCGAGTCGGGCAGCGGCGCCGAGAGGATCGCGGCGATCTCCGGCCGCGGCGCCGGCGGCGGCGCGCAGACCCCGGTCAGCTCCTTCGCCCGCACCGCCTGGGTGATCCACGCGCGGTCCAGGACCCGCCGCTCGTCGGCCTCCGCGACCAGGTCCTCGGACTGGTTGTAGTCCCCGTCGGCGGCCTGCACGGCCCACAGGTGCACGGCGACCCCGTGCTCCTTCGCGGCCATCATGCCCGGCAGCAGATCACCGTCGCCGGTCACCAGCACGACGTCCGAGCAGGCGCGGTTGCGGGCCAGCTCGGTCAGCTCGGCGTGCATGGCCGCGTCCACGCCCTTCTGGGCCCAGCGTCCGTCGCTGCGGGTCAGCGCGCCGAGCCGGACGGTGACCCGGGGCATCACGCGCAGCCGTCGGTGTTCCGGCTGCGGGACGCGGTCGGGGGCGCCGTCGAACCAGTAGATGCGCAGCAGTGGACGCTCGGTGTCGGATTCCGCGCGGTCGCGCAACGCCTGGATGAGCGCGGCGTGGTCGACGGTGATCCGGGATCGGGAGGGCTCACCGGCGAGGAGACTGGCGGCGGCACCCAGCAGATACCCGGCGTCCACCAGGACAATGCAGCGGTCCACGCGACTCACCCTCTTTCCGGGAGGTTTGCTTTCGGGGCTTCCTTCGAGTCTGCCCGACGGCGCGGGGGTTAACGGCCCGAACTCGATCTTCGGCGTGGCGTTTCGGCTCCTCGCTCTCCGACAAACCCTGTCACACACGGTAATTATCCGAAATGCGTCTGTTGTCAGCCTATGTGAATCTGAATTCGGCCCCTAGATCCCCCACAGGAGGCAGATCACCATGGCCAAGAACAAGAACCGCAAGGGTGGCTCTCAGAACCGCACCTCGCAGACCGAACAGACCCACGAGCACCCGCAGCGTACGTCGACGGAGTCCCAGGACTCGCCGGTGTCGCACATCCAGGGCAGCCCGGCGGACGTTGCTCGCAAGAAGCAGAAGAGCTTCGGCCACAACTGAGCGGACTGACCAGGTCCCGCCGGGCTGTTGAAGCCCAGGGACGCGGAAGGGGCGCACCCGGTGCGGGTGCGCCCCTTCCGCGCGCGTACGACCGGAGAACCTATCCGGCCAGGCAGGACGGGCCGAGCAGCACCTTCAGGTCGCCGAACAACGCCGGGTCCGGCTTCACCCGGTGCCGGTCCAGGCGCAGCACGGTCGTCTTCGTCGGCCCCTGGAGCTTGATCCGGACCTCGCTGTCGCCCTTGTGGTGGCTGAGGATCTCGCCGAGGCGGCTGACCATCGGCGGGGTGATCCGGGTGGCCGGGATGGTGAGGATCACGGGCGCGTTGGCACCCGCGGCGGACAGGTCCGGGATCGCCAGCTCCATCGCCACCAGGCGGGGCACGTCCTCGCGCTTGTCGAGGCGGCCCTTGACGAACACGACCGCGTCCTCGACGAGTTGGGTCGAGATGAGCTGGTAGGTCGCCGGGAAGAACATGCACTCGATGGAGCCCGCGAGGTCCTCGACGGTGGCGATCGCCCAGGCGTTGCCCTGCTTGGTCATCTTGCGCTGCAGGCCGGAGATGATGCCGCCGATGGTGACGACCGCGCCGTCGGCGTGCTCACCGCCGGTCAGCTGCGCGATGCCCGCGTCGGCCTTGTCGGAGAGCACGTGCTCCAGGCCGAAGAGCGGATGGTCGGAGACGTACAGACCGAGCATCTCCCGCTCCTGGGCGAGCAGATAGGTCTTGTCCCACTCGTCGGTGGTGAACTCCACGTCGAGGCCGAACCCGGGCTCGCTGCTCTCCTCCTCGCCCATCCCGCCGAAGAGGTCGAACTGGCCCTCGGCCTCCTTGCGCTTGACCTGCACCACGTTGTCGATCATCGGCTCGTACTGGGCGGTGAGGCCCTTGCGGGTGTGCCCGAGCGCGTCGAAGGCGCCCGCCTTGATGAGGGATTCCGTGGTCCGCTTGTTGCAGGCGGTGGCGTCGACCTTGTCCAGGTAGTCGGGGAAGGAGGCGAACTTCCCCTTCGCCTTGCGGGCCTTGATGATCGACTCCACGACACCCGTGCCGACGTTGCGCACGGCCTCCAGGCCGAAGAGGATCACGTCGTCGCCCTGGGCGGCGAAGTTGTGCACCGACTCGTTGACGTTCGGCGGGAGCACCTTGATGCCCATGCGGCGGCACTCGTTGAGGTAGACGGCCGACTTGTCCTTGTCGTCCTTGACCGAGGTGAGCAGCCCGGCCATGTACTCGGCGGGGTGGTTCGCCTTCAGATAGGCGGTCCAGTACGAGACCAGGCCGTACGCGGCGGAGTGCGCCTTGTTGAACGCGTATCCGGCGAACGGGACCAGCACGTCCCACAGCGCCTGGATGGCCTCGTCGCTGAAGCCCTTGTCCCGGGCGCCCTTCTGGAACAGGACGAAGTTCTTCGCCAGTTCGTCGGGCTTCTTCTTGCCCATCACACGGCGCAGGATGTCGGCCTCGCCGAGCGAGTAGCCGGCGATGATCTGCGCGGCCTTCTGCACCTGCTCCTGGTAGACGATCAGGCCGTAGGTGACGGCCAGGACCTCTTCCAGGGGCTCCTCCAGCTCCTTGTGGATCGGGGTGATCTCCTGGAGCTTGTTCTTGCGCAGCGCGTAGTTGGTGTGCGAGTCCATGCCCATCGGGCCGGGACGGTAGAGCGCGGAGACGGCGGAGATGTCTTCGAAGTTGTCGGGCTTCATCAGACGCAGCAGCGAGCGCATGGGGCCGCCGTCGAACTGGAAGACGCCGAGGGTGTCGCCGCGCTGGAGGAGTTCGAAGGTCTTCGGGTCGTCGAGCGGCAGGGCCAGCAGGTCGAGGTCGATGCCCTTGTTGGACTTCACCATCTTGACGGCGTCGTCCATGATCGTCAGGTTGCGCAGGCCGAGGAAGTCCATCTTCAGCAGGCCGAGCGACTCGCACTGCGGGTAGTCCCACTGCGTGATGGTCACACCGTCGGTGTGCCGCACCCAGATCGGGGCGTGGTCGACGATGGGCTCGCTGGACATGATCACGCCGGCCGCGTGCACACCCATCTGCCGGACCAGGCCCTCGACGCCCTTGGCGGTGTCGATGACCTTCTTGACGTCCGGCTCGTTCTCGTACATCCCGCGGATCTCGCCCGCCTCGTTGTACCGCGGGTGCGAGGGGTTGGTGATGCCGTCCAGGTCGATGCCCTTGCCGAGGACGTCGGCGGGCATCGCCTTGGTGAGGCGGTCGCCCATCGCGTACGGGTAGCCCAGCACGCGCGCGGAGTCCTTGATGGCGTTCTTGGCCTTGATCTTGCCGTAGGTGCCGATCATGGCGACCTTGTCGGCGCCGTACTTCTCGGTCACGTACCTGATCACCTCGACGCGCCGGCGCTCGTCGAAGTCGATGTCGACGTCGGGCATGGAGACGCGCTCGGGGTTGAGGAACCGCTCGAAGATCAGACCGTGCGGGATCGGGTCGAGGTCGGTGATGCCCATGGCGTACGCGACGATCGAACCGGCCGCGGAGCCTCGGCCGGGGCCGACCGCGATGCCGTTGTTCTTGGCCCACATGATGAAGTCGGCGACCACGAGGAAGTAGCCCGGGAACCCCATCTGGATGATGACGTCCAGCTCGTACTCGACCTGCTTCTGGCGGTCGTCCGGGACGCCGCCGGGGAAGCGGCGCTCCATGCCGCGGCGGACCTCCTCCTTGAACCAGGTGACCTCGGTGTAGCCCTCGGGGATGTCGAACTTCGGCATGAGGTTCTTCGCCTCGAACATGCCGGTGGTGTCGACCATCTCGGCGACCAGGAGCGTGTTGGCGCAGCCCTGCTGCCAGGCGTCCGAGGAGTCGACGGCGTACATCTCGTCCGTGGACTTCAGGTAGTAGCCGGTGCCGTCGAACTTGAAGCGGTCCGGGTCGGAGAGGTTCTTGCCGGTCTGGATGCACAGCAGGGCGTCGTGGGCGGTCGCCTCGTGCGCGTACGTGTAGTGCGAGTCGTTCGTCACCAGCGGCGGGATGCCGAGCTTCTTGCCGATCTCCAGGAGGCCGTCGCGGACCCGGTGCTCGATCTCGATGCCGTGGTCCATCAGCTCCAGGAAGTAGCGGTCCTTGCCGAAGATGTCCTGGTAGTCGGCGGCCGCCTTCAGCGCCTCGTCATACTGGCCGAGGCGGAGCCGGGTCTGCAGCTCGCCGGAGGGGCAGCCGGTGGAGGCGACGATCCCCTCGGACCACTGGGAGATCGTCTCCTTGTCCATCCGGGGCCACTTCTGCAGCCAGCCCTCGGCGTAGGCGTCGGAGGAGAGCCGGAAGAGGTTGTGCAGGCCGGTACTGTTCACCGCCCACATCGTCTTGTGGGTGTAGCCACCGGAACCGGAGACGTCGTCCCGCTTCTGGTGCGGCTGGCCCCACTGGATCTTGCGCTTGTTGCGCCGCGACTCGGGCGCGACGTACGCCTCGATCCCGATGATCGGGGTGACTCCGGCCTTCTGCGCGGTGTGGAAGAAGTCGTACGCCCCGTGCAGGTTGCCGTGGTCGGACATGGCGATGTGCGTCATGCCCATCTCGTTGCAGGCGTTGAACATGTCCTTCAGCCGCGCGGCACCGTCCAGCAGCGAGTACTGGGTGTGGACGTGCAGGTGCGTGAACGGCGGCTTTGACACGGTTTCGGCCTCCAGAGGAAACAAGCGTCGACGATCTTCCGACCGACTGCGGACCGACTGCGGACAGTCTGGTGGGACGGCGAAATCCTATGCCTCGGCACTGACAATCCGCCCGCCACCCCGCGTACCTTCAGGCGAAGAAAGCGGGCACTCCCCCGGACCTTCGCACGTTGGCCCGAAGGAGAGATCCGCCCCACATGTCACGCACCACCCGTACCAGGAGGCACCCAGCGATGCCGGACCCCCAGCTCAACGGCGAGCAGCGCGGCGAGGAGATCCTCGCCGTCTTCGACACCGCCTTCGGCGAGCTCCTGGCCGCCGACCCGGCCGCGTTCCGCGTGAAGTTCCGGAAGATGGCGGCCTCGGCCTTCGCCTTCTACCGGGGCACGGCGGCGCTCTTTTACCACGACGTGGACGCCGAGAAGCGCGGCGGCCCGTTCCTGGACGAGCGCACCTCGCGCGTGTGGATCCACGGCGACCTGCACGCGGAGAACTTCGGCACGTACATGGACTCCAACGGCCGCCTGGTCTTCAACGTCAACGACTTCGACGAGGCCTACGTCGGCCCCTTCACCTGGGACCTGAAGCGCTTCTCGGCCTCCATCGCGCTGGTCGGGTACGCGAAGGCCCTCAGCGACGAGCAGATCACCGAGCTGGTCGAGGTGTACGCGGGCGCCTACCGGGAGCGGATCCACGCGCTGGCGACCGGCGCCAAGAGCGACGAGGTGCCGCCCTTCACCCTGGACAGCGCCGAGGGCCCGCTGCTCGGCGCGCTGCGCGCGGCCCGCTCGCTGACCCGCTTCGAGCTGCTGGACTCGATGACGGAGATCCGCGACTGGGAGCGCCGCTTCGCCTCCGGCGGCGGCTCCATCGAGCTGGACGCCGCCACCCGCTACAAGGTCCTCGCCGCCTTCGACGGCTACCTGGAGACGCTTCCCGAGTCGTCCCTGTCCCGCCCGGACTCCTACCGCGTGAAGGACGTCGTCGGCCGGCGCGGCATCGGCATCGGCTCGGCCGGCCTGCCGTCGTACAACATCCTCCTGGAGGGCTCCACGGACGCCCTGGAGAACGACGTCGTGATCTACATCAAGCAGGCCCAGACCCCGGCCGTCTCCCGGCACATCACGGACCCGGCCATCCGCGACTACTTCCAGCACGAGGGCCACCGCACGGTGATCTCCCAGCGCGCCCTGCAGGCGCACGCCGACCCGTGGCTGGGCTGGACCGAGCTGGACGGCTCCGGGCAGCTGGTCGCCGAGGTGTCCCCGTACGCGGTCGACCTGGACTGGAGCGACATCGACGACCCGGAGGAGATCGCGGCGGTCGTCGCGGACCTCGGCCGGGCCACGGCGTCGATGCACTCGGCGGCGGACGACACCTCCGGCGAGTCCCTGGTGCCGTTCTCCACCGAGCGGGCCATCGACGCGGCGATCGCGGCGGACCCCGACGACGGCGCGGGCTTCGATCAACTCCTTGTGGACTTCGCGCACAGCTACGGCGCACGCGCGCGTGCCGACCACCAGATCTTCGTCGACCTGTTCCGCAACGGCCGTATTCCGGGCCTGTAACCTTCGCGGATTCACAGGGCTCTTTTAGGGGTCCCTTACATGAGTACGTGACAGACTCTCCACCGCTATGGACATATCCGGGACCCAGCTCAGAGCCGTGCGCGCGGCGCTGTTCACGGCATTCGTCGTGACGCTCAGCACCGCGTCGCACGTGCTGCTGTCCCGGGCCCCGCTGCCGTTCACCACGGTGGCCGCGGTCGCCGCCGGCGTGTTCGTCACGGCGTACGCGCTGGCGGGCCGCGAGCGCGGCTTCGGCCGGATCGCGGCCCTGCTGGTCCCGCTGGAACTGGCCGCCGACACGGTCTTCACCACCGGCCAGCACGCCTGCTACGGCCGGGCCGGCGGCCCCATCGCCGGCCCGCTGCGCGCGGTCGGCTTCGACGTGCTGTGCCACGGCGGCGCCGTCGGCACCCCGCTGGCCCAGATGACCGGCGGCTCCCGGGCCACCGCGGCGCTCGCCCACGCCGACCCGACCGCGGCCTGGCTGCTGCTGGCCGCGCACGTCGGCGTCGGTCTGCTGGCCGCCGCCTGGCTGCGTCGCGGCGAGCGCGCCCTGACCCAGCTGCTGCGCGCGGTCGCCGCCACCACCTTCCGCCCGCTGCTCCTCGCGGTCGCCGCGGGCACGGTCCGCCTGGTTCCGGTACGACGGCTGCCGCGTCCGGCGCCGCGTGCGGCCGCCGCCCGCGACCTGGTGCTCGTGCACTCCCTGGGACGGCGTGGACCGCCGTGCTCCCGGGCGCTCGCCCTGCCCTCCGCCTGAGCGCCCCTCCCTCGCCAGCAGGCCCGTCGTTCGAACACGACGAGTCCCCCACACGTATCCCGCGTACGACATGTGCGCGTCCCATATGGAGATCACCAACATGAGCCAGCGGAACAGCCAGTCCGCCAAGAACGCGGCCCGGGAGCGACTGCGCGTCGAGCGCGAGAAGCAGGCCAAGCGCGCCAAGGTCAAGCGCCAGGTCGTCGTGGCCTGCTCGGTCGTGGCCGTGCTGGCCGCGGCGGGCGGCATAGGTTACGCCGTCGTCCAGGCCAACAAGCCGGGCTACTGGGAGGACGAGAAGGACGCCAAGGTCGTCGCCCCGGCCAACACCACGGGCACCGACGGCACCACCGTCGTGATCGGCAAGTCCACCGCCCCGAAGACCCTCAAGGTCTACGAGGACCCGCGCTGCCCGATCTGTGCCCAGTTCGAGCAGACCGTCGGCTCGACGGTGAAGAAGGACATCGACGACGGCAAGTTCAAGATCCAGTACATCGGTGGCACGTTCATCGACGGCGACTCGCTGGGCAAGGACAAGATCGGCGCCAACGGCGAGGGCTCCAAGAACGCGATGAGCGCCATGGGCGCCGCGCTGAACGTCAGCCCCGAGGCGTTCCTGGAGTACAAGACCGCCCTCTACTCCACGAAGTGGCACCCCGAGGAGACGGACGACAAGTTCAAGAACGACAGCTACCTCATCCAGGTCGCCAACACCGTCCCGGCGCTGAAGAACAACAAGGCGTTCCAGGACGCCGTGAAGTCCGGCAAGTACGACGCCTGGGCGCTGGCCATGTCGAAGACCTTCGACACCAACAAGGACGGCGTGACGGGCACCCCGAGCTTCGTCATGAACGGCCAGATACTCAAGGCCGACTCCAACGGCAACCCGCCGATGACGGTCGCGGCCTTCAACTCGTTGGTGGACGCGGCCCTCAAGGCGTAACGCGCCGCAGTGCACAGGTACAGCACCCGCTCCGGGTGAAGAGCAGGCGAACTTTTTCTGGTTCGCCTGCTCTTGTTCATACCGGTCAGTAACCTGATCGGACGTGACCAGTCGATACAGATCAACTCAGGCTTCCGAGGGTGCCAACTCCCTCTCCCCGCGCCGCCGTACGGTCGTCAAGGCCGCGGCGGCGACGGCTGTCCTGGCCGCCCCGCTCGCCGCCGCGCTGCCGGCCCGGGCCGCCTCGGACGCCCCTGCCTTCCTGCACGGCATCGCCTCCGGCGACCCGCTGCCCGACGGCGTCCTGCTGTGGACCCGGGTGACGCCGAGCGCCGACGCGACCCCGGGCTCCGGTGTCGGCGCCGACACCGAGGTCAGCTGGGTCGTCGCCACCGACAAGGCGCTGACCAACGTCGTCTCCCGCGGCTCCACCACCGCGACCGCCGCCTCCGACCACACCGTCAAGGCCGACATCCGCGGGCTCGCCCCGGCCACCGACTACTGGTTCCGCTTCTCGGCCGGCGGCACGGACTCCGCGGTGGCGCGCACCCGCACCGCCCCGGCGACCGACGCCGCCGTCTCCGGCCTGCGCTTCGGTGTCGTCTCCTGCGCCAACTGGGAGGCCGGCTACTTCGCCTCCTACCGTCACCTGGCCGCCCGGAGCGACCTGGACGCGTGGCTGCACCTCGGCGACTACATATACGAGTACGGCACCGGCGAGTACGGCACCCGGGACACCGTGGTCCGCCAGCACGCGCCGACCCACGAGATCATCACCCTGGCCGACTACCGCACCCGGCACGGCAAGTACAAGACCGACGCCGACCTGCAGGCCCTGCACCTCAAGGCGCCGGTCATCGCGATCTGGGACGACCACGAGTTCGCCAACGACTCCTGGTCCGGCGGTGCCGAGAACCACACCGAGGGCGCCGAGGGCACCTGGACGGCCCGTCAGGCCGCCGCCAAGCAGGCCTACTTCGAGTGGATGCCGGTCCGCCCGGCCATCGCCGGCACCACCTACCGCCGGCTGCGGTTCGGCAAGCTCGCCGACCTCTCCCTGCTCGACCTGCGCTCCTTCCGCTCCCAGCAGGTCTCCACGGGCAGCGGCTCGGTCGACGACCCGGACCGCACCATCACCGGCCGCGCCCAGCTCGACTGGCTGAAGGCCGGATTGAAGGCCTCCGACACCACCTGGCGGCTGGTCGGCAACTCGGTGATGATCTCGCCGTTCGCCATCGGCTCGCTCTCCGCCGACCTGCTCAAGCCGCTCGCCAAGCTGCTCGGCCTGCCGCAGGACGGTCTCGCCCTCAACACCGACCAGTGGGACGGCTACACCGACGACCGCCGCGAGCTGCTGGCCCACCTGCGCTCCAACGCGATCGGCAACACGGTGTTCCTGACCGGCGACATCCACATGGCCTGGGCCAACGACGTGCCGGTGGACGCCGGCACCTACCCGCTCTCCGCCTCCGCGGCCACCGAGTTCGTGGTCACCTCGGTGACCTCCGACAACCTGGACGACCTCCTCAAGGTCTCCCCGGGTGTCGTCTCCACCGTCGCCGCGCCGGTCATCCAGCTGGCCAACCGCCATGTGCACTGGGTGGACACCGACCGGCACGGCTACGGCATCCTGGACATCACCGCCGCCCGGGCGCAGATGGACTACTACGTCCTCTCCGACAAGACGAAGGCCGACGCGACCTCGTCCTGGGAGCGTTCGTACCGCACCCGCAGCGGCACTCAGAAGGTCGAGCGCACCTACGACCCGGTGTAGCCGTCACCTACAGCGTGTCGAGGAAGCCGAGCGCCACCCGCCAGGTGGCCTCGGCGGCCTCCTCGTCCCAGTCCGGCAGCCCGGGGTCGGTGTAGAGGTGTCCGGCGCCCGGGTACCGGTAGATCTCCACATCGGCGCCGGCCCGGCCCATCTGCAGGTACCAGGCGCTCAGCCAGTCGTCCGTCTCGAAGGCGTCCGGTTCGGCCACGTGCAGCTGGACCGGCAGCTCGTCCACCGAGACGTTCGGCGCGATGTCCGAGGTGCCGTGCAGGAGCAGCAGCCCACGCGCCCGCTCGTCGCCCAGCGCCAGCGTCTGTGCGATCGAGGCGCCCAGCGAGAACCCCGCGTACACCAGTCCGCGCTCCGAGTAGGGCGCCGCCGCCAGCACGGCCCGCTTCAGCAGCTCGTCCTTGCCGATCGACTCGTTGAACTCCATGCCCTCCTCGACCGTGTCGAACGTGTGCCCCGCGAAGAGGTCCGGCGTCCACACCTCGTGCCCCGCGGCACGCAGCCGGTCCGCGGCCTCGCGCACCGCGGGCCTGAGGCCATGGGTCGAGTGAAAGAGCATGATGTTCATGCGCCCATGGTGCCAGCCTGCACCGACGGCACTTGTGACGCCCTCGACACCGGTCGGCATGTTCAGGACCCCGTCGATCTGGTTACGTTCGGACCCATGGACATGGAGAACCTACTCCGCCCGCTGATCGTGGTCGGCGGCGCCGTCGTCCTCACCCTGCTGATCGGCTGGGCGACCGACCTGCTGCTGCGCAAGGCCGACGCCCGGCACAGCGAGACACCCCTGTGGGGGCTGCTGCGCCGGGCCCGCATCCCCTACCAGCTGGTGCTGTGCGCGGCGCTGCTCAGAGGCTCCTACGGCAAGGCTGAGCTGCTCCTGGGTCACCGGGTCGCCGTCGGTCAGATGCTGACCCTGGTGCTGATCGGGTCGGCCGCCTGGCTGGTGGTGCGGATCGCGGCGGCCGTCGTCGACACCTCGTACACCCGCTATGCCCGGGGCCACACCGACGCGGCCCGGGTCCGCCGGGTACGCACCCAGGTCTCGCTGATCATGCGGGTGGTGACGGCGATAGTCGGCGTGATGGCCGTGGCGGCGATGCTGCTGACCTTCCCGGCGATGCGCGCGGCCGGCGCCTCGCTGCTGGCCTCCGCCGGGATCCTCGGCATAGTCGCCGGTGTGGCCGCCCAGTCCACGCTGGCGAACATGTTCGCGGGTCTGCAGATCGCCTTCGGCGACATGGTGCGCCTCGGCGACACCGTCGTGGTCGACGGCGAGTGGGGCACGGTCGAGGAGATCACCCTGACCTTTCTGACGGTACGGACCTGGGACGAGCGGCGGATCACCATGCCGGTGTCGTACTTCACCTCCAAACCCTTCGAGAACTGGTCCCGGGGCACTCCGCAGATGACCGGGGTCGTCTACTGGCACCTCGACCACTCGGCGCCGATCGAGTCGATGCGCGAGAAGCTCCGGGACATCCTGCGCGAGTGCCCCGCCTGGGACGGGCGGGACTACAGCCTGGTCGTCACCGACGCCACGCCGAACACCATCCAGGTGCGGGCGCTGGTGACCGCCAAGGACTCGGACGACGTGTGGAAGGTCCGGGTCGTGGTCCGCGAGCAGATGATCACCTGGCTGTCCGCCGAGCACCCCTACGCCCTGCCCCGGGTGAACACCGCCGACGCGGTCCTGCCGCCGGGCGGGATCATCCCCTCCCAGGACGGGGCGGCGGCCCGGCGTCTGCACGAGCCGCCCCGCACCGGCCGCGGCGCCTGACCGCTCTCCTTCCCGTCAGTGGCCGCGCTCGGCGCCGCCGTTGACCTGGACGATCTGCGAGGTGACGTGTCCGGCGGCCGGGGAGGCCAGCCAGTGCAGGGTGGCGGCGACGTCGCCCGGTATGCCGGCCCGCCCGGTGGCCGTCTCGGCGACGAGCCGGGCCCGCCGCGCCTCCTCGACCGGGCCGCCGAAGAACTCGGTGTCCTCGACGTACCCGGGCGCGACCACGTTCACGGTGACCCCGCGCGGTCCCAGCTGCCGGGCCAGGTCGTGGGCGTACGGATGCAGGGCCGCCTTGGCGGCGGCGTAGGAGCCGGTCCCCGAGCCCCGGTAGGCGGCGATGGAGCTGAGGAACAGCACCCGTCCGCCGGGGTCGGCGAGCCGGTCCTTCAGTGCCTCCGTGAGCAGGACGGCGGTCAGCGTGTTCTGCTGGAAGTTTCCCGTCCAGGTGCGGGCGACGGCGTCGAGCGGGTCGCCGGCCTCCGCGTCGGGCGCGAACGCCGTGTTGCCTCCGGCGCTGTGGACGAGCACGTCCACGGTGCCGATCTCGTCGGCGACGTACCGTGCCACGCCCCGTACGCCGGCCGGTTCGGTCAGGTCGGCGGCGTACCAGAGCGCCCCCGGCACCCCGGCCTGCTCCAGCACCTCTCTACGCCGCCCGAGCAGCAGCACCCGATCCCCGTCGGCGGCGAACACCCGCGCCGCGGCGAGCCCGATCCCTGTTCCGCCACCACTGATCACAATGTTCCGAGCCATGATCCGAGACTACGAGCGCACCGCCGACCCCGCCTTCGGATATCCACAACGGCCATACGTTTGTATTACTGCACGTGTGTATTACCGCGCTCGGGGGCGGACGGTCAGCGCAGGCTACGGACGTCCAGATGCCGCAACACCCGGTCCACGATCTCCGGATCCGCCCCCGGCTCGCTCCGCGCTGCCAGCACCTCGTGCCGCGCCGCGCTGAGCATCTCCTGCTGGATCCGCCGCAGCCGCTTCAACCGCCTGGCCCGTTTGTCGTGCCCCTCACGCCGCTCGTCCTCCACCACCTCGGGGCTGATCCGGAACCCGATCTCGAAGGCCCGCCGCAGCATCTGCTCCGTCACCTCCTCCGGCAGGTCCTCGACCTGCTCGATCTCCTTCAGCCGCCGCCGTGCCGCCTTCGCCGCCCGGACCGCCAGTTCCTTCTCGAACTCCTTCTCCTGGTCGGTGTCGGCCCGCACCCCCAGCCGCTTCACCAGCCACGGCAGGGTCAGCCCCTGGAGCACCAGTGTTGCCATGATCACGCCGAACGCGATGAAGACGATCTCGTCCCGGTCCGGGAAGGGGGATCCGTCGTCGGTCCTCAGCGGAACGGCCAGGGCCAGCGCCACCGACGCCACCCCGCGCATCCCGGACCACCACATCACCACGGTCTCCCGCCAGCTGGTCGGGATCTCCTCGTCGTAGTCCCGCCGGGCGTGCAGCCGCTTGGTCAGCCAGGTCGCCGGCAGCAGCCACACCAGCCGGACCACGACGACCACGCCCACGATCGCTGCCGCCCAGCCGAGCAGTTCGCCCCAGCGGCCGGACGCCGTACGGATCGCGTTGTGCAGCTCCAGGCCGATCAGCCCGAACGCGACCCCGGTGACGAGCGTGTCGACGATGTCCCAGAAGGTGTATCCGGCGAGCCGGGTCATCACGTCGTCGGCGTCGGTGGCGTACTCGGAGATGAACAGCGCGGTGGTGAGCACGGCGAGCACCCCGGAGCCGTGCAGTTCCTCGGCGAGCACGTACGAGGCGTAGGGGACCAGCAGGGTCAGGCCGATCTGGAGGGTCGCGTCACCGAGGACGTCCATCAGCTTGTTCGCGCCCCAGCCGAGCACCAGCCCCACACCGACCGCGACCACGGCGGACAGCAGGAAGTCCAGCCCGGCCTGCCAGGGCGAGAAGGCGCCGCTGACCACGGCGGCGATCGCCACGTGGTACAGGACGATGGCCGTGACGTCGTTGAAGAGGCCCTCGCCCTCCAGGATCGACACCAGCCGGCGCGGCAGACCGAGTTGCCCGGCGACGGCGGTCGCGGCGACCGGGTCGGGCGGGGCGATCAGCGCGCCCAGCGCCACCGCCGCGGCGATCGGCAGCCCCGGCACGATCGTGGTGGCGACGACGGCCACGCACAGCGTCGTGACGAACACCAGGGCCACGGCGAGCAGGAGGATCGGCCGTACGTTGGCCGTGAACTGCCGCCACGACGTCCGCCGGACGGCGGCGTACAGCAGCGGCGGCAGCAGACCGGGCAGGATCAGCTCGGGCGGGATGTTCACGTTCGGCACGAAGTCGGCAACCGCGAGGACGATGCCGAACAGAGTCACCAGGATGGGCGCCGGCAGCCCGAGCCGGTCTCCCAGCGGGACGCTCACCAGGGCCCCGAGCAGCAGCACGAACAACAGGGCCAACTGATCCACGGCCAGCGCTCCGGGAGTCGATGATCACACGGCGGGCCTCAAGCCTGCCATGCGGTCTTCCGGCATGGGCCGCGCTACAGGGCGCGCCGCATCCCCCGGTGCGGGATGCCCGCCTCCTCGTACTCCGGGCCGTAGGGCTCGTAGCCCAGCCGCTCGTAGAAGCCCAGCGCGTGCGTCTGCGCGTGCAGGTCCACCGCGCTCAGGCCACGCGCGCGTGCCGCGTCCTCGATGGCCCGGACCAGGGCCACGCCTATGCCGAGTCCGCGGGCCTCCTGGGAGACCGCGAGCCGGCCCAGTGAGCCGAGGGACGGATCGCCGCCGGTCTTCTCCGGGGCCGTCTCGCCGTACAGCAGCCGGCCGGTGCCGAGCGGTACGCCGTCCTCGCGGATCGCGAGCACGTGCAGGGCCACGGGGTCGTACTCGTCGTACTCCAGGTCCTCGGGGACGCCCTGTTCGACGACGAAGACCTGCTTGCGTACGGCGAAGCACGCCTCCAGGTCGGCGGGGTCCTCGGCGACCCGCACCTCGTACGCGCGCGTGCTCATCCGTACGTCTCCTCGCGGACCTGGTCCAGCGCCTTGCTCAGGTCGGCCGGGTAGTCGCTCTCGAACTCGACCCAGTCACCGGTGCCGGGGTGCTCGAAGCCGAGCCGGACCGCGTGCAGCCACTGCCGGGTCAGGTGCAGCCGCTTGGCGAGCGTCGGGTCGGCGCCGTAGGTGAGGTCGCCGACGCAGGGGTGGCGGTGGGCCGCCATGTGGACGCGGATCTGGTGGGTGCGGCCGGTCTCCAGCTTCACGTCCAGCAGGGAGGCCGCGCGGAACGCCTCGATGAGGTCGTAGTGGGTCACCGAGGGCTTGCCGTCGGCCGTGACCGCCCACTTGTAGTCGTGCTGCGGGTGACGGCCGATGGGGGCGTCGATGGTGCCGCTGGTCGGGTCCGGGTGGCCCTGCACGAGCGTGTGGTAGCGCTTGTCGACCGTGCGTTCCTTGAACTGGCGCTTGAGCGAGGTGTACGCGCGCTCCGACTTGGCGACCACCATCAGGCCCGAGGTGCCGACGTCGAGGCGGTGCACGATGCCCTGGCGCTCGGCGGCGCCTGAGGTCGAGATCCGGTAGCCGGCGGCCGCCAGACCGCCGATGACGGTCGTGCCGGTCCAACCGGGGCTGGGGTGCGCGGCCACGCCGACCGGCTTGACGATGACGACCACGTCATCGTCGTCGTACACGATCTCCATGCCCTCGACGGGCTCCGCGACGATCTGCACGGGCGCGGGCGCCCCGGGCATCTCGACCTCCAGCCAGGACCCGCCGCTCACCCGCTCGGACTTGCCGACCACCGCGCCGTCGACCTGGACCTTGCCCGCCGCCGCCAGCTCGGCCGCCTTGGTGCGGGAGAAGCCGAACATCCGGGAGATGGCGGCGTCGACGCGCTCGCCCTCCAGGCCGTCGGGCACGGGCAGGGTTCGGATCTCGGGAAGCGTACTCACCCGTCGAGTATGCCGGACCGCGCCGACAGCGCCGTACGCAAGCCCGTCCGGACCCCGCTCCGGCCCCGGTCAGTCCTTGTGGACGGTGCCGTCCGGGTCCAGGCCGCGGAAGGAGAGCAGGACGATCAGGATGCCGCCGCAGACGATCGCCGAGTCGGCCAGGTTGAACACCGCGAACCCCTTGGGCGCGATGAAGTCGACGACCTGGCCCTCGAAGACGCCGGGCGAGCGGAAGATCCGGTCGGTGAGGTTGCCCAGCGCGCCGCCCAGCAGGAGGCCGAGGGCGACCGCCCAGGGGAAGCTGTAGAGCTTGCGGGCCAGCCGGAAGATCACGACGATCACGGCCGCCGCGATCACCGTGAAGATGATCGTGAAGGCGCCGCCGAACCCGAAGGCCGCGCCCGGGTTGCGGATCGCGTGGAACTCCAGCCAGTCGCCGATGACCTCGATCGGCGCGTGGTGCTCCAGCTTCGCGACCACGATCATCTTGCTGACCAGGTCGAGGGCGTACGCGAAGGCGGCGACCGCGAACAGCACGGCGATCCGGCGTCCGCGCCCGGGGCGTCGTTCTTCGCCGGCCCGCTGCTGCTCCGCGCCGGACACGCCGGGTGCCGCCGTCTCCTCACCGCCGTCGTCCGGAGTGTCCGGCGTACCGATGATGCGCTCCGCCTCTGCCACGTGAGTCCCTCAACCTAGGTGCCTGCCTCGGGACGAGACTACGGCACGCCCCACGCGACCCCGATGCTCAGTAGCGGCGTTCCTGCTTCTGCTTGCACTCGACGCACAGAGTCGCCCTCGGGAAGGCCTGCATCCGGGCCTTCCCGATGGGGTTTCCGCAGTTCTCGCAGAGTCCGTAGGTGCCCGCGTCGAGCTTCCCGAGGGCCCGCTCGGTCTGTTCCAGCATCTCGCGCGCGTTGGCGGCCAGCGCCAGCTCGTGCTCGCGGGTGATGTTCTTGGTGCCGGTGTCGGCCTGGTCGTCACCGGCACCGTCCCCGGAGTCCCGCATCAGACCGGCCAGGGCGCTGTCGGAGGCGTCCAGCTCGGTGCGCAGCCGCAGTGCCTCGGTCATCAGCTCGGTGCGCGCCTCCTCGACCTCATCCGGCGTCCACGGGTCCTCGCCGGGACGCACCGCGAGTTCGCCCGGAGCCGCCGCGGCGACCCGCGCCTTGGGGACGGCGGTCTCCGCCGCCGCAGTGGCCGAGCCAGGGGTCTTCTTCGCAACCACTGTCGTGGCTCCCGTCTGCTTCGCGGCCCGCGCCGCGCCCGCTTTCTTGGCCGTGCTCTTCTTGGCCGTGCTCTTCGCCGCCGCGGTCTTCGTCGCCGCGGCCTTGGACGCGCTCTTCTCCGGCTTCCCCGCGGCGCCCTCGGCAGCCGCGGTCGCCTTGTCCCCGGCCGCCCCCGACTCGGCCGCCGACGTCCCGGCCGCCTCCGACTCCGCGGCTCGCTTCCCGTCGGCTCGCTTCCCGTCGGCTCTCTTCCCGTCCACTTTCCTCACCGGCGTCTTCTTTGCGACCGTCTTTCTGGCGGAACCCTTCTCACCAGCCGTTTTCTCCGCCACGACGGTCTCCCCCGCGCGCGTGCCCCGCTTTCCGCCGCCCCCCTTGGTGTCGCCGTCGGAGGCAGCCGCGACCTCGGACCGGCCGGACGCCGACTGCTGTACGGCGGTCTTCTTCGCCACCATGGCCGCGGCCCCTTCACATATTGTGATCTTGCACGCGAATCGTGCTGGGACGATAAATCGACCTGAGTCCCTCGGCAACGGGGCACGCCGCCCGATCCGCCTGCCCCGCACCCCCCACGCAGCCGGTATGCATGCGTTGTGCCCAGCTCCCCGCCCGGTAATCCGCCGAGCCGGACATCCCAGGATGCGAACACGCGTACCGCGCCATTCGGGTCATCTCGGCAGGTGGACGGCCTGGCGCCGCCGGTGCCCGGAAAACGGGTCGGCCGCTGTCCGTGCGGCGCCGTACACTGGGCGGAGCGAGAAGCGTGGATGGGGACGAGTAGCGGCGTACGCAGCCCAGAGCGACCCGGGGACGGTGGGAGCCCGGGGGCGAGCGCGACGTGAAGATCACCCCGGAGCCGCCGGAAGAAAGCCGTGCAGGACCTGCTACGGCGAGTAGAACCGGTTTCGCGACCCCAATGAGGGGGCTCACCGGCGCGCACGGCGACCGGGGAGCCAAGGAGGGTGGTACCGCGGGAGCGCGCCGCACACGGCGTAGGCAGGACAAAGCTCTCGTCCCTCCGACGGAAGGCAGCAAGTCCGTTGGAGGAAGCTCGCAGATGACAGCGCCGACGTACCGCCAGGTGCCCGCACAGGTCGACCTGCCCGCCCTCGAGCACGCCGTGCTCGACTTCTGGCGCGAGCAGAAGATCTTCGCCAAGACCCTGGAGCAGTCCGAGGGCCGCCCCGAGTGGGTGTTCTACGAGGGCCCGCCCACCGCCAACGGCATGCCCGGCGCCCACCACATCGAGGCGCGTGTCTTCAAGGACGTCTTCCCCCGCTTCCGCACCATGCGCGGCTACCACGTGGCCCGCAAGGCCGGCTGGGACTGCCACGGCCTGCCCGTGGAGCTGGCGGTCGAGAAGGAGCTGGGCTTCAGCGGCAAGCCGGACATCGAGAAGTACGGCATCGCCGAGTTCAACGCCAAGTGCCGTGAGTCCGTGCTCCGCCACACCGACGCGTTCTCCGAGCTGACGACCCGCATGGGCTACTGGGTCGACCTCGACGACGCGTACGTGACCATGGACCCCGAGTACATCGAGTCGGTGTGGTGGTCGCTCAAGGAGATCTTCGACAAGGGCCTGCTGGTCCAGGACCACCGGGTCGCCCCCTGGTGCCCGCGCTGCGGCACCGGCCTGTCCGACCACGAGCTGGCGCAGGGCTACGAGACGGTCGTCGACCCCTCCGTGTACGTCCGTTTCCCGCTCACCTCCGGTCCGCTCGCCGGCCAGGCCTCGCTCCTGGTGTGGACGACCACCCCGTGGACCCTGGTGTCCAACACGGCGGTCGCCGCGCGCCCCGACGTCACCTACGTCGTCGCGACCAACGGCGAGGAGCGGCTCGTCGTCGCCGAACCGCTGGTCGCCAAGGCGCTCGGCGAGGGCTGGGAGACCACGGGCCAGACCTTCACCGGCGCCGAGATGGAGCGCTGGACCTATCAACGTCCGTTCGAGCTGGTTGAGTTCCCGGAACCGGCGCATTACGTCGTGAACGCGGAATACGTCACGACCGAGGACGGCACGGGTCTGGTCCACCAGTCCCCCGCCTTCGGTGAGGAAGACCTCAAGGTCTGCCGCGCCTACGGCCTGCCGGTGGTGAACCCGGTCCGCCCGGACGGCACCTTCGAGGAGGATGTCCCGCTGGTCGGCGGCGTCTTCTTCAAGAAGGCCGACGAACGCCTCACCGAGGACCTGTCGCAGCGCGGCCTCCTCTTCAAGCACCTGCCGTACGAGCACAGCTACCCGCACTGCTGGCGCTGCCACACCGCGCTGCTCTACTACGCGCAGCCGTCCTGGTACATCCGCACCACGGAGATCAAGGACCGGCTCCTTCAGGAGAACGAGAAGACGAACTGGTTCCCGGAGACCGTCAAGCACGGCCGTTACGGGGACTGGCTGAACAACAACATCGACTGGGCGCTGTCCCGTAACCGCTACTGGGGCACCCCGCTGCCGATCTGGCGCTGCGAGGACGACCACCTCACCGTCGTCGGCTCCCGCGCGGAGCTGACCGAGCTGACCGGCACCGACCAGTCGGGGCTGGACCCGCACCGCCCGTTCATCGACGAGGTCACCTTCGCCTGCCCGCAGTGCCGGAAGACGGCCACCCGCGTGCCGGAGGTCATCGACGCCTGGTACGACTCGGGTTCGATGCCGTTCGCGCAGTGGGGCTACCCGTACAAGAACAAGGAGCTGTTCGAGAGCCGCTACCCGGCCCAGTTCATCTCCGAGGCGATCGACCAGACGCGAGGGTGGTTCTACACCCTCATGGCGGTCGGCACGCTGGTCTTCGACAAGTCGTCGTACGAGAACGTGGTCTGCCTCGGCCACATCCTCGCCGAGGACGGCCGCAAGATGTCCAAGCACCTGGGCAACATCCTGCAGCCGATCCCGCTGATGGACCAGCACGGCGCGGACGCGGTGCGCTGGTTCATGGCGGCCGGCGGCTCCCCGTGGGCGGCCCGCCGGGTCGGCCACGGCACCATCCAGGAGGTCGTCCGCAAGACCCTGCTGACGTACTGGAACACGGTCGCCTTCCAGGCCCTGTACGCCCGTACGTCGAACTGGGCGCCGAGCGCGGCGGACCCGGCTCCGGCCGACCGCCCGCTGCTGGACCGCTGGCTGCTCTCCGAGCTGCACGCGCTCACCGACCAGGTGACCCAGGCGCTGGAGGCGTACGACACCCAGCGCGCCGGCAAGCTGCTGTCCGCGTTCGTCGACGACCTGTCCAACTGGTACGTCCGCCGCTCGCGCCGCCGCTTCTGGCAGGGCGACAAGGCCGCGCTGCGCACGCTGCACGAGGTCGTGGAGACCGTCACCAAGCTGATGGCCCCGCTGACCCCGTTCATCACCGAGCGGGTCTGGCAGGACCTGGTGGCGCCGGTCACCCCGGGCGCACCGGAGTCGGTGCACCTGGCGGCATGGCCGGATGCCGATCTGGGCGCGATCGACCCGGAGCTGTCCAAGCAGATGGTTCTGGTACGACGGCTCGTGGAGCTCGGCCGGGCCACGCGCGCGGAGTCGGGCGTCAAGACCCGTCAACCGCTGTCCCGGGCGCTGGTCGCGGCCGTGGGCTTCGACGCGCTCGACCCGGAGCTGCACGCGCAGATCACCGACGAGCTGAACGTCTCCTCGCTGGCGTCGCTGTCCGAGGTGGGCGGCTCGCTGGTGGACACCACGGCCAAGGCCAACTTCCGGGCGCTGGGCAAGCGGTTCGGCAAGCGGGTGCAGGACGTGGCGAAGGCGGTCGCCGCGGCGGACGCGGCCGCGCTGTCGCTGGCGCTGCGCGAGGGCACCGCGTCGGTGCAGGTCGACGGCGAGACCGTGACGCTGGCGCCGGACGAGGTGATCATCACGGAGACGCCGCGTGAGGGCTGGTCGGTGGCGTCGGACTCGGGTGCGACCGTCGCGCTCGACCTGGAGATCACGGAGGAGCTGCGCCAGGCGGGGCTCGCCCGGGACGCGATCCGGCTGATCCAGGAGGCGCGGAAGAACAGCGGGCTGGACGTGGCCGACCGAATCGCACTGCGGTGGGTGTCGACCGACCCGGCGGTGATTGCGGCGTTGGCCGAGCATGGCTCGCTGATCGCCGACGAGGTACTGGCGACGGACTTCACCCAGGGCGAGGCCGACGGCGGGTACGGCGAGCCGTTCGTGGACGAGGGGCTGTCTCTGACGTTCCGGCTGCGGAAGGCGTAGTCGCCGACCTGACGTTCCGGCCCGGGAAGGCGTAGCCGCCGACCCTGGTGAGAAAGGGCCCGGTCTCCACGGTGGGGATCGGGCCCTTCTCGTATGCGCGGACCGGAGCAGGTCGGGGATCGGGCCCTTCTCGTAGGTGCGGGTCGGGGCAGGTACCGTGCGCGGTTCCCCGCGCCCCTTCCGGACCCCCTCCGCACACCTGCGGGTCGGCGCCCTGAGCGTGCGCGGTTCGCCGGGTGGGGCCGCGCAACGCGCATAAACAGGGCGGGACCCCGGTTGGTGAACCGGGGTCCCGCCCTGTGGTGCTCTGCCGATGCCTACGGCGTTGCTACGCGCCCGCCGTCAGTTGTCGTCCTCGTCGATGAGGAAGCCGCGCATCGGGGACGGCGCCTGGCCCATCGGAGAGGGGCCCTGCGGGCGTACCGGCGCCATCGGCTGGGTCATCGCCGGCGTCATCTGCTGCTGGCCGCCGTAGGACGGCGGAGCGGGGGACGGGCCGCCCATCGGCTGGTTGCCGCCGTAGGACGGGGCACTCGCGCCGGCCGGGGCCATGGAGGGCGCCGGGGACGGCGGGAGGGAGGCCGCGGCCGGGGTACGCGGCGGCGCCAGGGAGTCGTCGGCCTGGGTCTCCAGCTGACGCAGCTGCGACTCCAGGTACGACTTCAGACGCGTGCGGTACTCGCGCTCGAAGCCTCGCAGGTCCTCGACCTTGCGCTCCAGCGTGGCGCGCGCGGACTCCAGGGAGCCCATGGCGACGCGGTGCTTCTCCTGCGCGTCCCGCTCCAGCGCGTCCGCCTTGGCACGGGCGTCACGCTCGAGACCCTCGGCGCGGCTGCGGGCCTCGCCGACGATCTTGTTGGCCTCGGAGCGGGCCTCGGCGATCGCCTGGTCGGCGGTCTGCTGAGCCAGCGAGAGGACTCGGGCGGCGCTGTCGCCACCGGGGCCCTGACCGGGGCCGCCCATCGGACCGCCCATGGGGCCACCCATCGGGCCACCCATCTGCTGCTGCATGGGGGGCTGGCCACCCATCGGGCCCTGGCCCATGCCCTGACCCATGGGGCCTTGACCCATGGGGCCCTGGCCCATCGGACCGCCCTGGCCCATCGGACCCTGGCCCATCGGACCCTGACCCATGGGGCCCTGGCCCATCGGACCGCCCTGGCCCATCGGACCCTGACCCATCGGACCAGGACCCTGCGGACCGCCCTGGCCACTGGGACCGGCCGGCAGCTGCGGGGCGCCGCTCGGCAGCTGCGGGGGGCCACCCATGGGGCCACCCATCTGCTGCTGCGGCGGGCCCGATATGCCGGCGGGCACCGGAGCGCCGGGACCTCGCATGCCCTGCTGCGGCATGCCACCCTGCTGCGGCATGCCGCCCTGGGGCATACCACCCTGCTGGGGCATGCCGCCCTGAGGCATGCCGCCCTGCTGGTCCTGCGGCTCCGGAGGCTTGCGCATGTTCTGCTGGTTCTGGGCGGCCGCGCGCGTGGCCGCGGCCAGTTTGGCGCGCAGGTCCTCGTTCTCGCGCAGCAGGCGCGTCAGTTCGGCTTCGACCTCATCGAGGAAGGCATCGACCTCGTCCTCGTCATAGCCTTCTCGGAGGCGGACGGTCGTGAACTGCTTGTTCCGCACGTCCTCGGGGGTCAACGGCATCTCTTCACCTCAACGTAGTCGTCGGCATCGGCAAGACGGTAGGTCACATCGCTCATCACAGCCGACCAACGATCGCGATCAGGATGTAGACGATGATCATCAGTACGAAGAAGGACAGGTCGAGCGCCACGCCCCCGAGACGCAGCGGCGGAATGAACCGCCGCAGAAGCTTGAGCGGTGGATCGGTGACAGTGTAGGTGGCCTCAAGTACGACCACCATCGCCTTGCCGGGTTGCCATGAGCGGGCGAACTGGAACACGTAGTCCATGACCAACCGGAAGATGAGCACGATGAGGAAGCACATCAGCGCGATGTAGATCACATCCAGGAACACGCTCATGGTTCGTGCTTCCCTCTCCCCTGTTCCGTGCTTCGTACCGGTGTTGCGTCTCAGCTCTGGTTGAAGAACCCGCCCTCTGCGATGCGGGCCTTGTCCTCCGCCGTGACATCGACGTTAGCAGGCGACAACAGGAACACCTTCTGCGTCACCCGCTCGATGCTGCCGTGAAGACCAAACACCAAACCGGCCGCAAAGTCGACAAGTCGCTTCGCGTCTGTGTCATCCATCTCAGTCAGATTCATGATCACCGGGGTGCCCTCACGGAAGTGTTCCCCGATGGTACGGGCCTCGTTGTAGGTCCGGGGGTGGAGCGTGGTGATCCGGTAAGGCTCTCGTTCCGACACGACCTTGGGCATGATCACCGGTGCGTTCTTCTCCAGGCTCGCGCGTTCTTGTGTGATGGACGCCACGGGGGCGATTCGCGCCGGGCGTCCCGATTCCGCGGACAGCGATGCGGAATGCGACACCGGTTCACGCGGCGCCGGCGGTTGTACCACTCGTACCGAATCGTCCCTTTGGGACTGGTGTGCACCGTGGGACTGGTGTGACGGCTCATGCCGTCGGTGGTCCCGTTCGGGCTCCGGGTCCAGTTCGGGCTCGAAGTCGTCGTCGGGGTCAAATCCGCGGCCGTCGTACCCATCGTCCTCCACGAGGCCGAGGTAGACCGCCATCTTGCGCATCGCGCCGGCCATGCTCTGAGTCCTCCGCTCTGTGGTGGATCGGTGACGACTGCCAAGTCCCGCGATCCACGTGGCCGTTGTGCCCGTCTTGGGCCGCATTGACCATATTTTCTGCTGTGGTCCGACTTCTTGGCGACGTTACCCGAGCCTGGGGCGGACGCCGAGTACCGCAGTGCCGACGCGCACATGTGTCGCCCCGGCGGCCACGGCTTCCTCGAGGTCCGCACTCATCCCTGCGGAGACCATGTTCGCAGCCGGATGGGCTCGGCGCAGGTCGGTCGACAAATCCATCAACCGCTCGAACGCCGCCTGTTGGCGCCCCGCGTACTCGCCGGTGAGCGGAGCGACGGTCATCAGTCCGCCGAGCCGCAGTCCCGGCGATCCGGCGACCAGGTCGGCCAACTCTTCGATTCCGCCCGGCGCCACACCACCGCGCTCACCCCTTCCGCTCGCACCCGCGTCGAGCGCGACCTGGAGGAGACACCCCACCTCGCGCCCGGCCCGCACCGCCTCCTTGGACAGCGCCTCCACGAGCTTGGAACGATCGACGGACTGCACGAGATCCGCGTAACCCACCACGGATCGCACTTTATTGGTCTGCAATTGACCAACAAAGTGCCAAACAAGAGGCAGATCGGCACATTCAGCAGCCTTGGGGGCGGCGTCCTGGTCCCGGTTCTCGGCGACATGGCGCACGCCGAGTTCCGACAGAATCCGCACATCGCTCGCCGGGTAGGTCTTGGTGACCACGATCAGGGTCACCTCCGCCCGCTTGCGCCCGGCCGCCGCGCAGGCGGCGGCGACGCGTTCCTCCACTTTCGCCAGGTTTCCGGCGAGTTCGGTCCTACGGTCCGTCATGCCCCATCAGTCCAGCCACACATAGCCTGCGAGCCGCCCGGTGATGCGGTCGCGACGGTAGGAGAAGTGATCGCCCGACTCCAGCGTGCACACCGGCGACTGCGCCCGGTCGAGCACCCCGGCGCGCGCGAGCTGCGCGTGCACTCCGGCGCTCACGTCGACCGCCGGAGTGCCCCAGCTGGTCTCGGCGTGCGCCGCCGGCTCGACGGCGGCCACTTCGGCGCGCATCGCCTCCGGCACCTCGTAGCACCGTCCGCAGACGGCGGGTCCGGTGCGGGCGACGATCCGGGCCGGGTCGGCGCCGAGCGACTCCATGGCGTCGATCGCGGCCGACACGATGCCCTTCACCATGCCGGGCCGTCCGGCGTGGGCGGCGGCGACCACCTCGGCCACCGGATCGGCCAGCAGCACCGGCACGCAGTCGGCGGTCAGTACGGCGAGGGCGAGCCCTCGGGTCGCGGTCACCAGTCCGTCGACCGGCGGAGTCTGCCGGGTGGTCCAGGGCCCCTCGACCTCGGCGACGAGATTGCCGTGCACCTGGTTCATCCAGACCACCCGGCCGGGATCCAGACCGAGCGACTTGGCGGCGAGATCCCGATTGGTCCGCACCACGTCGGGGTCGTCGCCGACCGCCCCGCCCAGGTTGAGCTGCTCGTACGGAGCGGCGCTCACCCCGCCCCACCTGTCGGTGAAGGCGAAGTGCGCGCCGCTCACGGTTTCGCGCTGTCCTATCACGTCTGAAGGATCACTTGAGGAAGTCCGGTACGTCCAGTTCCTCGGCCGCGCTGTCCGTGTAGGAACGCGACGGCGGGACCGGCGGGGCGACCGGGATGTCGGCGACCGGCTCGGGCGCCGGCTCCGGCTCCTCCTTCGGGGTCACGCTGCCGAGCGAGCCGAAGGACGGGCGGGACTCGGGCTGCCGGGCCGGAATGGGCTCCTCGCGGCGGCCCGAGGACGAGGACGACGAGGAGGACGAGCCGAGCACGGTGTCCCGGCGGGCCGGGGGCTGACCCCCGTCGAAGCCGGCCGCGATGACCGTGACGCGGACCTCGTCGCCGAGGGCGTCGTCGATGACCGCACCGAAGATGATGTTGGCCTCGGGGTGGGCGGCCTCGCTGACCAGCTGGGCGGCCTCGTTGATCTCGAACAGGCCGAGGTCGGAGCCGCCGGAGATGGAGAGCAGCACGCCCCGGGCGCCGTCGATGGAGGCCTCCAGGAGCGGCGAGGAGATCGCCATCTCGGCGGCGGCCACCGCGCGGTCGTCGCCGCGGGCCGAGCCGATGCCCATGAGGGCCGAACCGGCCTCGGACATGACCGACTTGACGTCGGCGAAGTCGAGGTTGATCAGGCCGGGGGTGGTGATGAGGTCGGTGATGCCCTGGACACCGGAGAGCAGGACCTGGTCGGCCGACTTGAAGGCGTCGAGGACCGAGACCTGGCGGTCCGAGATGGAGAGCAGCCGGTCGTTCGGGATGACGATGAGGGTGTCGACCTCTTCGCGGAGTTCCGCGATGCCGTCCTCGGCCTGGTTGGCGCGGCGCCGGCCCTCGAAGGTGAAGGGGCGGGTGACCACGCCGATGGTGAGGGCGCCGAGGTTGCGCGCGATGTTGGCCACGACGGGCGCGCCGCCGGTGCCGGTGCCACCGCCTTCGCCGGCCGTCACGAAGACCATGTCGGCCCCCTTGAGGACCTCCTCGATCTCCTCACGGTGGTCCTCGGCGGCCTTGCGGCCGACGGCCGGGTTGGCGCCGGCGCCGAGTCCCCGGGTGAGTTCACGGCCGACGTCGAGCTTGACGTCGGCGTCGCTCATCAACAGCGCCTGTGCGTCGGTGTTGATGGCGATGAACTCGACGCCCTTGAGACCGACCTCGATCATCCGGTTGATGGCATTGACACCACCGCCGCCGACACCGATGACCTTGATGACTGCGAGGTAGTTCTGCGGTGCTGCCACGTCGAAGGCCTCTCGCCTCGAATTACGTTGCCGTCGCCATGCGATGCCCGCGTGGGACGGCAGATGCCGATTGGGACGGTCCGTAGCGCCGACCCGAACCCTAACGTTGAAGTTTAGGGTTACCAGTGTGTCTGTTCCCTGGAGTCTTCTGAACAGGACACTAAGTCGACAAGTGGCGCGCGTTCAACGAACACGCCGAACCTCCCGTTTTTCTTTTCACCCTATGTGATCAGCCGTAGCAGTGCCCAACCAGGGTGTTGGCCTGCGCTGATGTGCGTCAACTCGCTGATGACGCAGGCGCGGTGGGAACACTCACGTCGAAGTACCGCGCGCCGGAAGCGGCTTTCATGAGAGCGGTGAGCGTGCGCGCCTTGGCGGCGCCGTTCTCGGCACTGCCCCACTCGACCGTGCGGCCGCCGCTCAACTCCAGCGTGATGTCGTCGTAGGAACGGACCTTGAGGGTTCGGGTGTCCCGGCGGACGGCGGCCGGAATGTCACCCGCGACCCGCACGGCTTCCCGCACCAGCCGGTCGGTGCCGAAACGGCGCAGACTGGCGGTGGCCGAACCCGACCGGGACAGACTCAATTCCAGCGCCGGAGCGCCTTTCGGCGCCTGCGAAACCGTCGCGAAACGGACGCCTTCCTTGTCCACTTCGGTGAACTTTCCACCCTTTTCGATGAGCAGCACCGGCATGCGCTCGGTCACTTTCAGCCCGATTCCATGGGGCCAGGCACGGACGACGTCGATCTCATCAATTCGGGGCAGTTTCCGGCGCAGTCGGGCCTCGATGCCGTCGGTGTCGACGGAGACCATTGGCGCCCCGACGGGGACGTCGGCCGCCTCCCGCACCTGCCCGGGCGTCAGAACGACCGTACCGGAGACGGAGACGTGCCGTACCCGCAGCCACGGGGAGCCGTACAGCAGCCAGACGGAACCGGAACCCAGGAGCACAACTCCCAGAACCAGAATGACCATCGTACGAAAGCGGCGGTTCCTCCATCGCCGGGCGGGCGGCGGGCCGGACGACTCCTGCTGGCGTTGACCGCGCTCGGCGGTGGTCGGTCCGGCCACGCTGCTCACTTGCCTTTCGTCATACGGCCTAACGGCTGGAGGCGATCGCCTCGTACACCATCCCGACGAGCAGGTCGTCGGCATCGCGGCGGCCGAACTCGCTTGCCGCACGGGACATCTCGTACAACCGGTGCGGATCGGCGAGCACCGGCAGCACGTTCTGCTGCACCCACTCCGGGGTGAGTTCCGCGTCGTCGACCAGCAGGCCGCCGCCGGCCTTGACCACCGGCTGGGCGTTCAGCCGCTGTTCGCCGTTGCCGATGGGCAGCGGGACATAGGCGGCCGGGAGTCCGACGGCGGAGAGTTCGGCGACGGTCATCGCACCCGCACGGCAGAGCATCATGTCGGCCGCGGCGTACGCGAGGTCCATCCGGTCCACGTAACTTACCGGGACATACGGGGGCATCCCCGGCATCTGGTGAACCTGCGGCAGTTCGTTCTTCGGGCCGACCGCGTGCAGGATCTGGATACCGGCCTGCTGCAGCCAGGGCGCGACCTGCTGGGTGACCTCGTTGAGGCGGCGGGCACCCTGGGAGCCGCCGGAGACCAGCAGCGTGGGCAGGTTGGGGTCGAGGCCGAAGCGGTGGCGGGCCTCGGGCCGGGCGGCGGCCCGGTCCAGCACGGAGATGGAGCGGCGCAGCGGGATGCCGATGTAGCGGGCGTCGCGCAGCTTGCTGTCGGGGGTGGAGACCGCGACCCGGGCGGCGTACCGGGAGCCGATCTTGTTGGCGAGGCCGGGCCGGGCGTTGGCCTCGTGGATCACGATCGGCACACCGAGGCGCTTGGCGGCGAGATAGGCGGGCAGGGCGACATAGCCGCCGAAGCCGACGACACAGTCCGCCTTGGTGCGCTCCAGGATCTGCTCGGCCGCCTTGATGGTGCCGCGCAGCCGACCCGGGACGGTGATCAGTTCAGGGGTGGGCTTGCGGGGCAGCGGCACCGCCGGGATCAGGGCGAGCTCGTAGCCGCGCTCGGGCACCAGCCTGGTCTCCAGCCCGCGCTCCGTGCCCAGGGCCGTGATCCCCACGGTGGGGTCCTGCCTGCGCAGGGCGTCCGCGAGGGCGAGCGCGGGCTCGATGTGGCCGGCGGTCCCCCCACCAGCGAGTACGACATGCACCGAAATTCACCGCTCTCCGGACGAGCGCGCCGCGGAGGCACGCCGTCGCATCGTGTTCCATCTCCGAGGCCCCTGAGGGCCCCCGGCTCCCCGCTTTCTACCAAAGCGAGGTTGCCGCATCGCAAGCGCCGCCCGCGCAGCGGGCTCGTCGCGCGCGAAGGCGATCAGCAACCCGATGGCGAACATGGTCGGCAGCAGGGCGGAGCCTCCGTAGGAGAACAGCGGGAGGGGGACGCCGGCGATCGGCAGCAGGCCGAGCACCGCACCGATGTTGATCACCGCCTGTGCGGTGATCCAGGTGGTCACGCCTCCCGCGGCATACCTCACGAAGGGGTCCTCCGTGCGTCCGGCCACGCGGATACCCGCATAGCCTAGAGCCGCGAAGAGGGCCAGTACCGACAGCGTCCCCGCCAGGCCCAGTTCCTCACCGGTGACGGCGAAGATGAAGTCGGTGTGGGCTTCGGGTAGTTGGCCCCATTTTTCCACACTCGCACCGAGTCCGGAGCCGAAAAGTCCGCCGGAGGCCAGGGCATAGATGCCATGAACCGCCTGCCAGCAGTCGGCGACGCCGCTCTTGGGCTCGGTGGCGCCGATACAGGCGAGCCGGGCCATTCGGTTGGGGCTGGTCTTGATGAGGATCACGCCGAGCAGCCCGGCGATCGACAGCACCCCGGCGAACAGCCGGGTGGGTGCCCCCGCCAGCCAGAGCAGGCCGAACAGGATCGCGGTCAGGATGATCGCCGTACCCATGTCGCCGCCGAGCATGATCAGGCCGAGCAGCAGGAAGCTGACCGGGACCAGCGGCACCAGCATGTGCTTCCACTGGGTCAGCAGCCGCTTCTCCTGTTTGCGCGCCATCAGGTCGGCGCCCCAGAGCACCAGGGCGAGCTTGCCGAACTCGCTGGGCTGGATCTGGAAGGAGCCGCCCAGGGAGATCCAGTTCTGGTTGCCGTTGACCGACATCCCTATCCCGGGGACCTGCACCAGGGCCATCAGGAAGACGGCACCGGCGAGGATCGGGTAGGCGAGCGCCCGGTGCAGTTTCACCGGCATGCGGGACGCCACGAACAGCAGCACGCCCCCGATACAGGCGGCCAGGAACTGTTTGCGGAAGAAGAACGAACCCGGCAGCGACATCTGCAGCGCGGTGATCTGGGAGGCCGAGTAGACCATCACCAGACCCAGCACGATGATCAGCAGACTGCCGCCGAGGATCAGGTAGTACGCGGTCAGCGGCCGGTCCCAGGCCCGGTGCAGGCGCGTGTGGAGCCGCCGCAGCGGATTGTCGCGCGACGCGCGGGGGGCGGCGGGCCTGCGGACTGCTCGCTGTACGGGCGGTCGCCCGGTGCGGCTACCGGGCATCAACGCCTCCGCTGAACGTCGAGCGTCCCACGCGTCCCTCCCAAGGTCGCCCGGCTGGCGGCCGGGTCAGGCGCCGAGTTCGCGAACAGCCTGAGCGAACGCGTCACCGCGCTTGTTGTAGTTGGCGAACATGTCCATGGAGGCACAGGCGGGGGCAAGGAGCACCGTGTCGCCCTGGACCGCCAGTCGCCGCGCCTCCTGGACCGCCGCGAGCATCGCCCCAGTGTCGGTCCGGTCGAGGTCGACGACGGGTACTTCCGGCGCGTGTCGCGCGAGGGCCTGCCGGATGAGGGCGCGATCGGCGCCGATCAGCACCACCCCGCGAAGTCGCTTTGCCGACCTGGCGACCAGTTCGTCGAAGGTCGCGCCCTTCGCCAGACCGCCCGCAATCCATACGATCGACTCATATGACGCCAACGAGGCTTCCGCCGCGTGCGTGTTGGTCGCCTTGGAGTCGTCGACGTACGCGACCCCGTCCACGTCGGCCACGTGCGCGATGCGGTGGGCGTCCGGGGTGAAGTTCCGCAGCCCGTCCCGTACGGCCGTGGCGGGCACCCCGAAGGCGCGCGCCAGGGCCGCCGCGGCAAGGGCGTTGGCGATGTTGTGCGGGGCGGGCGGGTTGACGTCGGAGACCTCGGCCAGCTCCTGGGCGTTCTTCTGCCGGTTCTCGACGAAGGCGCGGTCGACCAGGATGCCGTCCACGACACCGAGTTGGGACGGCCCCGGGGTGCCGAGGGTGAAGCCGATGGCCCGGCAGCCCTCCTCGACGTCGGCCTCCCGCACCAGGTCCTCGGTGAGCTTGTCGCCGACGTTGTAGACACAGGCGACCCGGTTGCCCTCGTAGATACGGCCCTTGTCGGCGACGTACGCCTCCATGGAGCCGTGCCAGTCGAGGTGGTCGGGGGCGAGGTTGAGCACGGCCGCCGAGTGGGCGCGCAGGGAGGGCGCCCAGTGCAGCTGATAGCTGGACAGCTCGACGGCCAGGACGTCGTACTCCTCGTCGCCGAGGACCGCGTCGAGCAGCGAGACGCCGATGTTGCCGACGGCGGCCGTGCGCAGGCCCGCGGCCTTCAGGATCGACGCCAGCATCTGGACGGTGGTGGTCTTGCCGTTGGTGCCGGTGACGGCCAGCCAGGGGGCCGGCTTCCTGCCGTCCCGACCCCGCAGCCGCCAGGCCAGCTCCACATCGCCCCAGACCGGGACGCCCGCCTCGGCCGCCGCCGCGAACAGCGGCTTGTCCGGCTTCCAGCCGGGCGCGGTGACGATCAGCTCGGTGCCCTCCGGCAGGGTCCCGCCGTCACCGAGGCGCACGGTGATGCCGAGCGCCTCCAGCTCCGCGGCCTGTGTGCGCGCGCGTTCGTCGTCGCCGTCGTTGACGACCGTGACGATCGCCCCGCGCGCGTGCAGCACCTTCGCCGCCGGGACGCCGGAGACGCCGAGCCCGGCGACGGTGACGTGCGTGCCGTGGAATTCCGGGGACACCGAGGAGGTCACTTGTCCGCTGCCCATCCCGCATAGAAGAGGCCCAGTCCGACAATCACGCAAATACCCTGGATGATCCAGAAGCGGACCACCACAAGTACCTCGGACCAGCCCTTGAGTTCGAAGTGGTGCTGGAGTGGCGCCATCCGGAAGACGCGCCTTCCGGTGAGCCGGAAGGAGCCGACCTGGATGACGACCGACATGGTGATGAGGACGAACAGGCCGCCCATGAGGGCCACGAGGAGTTCCGTGCGGGACAGGATCGCGAGGCCGGTGAGGACACCGCCGAGCGCGAGCGAACCGGTGTCACCCATGAAGATCTTGGCCGGCGAGGTGTTCCACCACAGGAAGCCGAGGCAGGAACCCATCAGCGCGGAGGCGATGACCGCGAGGTCCAGCGGATCGCGGACCGTGTAGCAGGCGTTGGGGTTGGTCAGGGTCATCGCGTTGGCGCAGGACTCCTGGAACTGCCAGACGCCGATGAACGTGTAGGCGCCGAAGACGAGCACGGAGGCGCCGGTGGCCAGACCGTCCAGACCGTCCGTCAGGTTCACGCCGTTGGACATCGCGAGGATCATGAAGAGCGCCCAGACCACGAACAGCACCGGGCCGATGGTCCAGCCGAAGTCCGTGATGAAGGACAGCTTGGTGGACGCCGGGGTGTTGCCGATGGCATCCGGGAACTGCAGCGAGAGGACCGCGAAGGAGATGCCGACGATCAGCTGGCCGGCCATCTTCGCCTTGGCCCGCAGACCCAGCGAACGCCGCTTGACGATCTTGATGTAGTCGTCCAGGAAGCCGACCAGGCCCATGCCGCACATCAGGCCCAGCACCAGCACACCCGAGTAGGTCGGGGCGTAGCCGGTGATCACCTTGGACAGGAAGTAGGCGGCGACCGTCGACAGGATGAAGGCGATACCGCCCATCGTCGGCGTACCGCGCTTGCTGGCGTGCTCGCGCGGGCCGTCGTCACGGATGTACTGGCCATAGCCCTTGCGCGCGAGGAGCTTGATCAGCAGCGGAGTGCCGATCAGCGTCAGGAAGAGACCGATGACGCCCGAGAAGAGGATCTGCTTCATCATCGGGCATCAACACCCTCGGCACCGCTCTGGAGGAGCGCCTGGGCAACGCTCTCCAGGCCCACCGACCGTGACGCCTTCACGAGGACGACGTCCCCCGGGCGCAACTCGCTGCGCAACAGGTCGACCGCCGCCTGTGCGTCGGACACGTGCACCGACTCCTCACCCCACGAACCCTCGTTATATGCGCCCAGTTGCAGCCAGGAGGCTTCTACCCCCCCGACCGCGACGAGCTTGCCGACATTGAGCCGGACGGCGAGCCGTCCGACCGCGTCGTGCTCGGCGAGCGCCTCGTCCCCGAGCTCGGCCATCTTGCCGAGCACCGCCCACGTGCGGCGCCCCTTGCCCATGGCCGCGAGCGCGCGCAGCGCGGCTCGCATGGACTCGGGGTTGGCGTTGTAGGCGTCGTTGACGATGGTCACGCCGTCCGGGCGCTCGGTGACCTCCATACGCCAGCGGGAGAGGGAGCCAGCCTCGGAGAGCGCGGTGGCGATCTCTTCCGCGGACATGCCCAGCTCATGGGCGACGGCGGCCGCGGCGAGCGCGTTCGACACGTGGTGCTCACCGTACAGGCGCATGGTCACATCGCTTGCACCGGAGGGTGTGTGAAGGCTGAACGCGGGCTGTCCCGTGTCCGTGAGTCGTACGTTCTCGGCGCGTACGTCCGCTTCGGCCGACTCTCCGAAAAGGACCACCTTCGCCTTGGTACGGGATGCCATCGCCCGCACCAGGGGGTCGTCCGCGTTGAGGATCGCGGCGCCGCCGTCCTCGGCCGGGGGCAGGGCCTCGACCAACTCGCCCTTCGCCTGGGCGATCTGCTCGCGGCCGCCGAACTCGCCGATGTGGGCGGTGCCGACGTTGAGGACCAGGCCGATCCTCGGGGGCGTCAGATCCGCCAGGTAGCGGATGTGGCCGATGCCGCGGGCGCCCATCTCCAGCACCAGGAACTTCGTCTCCTCGGTGGCGGACAGGGCGGTCAGCGGCAGGCCGATCTCGTTGTTGAGCGAGCCCGGCGTGAACACGGTCGGCGCCTTGGTGCGCAGCACCTGGGCGATGAGGTCCTTGGTGCTGGTCTTGCCGGCCGAGCCGGTGAGGGCCACCAGGGTCGCGCCGAGCCGTCGTACGACATGGCGGGCGAGGGCGCCGAGGGCGGTCTGGACGTCGTCCACGACGATCGCGGGCACGCCGACGGGGCGGGACGCCAGCACGGCGACCGCGCCCTGTCCGACGACCTGTGCGGCGAAGTCGTGGCCGTCCACGCGCTCACCCACGAAGGCGGCGAACAGGCTGCCGGGGCCCGCCTCGCGGGAGTCCCGGACGACCTCCGAGGTGACCTGGACGGACGGATCCGGTATGTCATGCGTCTGCCCGCCGACGACTGCTGCGATCTCGGCGAGGGAGAGGGCGATCACAAGTTCATCCCTGGGTCTTCTGGATAGCTTCGCGAAGCACCTGGCGGTCGTCGAACGGACGGATCACGCCGGCGATGTCCTGGCCCTGCTCATGGCCCTTGCCGGCGACCAGCACGGTGTCGCCGGGGTGGGCGCGGGCGACGGCCGCGGCGATCGCGGCGGCCCGCTCCTCGAAGAGGAGCACCTCGCCGCGCTCGTGGGCGGGCACCGCGGCGGCGCCTTCCAGCATGGTCGCGAGGATGGCGAGCGGGTCCTCGGAGCGCGGGTTGTCGGAGGTCAGTACGGCCGTGTCGGCGAGCCGGGCCGCGGCGGCGCCCATCGGGGCCCGCTTCGTCCTGTCGCGGTCGCCGCCGCAGCCGAGGACGATGTGCAGCCGGCCCTTGGTGACCTTGCGCAGGGCCTTGAGGACCGATTCGACGGCGTCCGTCTTGTGGGCGTAGTCGACGACCGCGAGGTAGGACTGTCCGGCGTCCACCCGCTCCAGGCGGCCCGGGACACCCGGGACGGCGGCGACGCCGTCGGCGGCGGTCTGCGGGTCGAGGCCCGCGGCGGCCAGGGCGACGATCGCGGCGAGGGTGTTGGCCACGTTGAAGGGGCCCGGCAGCGGCGACTTGGCGGCGACCTGGACGTCCCCGGGCCCGACGACGGTGAACGTCGAGTCCATCGGGCCGATGTGGACGTCCGCGGCCCGCCAGTCGGCGTCGGGGTGGCCCTCGGCGGAGTAGGTGACGACCGGGACGCCGGCCTCGCGGGCGAGCCTGCGGCCGTACTCGTCGTCGACGTTGACCACCCCCCGTTTGCTGCGTCTCGGGGTGAAGAGCTGTGCCTTGGCCCGGTAGTAGTCCTCCATGTCGGAGTGGAACTCCATGTGTTCCGGGCTGAGGTTGGTGAAGACGGCGATGTCGAAGACGCAGCCGTCGACCCGGCCGAGGACCAGGGCGTGGCTGGAGACCTCCATGGCGACCGCCTCGACGCCGCGCTCGCGCATGACGGCGAACAGGGCCTGGAGGTCGGTGGCCTCGGGGGTGGTGCGCTCGGACTTGATGCGCTCGTCGCCGATGCGCATCTCGACGGTGCCGATGAGTCCGGTGCTGCGCGTGTTCTTCAGACCGCCCTCGACCAGATAGGCCGTGGTGGTCTTGCCGGACGTGCCGGTGATGCCGATCTGGAGCAGGTCGCGCCCGGGGTGGCCGTAGATGGTGGCCGCGAGTTCGCCCATCAGCGCGCGCGGGTCGTCGGCGACCAGGACCGGCAGGCCGGTCGCGGCGGCGCGTTCGACGCCCGTCGGGTCGGTCAGCACGGCGACCGCGCCGAGGCCGGCGGCCTGGGCGACGAAGTCGGCACCGTGCAGCCGGGCGCCCGGCAGGGCGGCGTACACGTCGCCGGGGCGGACCGCGCGCGAGTCATGGGTGATGCCCGTGACCTCCACTGTGTCCGCGGTGTCCGGGACGGCGGCGCCCAGCTGATCGGCGAGCTCCGCGAGGGGTGTGGCGGAGACCTGAACCGGCCTGGGCGGCCCCGGATATGTCACGGAAGCGCCCTTCTGGGTGGTTTGGGACTGATCAGCGTGTGGCACGGCGGTGAGCGTACCGGGCGCACCCGCTCCGGAGCGAAGTGAGGGCTCGGGGGCCCGGTGGTTCCCGGGATCGGGGGTGATCGTTGTCACTGGCTCGTTCCTGGTGGTCATTCCGAAAAGCTGAGGCGCTGATCAGGGCTTGTAGTCGACGGGCAGGTTCGCCGCCTTGGCACCGGTCGGCGGGATCTGCAGGGTCTTGAGGGCGAACTCCATCACCTGCTTGTAGATCGGGCCGCAGATCTGGCCGCCGAAGTAGCTGCCGGCGGTGGCGTTCTGGATGGCGCAGTAGACGGTGACGCGGGGCTTGTCCGCGGGCGCGAACCCGGCGAACGACGAGGTGTAGCCGCGGTATCTGCCGGTGGCCGGATCCACACGGTTGGCGGTGCCGGTCTTGCCCGCGACGTTGTAGCCGGGGATGGCCGCCTTGGCGCCCGTGCCCTGCTCGTCGTCCACGACGGACTCCAGCATCTCGGCGAGCGTCTTTGCGGTCTTCTCACTGACCACGCGGGTCTTCTTGGGCTGCGCGGACGGGGTGAAGCGGCCGTCGGCACCCTTGGAGCCGCGCACCAGGGTGGGCTCCACCCGGACTCCGCCGTTGGCGATCGTCGAGTAGACGGAGGCCGCCTGCATGGCGTTGATGGAGAAACCCTGACCGAAAGGGATCGTGTACTGCTGCGAGGTGGACCACTTGCCCGGGGCGGCCAGGATGCCCCGGGTCTCGCCGGGGAAGCCGAGCCCGGTGTAGCCGCCGATGCCGAACTTGCGCAGATACGAGTAGAGGACCCGGTTGGCCTGCTCCTGGGTCTTGCCGAGCTGGCCGGTGGCGAGGATGGTGCCGATGTTGCTGGACTTGGCGAGCACGCCGTTGAGCGTGAGGTGCCAGGTCGCGTGGTCGACGTCGTCCTTGAAGAGCCGGTCGCCGCGGTGCAGCCGGTTGGGCACCACCACGTGCGTGAGCGGGGTGGCGGCGTTCTCCTCCAGGACGGCCGCCATCGACATCACCTTGGCGGTGGAGCCGGGCTCGTAGGCGTCCTGGAGGGCCGCGTTGCCCATCGCGGCGGCGTCGGCCGTCGACAGGTCGTTCGGGTCGAAGCCGGGCGAGTTGGCCATCGCCAGGATCTGCCCGGTCCTGGTGTCCTGGACGACCACGTAACCGCGGTCCGCCCGGGACTTCTTGACCTGCTCGGTGATGGCGTTCTGCGCGGCCCACTGGATGTCCCGGTCGATGGTCAGCTCGACGTCCGAGCCGGGTACGGCCGGGGTCTCCGTGGAGCCCGCGGTGGGCACCTCACGGCCGCCGGACTGGGCGTAGCGGATCTTGCCGTCCTTGCCGGTCAGCTGCTTGTCGAGCTGCTGCTCGACACCGCCGCCGCCCTTGCCGTCGACGTTGACCCAGCCCAGTATCCCGGCGGCCAGGTCGCCGTTCGGGTACACGCGCTGGCTGCTGGGGTCGGCGAAGACACCGGCGAGCACGTTGACGGCGCCGCCGTCGGTCTCGGCCTTGTTGGTGAGCGCGGTCTTCAGGTCCTTGATCTGCTTCCAGACCTGCGGGGTCTGCCGGGTGGCGAGCCGGACGTAGCGCAGTTCCCGGTTCTCGGGCCGGAGCAGCTTGACGAGGGCGGCCTGGTCCTTGCCGAGGATCGGGGCGAGCAGCGCGGCGGCCTGCTCGGGGCCGTCGTTCACCTTGAGCTGCTTGCTGGTGAACATCGTGGGGTCGGCGGTGATGTCGTACGCGTCCTCGCTGATCGCCAGTTCCACGCCGTTGCGGTCGGTGATCCCGCCGCGCTCGGCGGCCAGGGTGTGCACGACGTACCGGTTCTGTTCGGCCTTCGCGGCGTACGCGCGGGCGTCGACGGCCTGCACCTGGAGCAGGCGCCCGACGAAGACCAGCAGCACGAGGGTCAGGGCGAAGCCGACCATGCGCAGCCGGGGCCGGGGGCTGCCGAGCCGCAGGGGGCGCTGGGCCGGCGGGCGCGGCGCGCCCGGGCGGCGGACCGGGCGGGCGCCGGGGCCGGGCCCGCGCCGGACCGCGCCACGCGGCTCCCGGGGGCGGGGCGGCCGGGCGGGGCCGGGCACGCGGCGGCGCGGCGATTGCCTCTCTCCAGAAGTGTCTGGCACGTCCGTCACCTGCCGGGGGTCGTGGTCGGGGTGGTCACGGGCGTGAGTGCCGGCGCCGGGGTCGTCACCGGTGTGGTGACCGGCGTGGGTGTCGGTGCGGTCACCGCGGCGGAGCCGGCCGGCGTCGGTACGGCGGCGGGCGGCGTGCCGATGGCCTCGGGGGCGGGCGGCTGGGTGGTCCCCCGGAGGGCGGCGGTGCTGGGGACGCCCTTGACGGTGCCGTCGGGGCCGAGGAAGGCCGGGTCGCCGCCGGGGACCATGCCGAGTTCACGGGCCCGGCGCTGGAGGGCGTCGGGGGCGGAGTAGGCGTCGATGTCCCGCTGCAGGGCCTGTTCCTCGTCGGTGAGGTTCTTGGTCCGCTTCTGCAGGTCGTCGAGTTTGAACGAGCCCTCGCTGAGCGCCGAGTTCAGCACCAGCAGGCCGATCAGGCCGCCGCCGAGCAGCAGGACGACCAGCAGGACGAACGGGGTGCGGGCGGCCTGGTTGGCCCGGCCGACCGGAAAGAGCCGGGCGAGCCGGGCGGCCCGCCCTTTCAGCTCGGGTTTCCTACTCACGTGTCCTCCGGCGGGTCCGGAAACCCGGCGTGCTCACACCGCTCATTCAATGGACTCCCTGATGCGCTGGGCCCCTCGAAGACGCGCGGGCGCGGCCCGGCGGTTCTCGGCGACCTCTTCCTCGGTGGGAAGTTCGGCACCGCGCGTGAGCAGCTTGAGCCGGGGCTGGTACTGCTCGGGCACGACCGGCAGCCCGGGCGGCGCGGTGGTGGCGGCACCGGCCGCGAACACCTGCTTGACGAGGCGGTCTTCGAGCGAGTGGTACGACAGTACGGCGATCCGACCGCCGACGGCGAGGGCCTGCACCGCGGCCGGGATCGCCCTTTCCAGGACGGCCAGTTCGCCGTTGACCTCGATGCGCAGCGCCTGGAAGGTCCGCTTGGCCGGGTTGCCGCCGGTGCGCTTGGCGGCCTGCGGCAGGGAGTCCCGGATCAGCTCGACGAGCCGGGCGCTGTTGCTGAAGGGCTCCTTCTCGCGCTCCCGGACGATCGCCGAGACGATCCGCTTGGCCTGCTTCTCCTCGCCGTACGCGAACAGGATGCGCACCAGGTCGCCGGCCGGGTAGGTGTTGAGGACCTCGGCGGCGCCGATGCCGGTCGTCTGGTCCATGCGCATGTCGAGGGGGGCGTCCTGGGCGTAGGCGAAGCCGCGGTCCGCCTCGTCGAGCTGCATGGAGGAGACACCGAGGTCGAACAGCACGCCCTGTACGCGCGCGATGCCGAGACGTTCGAGTACGTCGGGCAGCTCGTCGTAGACGGCGTGCACCAGGGTGGCACGGTCGCCGAAGGGGGCGAGGCGCTCGCCGGACAGGCGCAGGGCCTCCTTGTCGCGGTCGAGGGCGACCAGACGGGCCTCGGGGAAGCGGGCCAGCAGCGCCTCGCTGTGGCCGCCGAGGCCGAGGGTGCAGTCGACGACCACGCTGCCCGGCGCCGCCAGGGCGGGTGCCAGCAGATCCAGGCACCGCTGGAGCATCACCGGAACGTGTCGACTCTGGCTCAAGGGGGCCTCTCAGGTCCGCGCGGGAGATACGCACCGCCGGGTCCCCGCCCGCTCGGTACGCGCGCCGCGCACGTGGGGAGACGGTCCGGGCGCCGTGCCGGGGTCTCCAGGGGATTTCACCAGCGGGGAGAGCCTCGTCTCCCGCTTCGCGTCACTTTAGTCCACCGTGTCGCCCGGTCAATCAACCGGCCTGCGCGGCGCGTACGGCATGGCAGCGAGGGCGGGGATTGGAAAGGAATCACCCGTACAGCCCTGGTTTGCCCTCCGTGTGGGTTAGCTCACAACAAGCCACGGTGGCGTTCTTTGTGCCCTCTCACAGCAGGCTTTGAACGCCCGTGACCAGTACCGTCGTGTCTATGACGACTTCCGCAGCAGCTCCCACTGGATCCGAAGGCGCCATAACCAGCGACGGCACCGTGACCGATCGCCTGGTCGACGCCAACCGTACGTACGCAGCCGCCTTCACCGACCCCGGTATGGACGCCCGGCCCGTGCTGCACGTGGCCGTGGTGTCCTGTATGGACGCCCGTATCGACCTGCACAAGGCGCTCGGCCTGCAGCTCGGCGACTGTCACACCATCCGCAACGCGGGCGGCGTGGTCACCGACGACGTGATCCGCTCCCTCACCATCAGCCAGCGCAAGCTCGGCACCCGCAGCGTGGTCCTCATCCACCACACCGGCTGCGGCCTGGAGGCCCTCACCGAGGACTTCCGCAGCGAGCTGGAGATGGAGGTCGGCCAGCGCCCGGCCTGGGCGGTGGAGTCCTTCCGGGACGTCGACCAGGACGTACGGCAGTCCATGCAGCGGGTGCGCACCTCGCCGTTCCTGCTGCACACCGACGACGTACGCGGCTTCGTCTTCGACGTCCGCACCGGCCTGCTCCGTGAGGTCGACCCCGCCTGAGCCCACCGGCTCCGACGGACCGCCCGCCCCGAAAACCGCCGCCGTACCCTGTCAGGACGCTGTCGAATACGCGGCCGAAAGGCCGTAAGACCGACATAGTGCGGGCAGTTGTCCACAGGCGAGTGACACGAATCGGTAACGGCAGCAAGAATGCGGTGTGGGACGTCACGCGGAACTATTCACGCGTGGTGTCCGTGTTTCGGGGTGGGCCGGTTCCGCTGACAGAGCGCCGGCCCGGGCAATAAGGGGCCGAGGAGGGCCGGGTGACGACCTATGACGATCGAGCGAGCCTTACTGATCTGACCGCCACTGTGGAGCGTGTCCGCAGTTCGGTGGAGGGTGTGATCGAGGGCAAGCCGGAGGTCGTACGGCTTTCGCTGACCGTACTGCTCGCCGAGGGACATCTTCTGATCGAGGACGTCCCGGGTGTCGGCAAGACGATGCTGGCGAAGGCGCTGGCGCGGTCCATCGACTGTTCGGTGCGACGCATCCAGTTCACGCCCGACCTGCTGCCGTCGGACATCACCGGCGTGTCCATCTGGGACCAGCAGCGCCGGGACTTCGAGTTCAAACCGGGCGCCATCTTCGCCCAGATCGTGATCGGCGACGAGATCAACCGCGCCTCGCCCAAGACCCAGTCCGCGCTGCTGGAGTCGATGGAGGAGCGGCAGGTCACCATCGACGGGCAGACCTATGAACTGCCCAGCCCGTTCATGGTGGTGGCCACCCAGAACCCGGTCGAGATGGAGGGCACCTACCCGCTGCCGGAGGCCCAGCGCGACCGCTTCATGGCCCGCGTCTCGGTCGGCTACCCCAGCGTGGAGGCCGAGTTGCAGATGCTCGACATCCACGGCGGGGCGAACCCCCTGGACGACCTCCAGCCGGTGGCGCACGCGCACGACATCGTGAAGCTCGTCGAGACCGTGCGGGGCGTCCATGTCGCCGAAACGGTCCGGCGGTACGCGGTGGACCTGGTCTCCGCCACCCGTACCCACCCCGACCTCAGACTCGGCGCCTCCCCGCGCGCGACGCTGCACCTGCTGCGCGCGGCGAAGGCGTCCGCGGCCCTGAGCGGCCGGGAGTACGCGCTCCCGGACGACGTCCAGGCACTCGCCGTGGCGGTCCTGGCGCACCGACTGCTGCCCACCGCCCAGGCCCAGCTCAACCGGCGCACCGCGGAGCAGGTCGTCCAGGAGATCCTGCAGCAGACCCCGGTGCCCGCGGCCCCCCAGCAGCAGAACGGCTTCGGCGGTCTGGGCCGGGGCGTGCCGGCGTATCCCCAGCAGCCCCCGCGGAGTCTGTGATGAGCGCCCCGGCGGAGGCCGACCGCGAGGAGTCGGGCGGCGTCCGCACGGCCCTGGCCGGGCTGACCACCCGCGGCCGCTCCTTCCTGGCGGCCGGCATCGCGGCGGTGATCTGCGCGTACGTTCTCGGCCAGAGCGATCTGCGCCGGGTCGGGCTGCTGCTCGCCGTGCTGCCGCTGATCTGCGTGGCCGTGCTCTACCGCACCCGCTACCGGGTGGCCGGCAGCCGCCGGCTCTCCCCCTCGCGGGTGCCGGCCGGCAGCGAGGCCCGGGTCCATCTGCGGATGGACAACGTCTCGCGGCTGCCCACCGGCCTGCTGATGCTCCAGGACCGGGTGCCCTACGTCCTCGGCCCGCGCCCGCGCTTCGTCCTGGACCGGGTCGAGCCGGGCGGCCGCCGGGAGGTCTCCTACCGGGTCCGCTCCGACCTGCGCGGCCGCTATCCGCTGGGCCCGCTCCAGCTGCGCCTGACCGACCCGTTCGGGATGTGCGAACTGACCCGGTCCTTCTCGACGTTCGACACCCTGACCGTCATCCCGCGCGTGGAGCCGCTGTCGCCGATCCGGCTCAGCGGCGAGGCGAAGGGGTACGGCGACGGGCGGCAGCGCTCGCTGGCCCTGGCAGGCGAGGACGACGTGATCCCGCGCGGCTACCGGTACGGCGACGACCTGCGCCGGGTGCACTGGCGCTCCACCGCCCGCTACGGCGAGCTGATGGTGCGCCGCGAGGAGCAGCCGCAGCGCGCCCGCTGCACGGTGCTCCTGGACACCCGGGGCATCGCCTACGAGGGCGCGGGCCCCGACTCGGCGTTCGAGTGGGCGGTCTCCGGCGCCGCCTCGGTCCTGGTCCACATGCTCGAACGCGGTTTCTCGGTCCGGCTGTTGACGGACACCGGCAGCGCGGTGCCCGGTGAGGGCGCCGACGGTTTCGCGGGCTCCGGCCAGGACTCGGCGGACGCGGCCGGGTTGCTGATGGACACCCTGGCCGTGGTCGACCACTCGGACGGCACCGGCCTGTCCCGGGCCTACGACGTCCTGCGCGGCGGGAACGAGGGGCTGCTCGTGGCCTTCCTGGGCGACCTCGACGAGGAACAGGCGGCGGTGGTCACCAAGATGCGCCGGCGCAGCGGCGGTGCCGTCGCCTTCGTCCTGGACCCGGACACCTGGGTACGGGAGCCCACCGACGTGCCCGCGCCGGGCAACGCGCACGAGGAACGGCTGCGGATGCTGCGCGAGGCCGGCTGGACGGCGGTCAGCGTGGCGCGCGGTGCCCCACTGGCCGAGCTGTGGCGGCAGGCCGACCGGGAGCGTCTCTCGGTGGCCGTGGCGGGCGGGGAGGCCCGGTGATGAGCGGACGGGCCCGGCTGGCCCTCACCGCGGCGGCGGCGACGCTGATGGCGTCCTGTTCCCTGCTGCCCCTGGTCTCCCCGACGACCTGGCTGTTCCAGGCGGCGTTCCTGGTGGCGATCCAGACCGGCGTGGGCGCGGCCGCCCGGCGGGTGCCGCTGGCCCGGCCACTGACCGTGGCCGCGCAGGCCCTGGTCACCCTGCTGATGCTGACCCTGGTCTTCGCCCGGGGCCACGCGATCGCCGGGCTGATCCCCGGCCCGGACACCTTCCGGTACTTCGCCGACCTGCTCCAGCAGGGCTCCGACGACGTCAGCCGGTATGCGATACCCGCGCCGCTGTCGGACGGCATCCGGCTGATGGTGATCGGCGGGGTACTGATCGTCGGGCTGATCGTCGACACCCTCGCGGTGACCTTCCGCAGCGCGGCCCCGGCCGGACTGCCGCTGCTCGCGCTGTACTCGGTGGCGGCGGGCCTGTCCGACGGACCGACCGACTGGCTCTGGTTCCTGGTGGCGGCGGCCGGCTACCTGCTGTTGCTGCTCGCCGAGGGCCGGGACCGGCTCTCGCAGTGGGGCCGGGTGTTCGGCGGGGTCTCACGCACCCCGGGCGGCCCGGAGAGCGGCGCGGTGGCCCCGGTGCGCACCGGACGCCGGATCGGCTTCGCGGTGCTGAGCGTCGCCCTGTTCGTGCCGTTCGTGATGCCCTCGATCGAGGGCGGCCTGCTGGACGGCACCGGGAACGGCGTCGGCGTGGGCAACGGGAACGGCGGCACGATCTCCGCGGTCAACCCGCTGGTGTCGCTGCGGGACAGCCTCAACGTGGACGAGGACCGGCAGGTGCTGTCCGTACGGACCAGCACCGCCGACATCTCCGACCTGTATCTGCGGATCGTCTCCCTGGACGACTTCGACGGCACCACCTGGAAGCCGGCCCAACGGCACATCACCGGAGTCCCGGACACCTTCCCGACCCCGGTCGGCCTGGGCGGCGACGTCAAGCGGGCGCCGGTGCGGACCACGATCTCGGCCGCCGACTGGTACGCCCAGGACTGGCTGCCGATGCCGTACCCGCCGAGCGGGGTGAAGATCGCCGGCTCCTGGCGCTACGAGCCCGTCGGGATGACCCTGGTCGGCGACCACGGGCAGAACACCCGCGGTGAGACCTACCAGGTCACCAGCCTGGACGTGCAACCGACGGCGGATCAGCTGGCCGCGGCGCCGGAGCCGTCGGCGGCCATGAAGAAGGACTACACCAAGGTGCCGTCCTCGCTGCCGTCGGTGGTGGCGCAGACGGCCCGGGAGGTCACCGCGGGCGCGACGAGCCATTACGAGGAGGCGGTCAAGCTCCAGGACTACTTCGCGGTGAACGGCGGCTTCCAGTACGACACCCAGGTGCAGGTCGGCCGGGGCGAGGGCGCGATCGCGAACTTCCTGAAGGAGAAGCGCGGTTTCTGCGTGCACTTCTCCTTCGCGATGGCCGCGATGGCCCGGACGCTGGGCATCCCGGCCCGGGTCGCGGTGGGCTTCGCGCCCGGTACCCCGCAGGCCGACGGCACGGTCTCGGTGGGCCTGAAGGACGCGCACGCCTGGCCGGAACTGTACTTCGAGGGCGTGGGCTGGACCCGGTTCGAGCCGACCCCGACCCGGGGCACGACGCCGTCGTACACCGTCTCGGACACCCCCGGCTCCTCGGCGCCGGACGAGGCGCTGCCCTCCAAGGGCGCCTCGGCGGCACCGTCGGCCTCGGCCTCGGCGAGCGAGAGTTGCTCGGCCCAGCTGCGCAAGCAGGACGTCTGCGCGAGCCCGTCGGCGGCGGGCGTGGTGCAGCAGGGCGACGGCGGGCCGCCGTGGTGGCAGCTGGCGCTGTGGGCGCTCGCCGGACTCGCCGTGCTGGCGGTGCCGCTGTCACCGATGCTCTACCGGCAGCGGGTGCGTGCCGACCGGCTCGGGGCCTACGACCGTACCCCCGACGGTGTGGCGGCGCACACGCTGGCGGTCTGGCAGGAACTGATCGACACGGCCTGGGACTTCGGCATCCCGCCGGACGACTCGCAGAGCCCGCGCGGCGCGGCCGCCCGGATCGTCCTGCTGGGCCGCCTCGATCCGGTCTCCGCCGCCTCGGTGCACCGGGTGGCGGACGCGGTCGAACAGGTGCTGTACGCGCCACGGCCGCGGCTGACGGCGGGCCTCTCGGACGACGTCCGCCGGGTGACGGCCGCGTTCAACGGCGCGGTCAGCGTCCACACCCGGCTCAGGGCGCTGTTCGCCCCGCGGTCGGCCGTGCGGGCGCTGTGGGCGGCGGCGGGGTGGTGGGCACGGCTGCGGGAGCGGGCGGCAGCGACCCGACCGACGCTGCGCAAGCCGTCGGAACAGCAGAGCTGACCGGCGGCGGGCTCGCTGACCGGCACAGGGCCGGCCGGTCAGCGGGCTCGCTGACCGGCAGGGAGCACGACCGGCAGAGGGCCCGGCAGCGGGCTCTGCGGACATGACTGAGGGGTGACCACCCGGTGGGTGGTCACCCCTCAGTCGCGCTCTGTTCTGCCTGTTCGGCGAAGTCCTAGTGGCCCTGCTCGTCTCGGCGGCGCTGCCAGCGCTCCTCGATGCGGTCCATCATGGAGCGCTTCGGCCGGACCTGACGGCGGGCCTGCTGGCCTCCCGCGGGCTGCTCGCCGGGCTTGGGAGCCTTGCGCCAGCCGGTGACGGCGAGGACCGCGCAGCCCAGCATGACGAGGAAGCCCACCACGCTGACCCAGATCTCCTTGGCGACCATTCCGGCCATGAGGAGCGCGATACCCACGAGGAAGCCCGCGATCGCCTGGTAGACCCGTCGCCGGGTGTACGACCGCAGCCCGCTTCCCTCAAGCGCTGTCGCGAACTTGGGGTCTTCGGCGTACAGCGCTCGCTCCATCTGCTCAAGCATTCGCTGCTCGTGCTCCGAGAGCGGCACGGCGTCCTCCTCATCGTGCAGTCGCCGGGGCGACCCGGGGGGTCCCTTCAGGATAGGCAGGGAATCGCCCCCGTGAAACCCGCCCCTCTAGGCCAATTGGCCAACCGGAACCCGCCATGGCCGTTCCAGCTCGCTGAGGCTTCCATTCCCCGGCGGCCGGCCCGTCATGCCGAGCGGTCTCCCTCGATCATACGGCGCAAACCCCTCGATCGGGGGGGCTGTGGCGTACTCCATCCGCTGCCGAGTCCCTGATCAGCGGGCTCGTCTCAGGAGAATCTCAGACCCCGGCCGCACCCGGAGTCTCGCCGAGCACATGGAGCTGGGTGGCGACGGCATGGAAGGCCGGGAGCTCGGCCGCGGCGGCCTCCAGCTTGAGCAGCGCGTCGAGAGCGCCGGGCTCGGTGTCCACCAGGACGCCGGGGACGAGGTCGGCGAAGACCCGCACGCCGTGCACGGCGGCGACGGCCAGACCCGCGCCCTCGACCAGGCCGGTGAGCTGCTCGGCGGTGAAGCGGCGCGGCATGGGGTCGCCGGTGCCCCAGCGGCCGTCGGGGTCGTCGAGGGCCTGCCGGGCCTCCTTGAAGTGCCCGGCGAGGGCCCGCGCGACCACGGCCCCGCCGAGTCCGGCGGCGAGCAGGCTGAGGACGCCCTCGGAGCGCAGCGCGGCCACCGTGTTGCGCACACCCTCGGCCGGGTCGTCGACGTACTCCAGGACGCCGTGACAGAGCACCACGTCGTGGCTGCCGCGCTCGACCACGTCGAACAGGCCGAGGACGTCGCCCTGGACGCCCTTGACCCGGTCGGCGACGCCGGCCTCGGCGGCGCGGCGCTCCAGCGCGAACAGCGCGTTCGGGCTGGGGTCGACGACGGTGACGCGGTGTCCGAGGCGGGCGAGGGGCACGGCGAAGTTGCCGCTGCCGCCGCCGGTGTCCAGGACGTCCAGCGCGTCCCGCCCGGTGGCCTTGACCCGGCGGTCGAGGGCGTCCTGGAGGACCTCCCAGACCACGGCGGTACGGAGAGAAGCGCGGGGTCGTGTGGGGTCCGGCACGGCAGTTGACTCCTCGGCGCGGCACCGCCTGTTGCCCGGCGGCGCGAACTCGGTGCCTCCCCGGCCCGAGTGCGGGAGGAGGGAAGGCTTCAGGCGCTCTCCACCCTATTGCCTCCGCTGCCCGGCCATGGCCTCCGCCGCCTCGCCCCGGACCTCCCGCGCCGGGCGTCCGCCGTCCTGGTCAGCCCGCGTCGGGCAACCCCCTGTCCGGGGGGCCGTCCGGCTGCTCCCCGTCCTGTCGCCGGGGCTGCGGCAGCACCGGCTGGAGAATGAGCATCCGCTCGACGATGCGGAGGAACATCTCCACGTCCCGTATCAGGTCGTCGGCGTCGCGGCGGCCCGCCGCGCCCTGGATGCCCGCCTCGGCGCGGGCGCGGCGGCCGGCGCCGGAGGCGAACAGGGCGCTCCACTCGGTGAGCTCGGGCGCCACCTCGGGGAGCACCTCCCAGGCGCTGCGGATGCGGGCCCGGCGCCGGGGCGAGGTCTCGGGGCGGGCGCGGGCGGCGAGCACGGCGGCCGCGGTGCGCAGGGCGGCCAGATGGGCGGTCGCGTAGCGCTCGTTGGGGGTGTCGAGGAGTTCGGCCTCGTCGAGGGCGGCACGGGCCTGGGTGAGCAGGTCGAGGGCGGCGGGTGGGGCCGTGGCCCGGCGGAGCACGGGGTGCACGTCGCTCGCCGGGCCGGTCAGTGAGGGGGCAGGGCCGGTGGCGCGGCGCCGGTGGGCGGCGGCCGCTGAGGAGTTGGCCATGACGAACCTCCTGTCGTCTGGGTGACGGCTCCCTTACCCGGGGTGCCGTATGTGCCCATCGTGCGATATGGCACTGACAATCCGTTCTGACCTGGGGTTTTGCTTCGATCGCGAGTTCGGGTTAGTTTTTGCACTGACCAGTCAGTTCAAAAATGAAGCCGATGCGGACACCACTTCGGAAGGCAGGGGGGACCTGTGCACGGCGTACCTGTCACGGCCGAGCGGCTCGGGCTCAAGGGCCCGCGCGGCTGGGCGTTCCAGGGGATCTCCCTGGACGCCGGGCCCGGCGCGCTGATCGCGGTGGAGGGGCCGTCCGGCTCCGGCCGCACCTGTCTGCTGCTCGCGCTCACCGGACGGATGAGGGCCACCGAGGGCACCGCGGCCGTCGGCGAGGCCCGGCTGCCCAAGCAGTTGGCGGCCGTGCGCCGGATCAGCGCGGTGGCCAACGTCGCCGGGGTCACCGACCTCGAACCCGCCCTGACCGTCGGCGAACACCTGCGGGAACGGGCCCTGCTGCAGCGACGGTTCGGCGACTCGCTGCGCGCCCTGGTGCGGCCCCGGGCCGAGAAGGGCGCACAGGCACGGCAGTCGACCGACGAGGCCCTGGCCGCCGCCGGGCTCGACCTGGAGTCGCTGCCGAAGGGCGCCCGGACCGCCGTACGGGATCTGGAGCGGATCGAGGCGCTGCGGCTGTCGGTGGCGCTGGCGCTGGTGGGGAAGCCGCGGCTGCTCGCCGTGGACGACGCGGACCTGAAGCTGTCGGCGGCCGAACGGACCCAGGTGCGGACGCTGTTGGCGTCGATCGCCGAGGCCGGCACGACTGTGGTGGCGGTCTGCGGGGAGGCGCCGGCGGGGGCCGTGGTGGTGCGCACCGGGACCGTTCAGGAAGAGGAGACCGGGATGCCGGAAGGCCCCGGAACCGGGGAGGAGGCCGGCGATGCGCTCGCCACGACTGGCCGCGCTTGAGCTCAGGCGCTTCGGACGGGGGAGGCTGCCCCGCGCGGCCCTGGTGGCCCTGCTGGTGCTGCCGCTGCTGTACGGCGCGCTCTATCTGTGGTCGTTCTGGGATCCGTACGGCCGGCTGGACCGCATCCCGGTGGCGCTCGTGAACGACGACAAGGGGGCGAGCGCGAGCGGCAGGAAGATCACCGCGGGCGACGACATCGTCGACGGGCTGCGGGACAGCAGGACGTTCGAGTGGCACCAGGTGAGCGCGGCCGAGGCCCACCGGGGTGTCGAGAACGGCACCTACTACCTGTCGCTGACCATGCCCGCCGACTTCAGCTCGCGCATCGCCACCAGTGCCGGCGACTCCCCGCAGACCGGTGCGCTCCAGGTCCGCACGAACGACGCGAACAACTACATCGTCGGCCAGATCTCCCGCACGGTCTTCAACGAGGTGCGCTCGGCGGCGTCCGCGAAGGCCTCCCGGTCCTTCCTGGACCGCATCTTCATCTCGTTCGCCGACATCCACGGGCAGACCGTGCGGGCCGCCGAGGGCGCCGACACGCTCACCGGTGGCATCGGGAAGGCCGAGAAGGGCTCGAAGGACCTCGCCGACGGGCTGACGGACGCCAAGACCGGCAGCGGGAAGCTCGCCAAGGGGATCAGGAAGCTGGACACGGGCGCGGGGACGCTCAAGGACGGTTCCCGGCAGGTCGCGGACGGCACCCAGGCCCTCGCGGACCAGGTCAACGGGGTCTACGGCAAGGTCGGCCCGTATCTCGAGGACAACGAGAAGACCATCGGCGACACGGCGCGGCTGGTCGCCGACTCGGCGCGGACCGTCCGCGACAACCTGGGCGTCCTGGTGAAGGCGGCCCCCGTGGCGGCGAAGACCGCGCACACGGCCGCCGGCACGCTGGACGACGTCTACCGGGCGCGCTGCTCGGCCGAGCTGCTGACCGACCCGGTCTGTCCCGACCTGAAGAAGGCCAGGGACGCGGCCGACGACGTGGCCGCCGTCGCCGACGACCTCGACACGCTGATCGCGGACCAGCACGGCGACCTGAAGACGCTCGACGGGAACCTCGGCACTCTCCAGCGGCAGGCTCAGGCCCTCGCCGACCGGGCCCCGCACCTCTCCGAGGACGTCGCCGACGCCGTCAAGAAGATCAACAAGCTGAACGACGGCGCGGCCCGGGTCGCCGCGGGCGCCGAGCAGCTGGACACCGGCCTCGGCACGGCCCTGACCGGAGCGACCGGCCTGGACACGGGCGTCGGCAAGCTCGAGACCGGCGCCAACGACCTCAACGGCGGGATGTACAAGCTCGTCGACGGCTCCGACAAGCTCGCCGGCGGTCTGCACGACGGCGCCGCCCGGATCCCCGACTACGGCAAGAACGACCGCGACCGGCGCACCGAGGTGATGGCCGACCCGGTCCAGCTCGCCTCCAGGGACCTGCACAAGGCGCCCAACTACGGCACCGGGTTCGCCCCGTACTTCATCCCGCTGTCCCTGTGGGTCGGCGCGATGGTGGCCTACATGCTGATCCAGCCGCTCAACCGGCGTGCCCTGGCGGCCGGTTCGGCGGCCTGGCGGATCGCGCTGGCGGGCTGGCTGCCGGTGGTCGCGGTCGGGGTGCTGCAGACGGCCGCCCTGATGGCCGTACTGCACTGGGCGATCGGTCTGGAGATGGTCCGCGCGGCCGGGACGGTCGGGTTCCTGTTCCTGGTGACGGCGTGCTTCGCGGCCATCGTGCAGTGGCTGAACGCACGCTTCGGGGCGGCCGGCCGGATCCTGGTGCTGGCACTCCTGATGCTCCAGCTGACCTCGGCGGGCGGCACCTATCCCGTGCAGACCAGCCCGGGCTTCTTCAACGCGATCCACCCGTTCCTGCCGATGAGCTACATCGTGGCGGCCCTGCGGAGGCTGATCACGGGCGGTGGGCTGGGACCTGTGTGGCAGGCCTGTGCCGTCCTGACGGCGTTCACGGCGGGCGCCCTCGCGCTCACCGCTCTGTCGGCCCGGCGCCGCCAGGTGTGGACGCTGGACCGGCTGCACCCCGAGCTGAGCCTGTGAGGAGATCCATGTCCTTGCCTCCGGTGCCCGGCGGTGCCGCCGTTCCTGTGAGAATCAGGACCATGGAAAGCAGCAGCACCACGGGCGGCAGCACGCGCCGTGAAGCCACCCGGCAGAAGCTCTACGAGGCGGCCGTCACCCTCATCGCCGAGCAGGGCTTCTCCGCCACCACCGTGGACGAGATCGCCGAGCGTGCCGGGGTCGCGAAGGGCACGGTCTACTACAACTTCGCGAGCAAGTCGGTCCTCTTCGAGGAGCTGCTGCGGCACGGCGTGGGCCTGCTCACCGCCTCCTTGAAGGAGGCCGCCGAGCGGACCGCGCGGGAGGGCGGCAGCCGGGTCGACGCCCTGGACGCCATGATCCGCGCGGGCCTGGTCTTCATCGACCGCTACCCGGCCTTCACCCAGCTCTACGTGGCCGAGCTGTGGCGTACCAACCGGGCCTGGCAGTCCACGCTGATGGTGGTCCGGCAGCAGGCGGTCGCGGTCGTCGAGGGCGTGCTGCGCGAGGGCGTCGAGAACGGCGAGTTCAGCTACGAGATCGACATCCAGCTGACGGCGGCCGCGCTGGTCGGCATGGTGCTGGTGGCCGCGCTGGACTGGAAGTCCTTCCAGCCGGAGCGCTCCCTGGACGACGTCCACTCGGCGCTGTCCCGGCTGTTGCAGGGGCGGGTGAGCGGGAAGGCCTGAGCCCTTCCCGGACCGGCACGCGCGCGCGTGGCCACGAGAAGACCACCCGCGCGCGTGGGCGGACGAAAGCACCGCCCGCGCGTGGGCGGACGAAAGCGCCGGCCCGCCGTGGCCGCGTCCCCCGCGGGCCACCGTCGGACCGGCGCCTTCCGTACACCCCCGCGTTTCCCCCGGTTTCCCGTTGTTTCCCCCGGGTCCCCTCTCCCCCGTGTCTCGCTTCCGCCGACGGATCGGCGGAAGGAGCGGTCGAGGGCGCCGGCGCCGTTCCGCCGCCCCGTGTCGGCGGTACCGGACCTGGCGCCCCTTTCCGTGCCTCCACTCTCTCGTTCACGCAGGTCGCGGCCCATCCGCGCGCGTACTCAACTCACTCCCTAGGTACGCGTACTCAGCTCTGCGTGCTCAGGCCCAGGACGCGCGGGCGCCGACTGGCTACGATCGCGTCCGTGTCGGTACTCCCCTTGGTCTTCACCAGCGGCTGGGCCTGCGGAATCAACGCGTACGCGGTGGTGCTGCTGCTCGGCTTCTTCGGCGCGACAGGCCTGAGCGACGACGTCCCCGAGACGCTGCAGCGCCCCGAGGTGCTGATCATCGCGGGCGTGCTGTTCCTGTGCGAGTCGGTCGCCGACAAGATCCCGTACGTCGACTCGGTGTGGGACTCCGTGCACACGGTGGTCCGCCCGGTGGCGGGCGCCTGGGTCGGGGCGCTGCTCGCCGGGCACAGCGGCTCCCTGTCGGACGTGGCGGCCGGGCTGATCGGGGGCTCGACGGCGCTGGCCAGCCACACGGTCAAGGCCGGGACCCGGATGGCGGTCAACACCTCGCCGGAGCCGTTCAGCAACATCGTGCTGAGCTTCGCCGAGGATCTCGGGGTCGGCGCGATCGTCTCGTTCGCGATGTTCCACCCGCTGGCGGCGGCGATCATCGCGGCGGTACTGCTGGCCACCGGTCTGATCGTGCTGGTGTTCCTGATCTCCCGGATCCGCCGCTTCTGGCGCCGCCGCGCCCAGCGCCGGGAGGAACGCCGGCTGGCGACCCAGGTGGGCGGACCACCGGGCTGACGGGCCGCCGGTCCGGGTTGTCAGTGGCGGTCGATAAAGTCGCGGGCATGGGACGGATTGCGGTGATCGGCGCCGGGATGGGCGCCATGGCGGCGGCCGCCCGGCTGGCCGTCGCGGGCCACCGGGTGACGGTGTACGAGCGTTCGGAGACGTACGGCGGCGGGGTGCGCCGGTTCGAGCGCGACGGGTTCGCCTTCGACACCGGCCCGGGGCTGCTGCCGCTGCCCGCCGTCTACCGCGACCTGTTCGTCAAGACCGGCAAGGAGCCGCTGGAGGACCGGGTCGAGCTGGTCCAGGTCGACCCCTCGGCCCGGCACGTCTTCGCGGACGGCACCGAGGTCGCGCTGCCGAACGCGTCCCGCGCGGGCGTCGTCACCGCCCTGGACGAGGCGCTCGGGGCGGGCGCCGGACAGCGCTGGGGCGACTTCCTGGTGCGGGCCCGGGAGGCCTGGGACCGCACCCGGCGTCCGCTGCTGGAGGAGCCGCTGTGGCCGAACTGGCAGGTGCTGGCCGAGCGCGAACCGTATCCGTCCGTGCCGCACAAGAAGCTGCTGCGCACCCGCCGGGCCGGCACGCTCGCCGAGATCGGCGCCTGGGAGCTGCGCGACGAGCGGCTCGCCGCCCTGCTGAACAGCCACGCGCTCGCCCATGGCCTCAACCCCCGTGACACCCCGGCGAGCGCGGCGGTGCTGCCGTACCTGGAGCACGCCTTCGGCACCTGGTATGTGCGTGGCGGGATCAGGGAGTTGGCGCGTGCGGTGTACGAGCGGTGCGTACAGCGGCGGGTCGAGTTCGTGTTCGGCGCGGAGGTCACCGCGGTACTGGCGAAGGACGGCCGGGCGGCGGGGGTGGAGCTTGCCGGGGGCGGTGTGATCGACGCGGACCATGTGGTGGCCGGAGTGGATCCGGTGCGGCTCGACGCCCTCACGCGGCTGACGGGGTGCCACCTGGACGCCGCGGACGATGTGCGGGCCGACACGAAGGCGGCGCGCCCCGGCCGCTTCACCGTGCTGCTCGCGCTGCGGGGCGGGCCCGAGGCCGGTGCCGCGCACCGCACGATCGTGCACGCCCCGGACGACGAGACCGAGCTGGACCTGCTGTCCGCACCCGGCGGCGACCGTCCGGTGCGCCCCACCGTGACGGTGCTGCGCCCCGACGACCCGGCACTGAGACCGGACGACGACCACGAGTCCGTGGTGCTGTCGGCGGTGCTGTCGACCGATGCCGGCTGGGAGAGGGCCGACACGGCCCGGGTGTGTACGGAATTTCTCCTGGAAGCCGCCGAGGCCGCCGTCCCGGGGCTGCGGGAGCGCCTGATCTGGCACGAGACGCTGCTGCCGGAACAGGTCACGGGGACCGGGGGGTTCGGGGAGATCTCGGCTCCCGCCCTCGCCTCCGGCAAGGGCCGTTTCCTGCATCCGGCCAACACCACCCGGCTGCCGGGCCTGTACCGGGTCGGCGGCTGGTCGCACCCCGGCGGCGGGCTTGCGCACACCGGTATGTCCGGGGCGCTGGTGGCCGGGCTGATCGTGGAGGGGCCGGAGTTCCGCGGCTCGCAGTGAGGCGCGGCCCACGCCGCACGGAACAGCAGCTTCAGAAACGGTACTGCTCGTCGTACCCGGTGCCGTGCTGGCCCTGCTGCTGGCCCTGCCCGTCGCCCTGGTAGGGGTACGGCTGCTCCTGCGGGAGTTCGCCGCCGTAGGTCTCGTCGGCGCGCTGCTGGGGAACCCAGACACCGCCCGCCGGGGTCTCGCCGTAGCCGCCGTTGCCGTACTGGTCCTGGGCGTAGCCCTGCTGGTCGTACTGCTGGGTGCCGTACGACTGGTCGTACCCGGCGCCGCCGTAGGTCTGGTTGCCGATGTACGGGTCGGAGTAGTTGGCGTACTGCTGCTGGCCGTTGGCGTCGTAGCCGTACTGCTGCTGGCCGTAGCCGGAGTAGTCGTAGGCGTAGTTCTGGTCGGTGCCCTGGGCGGCGTACGCCTGGTCCTGGCCGGCGGTCGCGTAGGCGGGGTCGCCGGTGGTGGCGTAGCCGGAGTCGTTGTATATGCCGTAGGAGCCGGTGTCGTCGGGCATCGGCTGCGGCTCGTACACCGCCGTGGACTCGGCGGCCGCGGGCTCGGCGGTGCGGCCCGGGGAGAAGACGTCGTCCCGGTCGTAGTCGTCGCCGTAGGCCGGGTTACCGCCGGTGTCGTAGCCGGCCTGCTGGTCGGCGTAGGCGGCGTCGGCCGCGTCCGGGTCGGTGGCCTCCAGGCCGGGGTCCTCGTCCGGCTCGCCGCGGCGGCGCTTGGTCAGGCCGCCCTCACCGTCCGCGCCGGGGCGCTTGACCGCCCAGCCGGACTCGAAGCCGCGGCGGAACGAGAGCGTGACGTAGGTCTGGCCGACCGCGAACGCGATCGCGCCGAGCCCGATGACGATCACCGACGGAATCAGGACACCGAACACGACCCCGAGGAAGCCGGCGAAGGCGAGCAGCCGCCAGCGCAGCCGCGCCTTGTACTGCAGCAGTACCTCGCCCAGCAACCACAGCGCGACGATGCCGAACGCTACGTAGAGGACCGTCCAGCCCATGTACGCCCCTCTCCCAGTAACCGCTACGCAGTGTGTCGTACTCCGGTGCGGCCGGTCTAGGCCCGCGGGGGATGGTGCAGGCCCAGGTTCTCGTGGATTTCCAGCGTCGCCGTGGAGCTGTTGAGCGTGATGAAGTGCAGTCCGGGGACGCCTTCGGCCAGCAGCCGTGCGCAGAACTCCGTGGCGAACTCGATACCGATGGAGCGTACCGCCGCCGGATCGTCTTTGGCTGTGAGGATCCGCTCTTTCAGGGCGTCCGGGAAGGCCGCGTTGCTGAGTTTGGGCAGCCGTTCCAGCATCTTCACACTGGTGACGGGCAGGATTTCCGGAATCACCGGGGTCTCGCAGCCGGCCGCGGCGACCCGGTCGCGAAGGCGAAGGTAGGACTCGGGCTGGAAGAACATCTGCGTGATGGCGTAGTCGGCGCCGGCGCGGCACTTGTCGACGAAGTGCCGGACGTCGGTGTCCCAGTCGCCGGAGCGCGGGTGCATCTCCGGGAAGGCCGCCACGCCCACGCAGAAGTCACCGGACTCCTTGATGAGCCGGACGAGTTCGGCCGCGTAGGTCAGGCCCCGCGGGTGCGCCACCCACTCCCCCATCGGGTCACCGGGCGGGTCGCCGCGCACCGCGAGCATGTTGCGGATCCCGGCGTCCGCGTACTGCCCGATGATGTTGCGCAGTTCGGCCAGGGAGTGGTCGACCGCGGTGAGGTGGGCGACCGGGGTGAGCGTGGTGTCGGCGACGATCTGCTGGGTCTCCCTGACGGTGCCCGCCCGGGTGGAGCCGCCGGCACCGTAGGTCACGGAGACGAAGTCGGGGGCGACCGCCTCGACCCGCCGGAGCGCGCTCCACAGGTTCCGCTCGCCCTTGGGGGTTTTCGGCGCCGAGAACTCGAACGAGTACGTGGTCTTGCCGGAGGCGAGCATGTCACGCACCGTGCGTGCGCGGTCAGTCCTGGTGGATGCGGTTCCGAGGGCCATACTCGCAGGTTAGCCAGGGGTGGACGGACACCCAACCGCACTCGGGATATTTGCCCGGATTGTCGGCCCCACGTCCGGATACTGGACAAGTTTCCGGACGCTCCGCCGGTGAGCCGCGCCGACCGGAGCGGGCGCGGCGCAGGAGCTACGCCGATCTGAGCGGGCGCGGCCGAGAAGCCACGCCTACCTGAGCGGGCGCGGCCCAGGAGCTACGCCGACCGCAGTCGCTTCGCGAACTCGGCCGCCGCGGCGCCCGGGTCGTCGGCCTCGGTGAGCGCGCGGACCACGACCACCCGGCGGGCGCCCGCGTCCAGCACCTGGTCGAGGTTGCCCAGGTCGATGCCGCCGATGGCGAACCACGGGCGGTCCGTGCCCAGGGCGGCGGTGTACCGCACCAGGTCGAGGCCGGGAGCGGGACGGCCGGGCTTGGTGGGGGTGGGCCAGCAGGGGCCGGTGCAGAAGTAGTCCACACCGTCCTCGACGGCGGCCGCGGCGGCCTCGGAGTCGGCGTGCGTGGAGCGGCCGATCAGGACGTCCGGGCCGAGGATCGCCCTGGCGGCCGGGACCGGCAGGTCGCCCTGGCCGAGGTGGAGCACATCGGCGCCGGCCGCGTGGGCGACGTCCGCGCGGTCGTTGACCGCGAGCAGCTTGCCGTGCCGGGCGCAGGCGTCGGCGAACACGGCGAGGTGCTCCAGCTCCTCGGCCGCCTCCATGCCCTTGTCGCGCAGCTGCACGATGTCGACACCGCCCGCCAGGACCGCGTCCAGGAACCCGGCGAGGTCGCCCTGCTCCTTACGGGCGTCTGTGCACAGGTACAGCCGGGCGTCGGCCAGCTGCGCGCGGGCGGTGTCGGTCATCGGTGCGTCCCCCGTTGTGTCGGTACTGGCTGCCTCAGACGGCGAGCGCCTGGGCGCGGCGCTTCACCTCCGTGCCACGATTCTCGCTGAGCGCCTGCGCGGGGGTGCCGGGCAGGGTCTCGTCGGGCGTGAACAGCCACTCCAGCATCTCTTCGTCCGTGAAGCCGTCGTCCCGCAGGAGCGTCAAGGTTCCGGACAGGCCCTTGACGACCTTGTCCTCGTCGATGAAGGCGGCGGGGACGTGCAGCGCGCGGTTCTCACCACGGCGGACGGCGATGAGCTGGCCCTCCTTGACCAGCTGCCGCACGCGCGTCACATCGACGTCCAGCATCTCTGCGATGTCGGGGACGGTGAGCCAGGCGGGGACGAGAACATCGATCTTTGCGTCAATCTCGGTCACGGAAACAAGGGTAGGCGTTCCGGCGGGTGGGTCGCGATAGGGAAGCGCCAGGATGGGTGGGTGATCGGCTGCGGTTCGTCATGGCTGGTCGCGCCCGCGCGGCGGAGCCGCACATGTCCCGGCCCCGCGCCCCTAAAGGGGCGCCGCGGTCGCGTTCTTCAAGGGGCGGGCGGGGTCGGACAGGGCTTCCGGGTCCATCTGGCGGCCCCCTTCGATCAGCCTGCGCCCCTGCGCCAGGTCTCGTGGGCGGCCTACCGCCAGGAGAGCGACCAGGCGGTCCTCGCGGAGCCAGCAGACGCTCCAGGCCGGGCCCGTCGGGTCGCCGCGCCAGATCATGCGGTCGGCGACGGCGTGGTGGCCGGCGTACTGCACGAAGCGGCCGAACTGCTCCGACCAGAAGTACGGCACCGGGTCGTAGACCGCGTCGGACTCGCCGAGGATGTTGGCGGCCACCGTGCGCGGGCCCTGGAGGGCGTTGTCCCAGTGGTGGACCAGCAGGCGCTCGCCGTAGCGGCCGGACGGGAAGGAGGCGCAGTCGCCGACCGCGTAGACGTCCGGGACGCCGGTGCGCAGCCGGTCGTCGGCCAGCACCTCCCCGTGCGCGCCCAGTTCGATGCCGGAGCCGGCGAGCCAGGCGGTGGCGGGGCGGGCGCCGATGCCGACCACGACGGCGCCCGCGGGCACCCGCGAGCCGTCGTCGAGCACCACCGCGCCGGGTTCGACCCGCGCCACGCGCGCGTGCGTGCGCAGTTCGGCGCCGCTGTCGGCGTACCAGCCGGTCATCGGCGCGGCCACCTCGGCCGGGAGCGCTCCCGCGAGCGGGCGGTCGGCGGCCTCCACGACGGTCACCGCGCAGCCGGCCTGCCGGGCCGCGGTGGCGAACTCGGCGCCGATCCAGCCCGCGCCGACCACCACGATGTCGTGCTGCCGGGCGAGCACGGGCCGCAGCCGCTCGGCGTCGTCCAGGGTGCGCAGCAGATGGACGCCGGGCACGCCCTCGGTGCCGGGCAGCGTGATCGGCTCGGCGCCGGTGGCGAGCACCAGGTCGTCGTAGGGCACCGGTCCGGTCTCGGTGTCCAGCTCACGGTCGGCGGGGCGCACGCCGAGGGCCTCACGGCCCAGCGCCAGCTCGATGCCGAGCGCCTCGAAGTCGACCTCGAAGGCGGAGCCCTCGGACTTGCCGAGCAGCACCGCCTTGGAGAGCGGCGGCCGGTCGTACGGCTGGTGCGGCTCGGCGCCGATCAGGGTGACGGTGTCGGTGAACCCCCGCTCGCGCAGGGCCACGGCGGTCTGCACCCCGGCCATGCCCGCGCCCACGACGACCACGCGTCGCTTCTGTGACGTGCTCGGTCGCTGCGTCTGCTCGCTCACCTGATCACCATAGACAAGAACCATAGACAACTGACAAAGAGTCAGTCAGTGGGCGTGCTGAGTGACCTGTTCCACACCGCCGGGGCAGGCCGTCTTACAAGGGCGGAGGCCCGCGGGCTAGGGTGGCCGGGAAGCACACGCGGGAGCCCGGACGCACCGGGCTGAGAGGGAGGCTGGCGGCCTCCGACCGTACGAACCTGATCCGGGTCATGCCGGCGAAGGGAGGGGCTGGACGCCCATGTCCGCACATACGTCCGACGTCCTGGTCATCGGGGGCGGGATCATCGGCCTGGTGACTGCCTGGCGGTCCGCGCAGCGCGGGCTCGCCACCGCCGTGGTCGACCCCGAGCCCGGCGGCGGGGCCGCGCAGGTCGCGGCGGGGATGCTGGCCGCGGTCACCGAACTGCACTACGGCGAGCAGACCCTGCTGGGACTCAACCTGGCCTCCGCCCGCCGCTATCCCGACTTCGCCGCCGAGCTCACCGAGCTGACCGGCCACGACCTCGGCTACCGGCGCTGCGGCACGCTCGCGGTCGCGCTGGACGCCGACGACCGGGCGCACCTGCGCGAGCTGCACGCCCTCCAGCATCAGTCCGGGCTGGACTCCGAGTGGCTGTCCGGGCGGGAGTGCCGGCGCCTGGAGCCGATGCTCGCGCCGGGTGTGCGCGGCGGGCTGCGGGTCGACGGCGACCACCAGATCGACCCGCGCCGGCTGGCGGCCGCGCTGGTGGCGGCGTGCGAGCGGGCCGGGGTGGTCTTCCACCGCGGCTGGGCCGAGCGTCTGGAGGTGGTACGGGAGCGGGCGGCCGGTGTCCTCACGCGCGCGGGGGACCTGTTGGCCGCGGACCGGGTCGTGCTCGCCGGCGGCAGCCTGAGCGGGCGGCTGGCGGGGGTGCCGGACGAGGCGCTGCCGCCGGTGCGGCCCGTGAAGGGGCAGGTGCTGCGGCTGACCGTGCCCGCACCGTACGCGCCGTTCCTGAGCCGGACCGTGCGGGCCGTGGTGCGCGGTGGCCATCTCTACCTGGTGCCCCGGGAGAACGGCGAGCTGGTCGTGGGGGCGACCAGCGAGGAGCTGGGCTGGGACACGACGGTCACGGCGGGGGGCGTGTACGAGCTGCTGCGCGACGCGCACGAGCTGGTGCCCGGCATCACCGAGCTGCCGCTGACCGAGACCCGGGCCGGGCTGCGCCCCGGCTCCCCCGACAACGCGCCGCTGCTCGGGCCGACCCGCCTCGACGGGCTGCTGCTGGCCACCGGGCACCACCGCAACGGAGTGCTGCTCACGCCGGTCACGGGAGACGTGATGGCGGAGCTGCTGACCGGCGGTGAGCTGCCGGAAGAGGCCCGTCCGTTCAGCCCGAAGCGTTTCGGCCCCGTCCCCGGCCCACTCCTGGAGCAGACCGCATGAACATCTCCGTCAACGGGGAGCGCCGGGAGATCACCCCCGGCACCGCTCTCGACACGCTCGTGAAGTCCCTGACGGTCGCGCCGTCCGGGGTGGCCGCGGCGGTCAACGAGACCGTCGTACCGCGCGGGGAGTGGCCGGGTACGGCGCTCGCCGAGGGTGACCGCGTGGAAGTCCTGACCGCCGTACAGGGAGGCTGAGCCATGGCCGACGATCCTTTCGTGCTCGGGGGTACGGCCTTCTCCTCCCGGCTGATCATGGGCACCGGGGGTGCGCCCAGCCTGGAGGTGCTGGAGCGGGCGCTGGTCGCCTCCGGGACCGAGCTGACGACGGTCGCGATGCGGCGGGTGGATCCGGGGGTACGGGGGTCCGTGCTGTCGGTCCTCGAACGGCTGGGGATCCGGGTGCTGCCGAACACCGCGGGGTGCTTCACCGCCGGCGAGGCCGTGCTGACGGCCCGGCTGGCCCGGGAGGCACTGGGGACCTCGATGGTCAAGCTGGAGGTCATCGCCGACGAGCGGACCTTGCTCCCCGACCCGATCGAGCTGCTTGACGCGGCGGAGACGCTGGTCGACGACGGGTTCACGGTGCTGCCGTACACCAACGACGATCCGGTGCTGGCCCGGAAGCTGGAGGACGTCGGGTGCGCCGCGGTGATGCCGCTGGGGTCGCCGATCGGGTCGGGGCTCGGGATCCGCAACCCGCACAACTTCCGGCTGATCGTCGAGCACGCGCGCGTGCCGGTGATTCTGGACGCGGGGGCCGGTACGGCGTCCGACGTGGCGCTGGCGATGGAGCTGGGCTGTGCGGGGGTGATGCTGGCGTCGGCGGTGACCCGGGCGCAGGATCCCGAACGGATGGCGTCCGCCATGCGGGCCGGGGTGGAGGCGGGGCGGCTGGCCCGGCTGGCCGGCCGGATCCCCTTCCGCCACTTCGCCGAGCCGTCGTCCCCCACGGAGGGCCTGGCCGCCCTGGACCCCGAGCGCCCCGCCTTCTGACCGCCGGCCGGGTCGTTCGGGGCGCGCGGAGGGGCGCGCGGAGGGGCGCGCTGCGTCACAGGTGCGCTGCAAGTCGGTGGGGAAATCTGTCTCACCTGTGGGGGTTTCAGCCGGGGCTCGTACACTCGCGGGGTGGATACGACGCTTCAGGACCCCCTCGTCGGGCAGGTGCTCGACGGCCGTTATCGCGTCGACGCGCGAATCGCCGTCGGCGGGATGGCCACGGTCTACCGGGCCCTGGACGTCCGGCTGGACCGGGTGCTCGCGCTGAAAGTGATGCATCCGGCGCTCGCCGCCGACGGATCCTTCGTCGAGAGATTCATCCGCGAGGCCAAGTCGGTCGCCCGGCTGGCCCACCCGAATGTCGTCCAGGTCTTCGACCAGGGGACCGACGGGCCGTACGTGTATCTCGCGATGGAGTACATCGCCGGCTGCACCCTCCGTGACGTGCTGCGCGAGCGCGGCGCGCTGCAGCCGCGGGCCGCGCTGGACATTCTGGAGCCCGTGCTGGCCGCGCTGGGCGCCGCGCACCGCGCCGGGTTCGTGCACCGGGACATGAAGCCCGAGAACGTGTTGATAGGGGACGACGGACGGGTCAAGGTCGCCGACTTCGGGCTCGTGCGGTCCGTGGACAGCGTCACCAGCACGACCGGCGCGGTGCTCGGGACCGTGGCGTACCTGGCACCCGAGCAGGTCGAGAGCGGGGCCGCCGATCCCCGCGTCGACGTGTACGCGTGCGGTGTCGTGCTCTACGAGATGCTCACCGGAGAGAAGCCGCACGACTCGGACTCGCCCGCGGCGATCCTCTACAAGCATCTCCACGAGGACGTGCCGCCGCCGTCCGCCATCGTGCCGGGGCTGGCCCACGAACTGGACGAGCTGGTCGCCCACGGCACCGCCCGCAATCCCGAGGTCCGGCCGTACGACGCCGTCGCGCTGCTGGCCCTGGTGCGGCAGGCGCGGGCCACCCTGCGTGACGAGCAACTGGACGCCGTACCGCCGCAGGCTCTCTCCGAGGCGCATGACATAGCCGAGGACCGCACCAGCGTCATTCCGCGGTCGCTGACCTCCCCCACGCTCGGCTTCGCTCGCGCGGGGGGACCCCCGTCCCGGCCGCTGCCCGTCAACGAACCGGACGACCGGGTCCTGATGACCAGCCGGTTCGAGGCGCCGCCGGTGCCGGAGCGCCGGCACGGGGCGCGCCGCCGGTCCCGGCGCGGACTGGTGACGCTCGTCGTCGCGGTCCTGGTCGTCTTCGGTGCCGGCACCGGGATCTGGTACATCAACTCCGGACAGTTCACCAAGGTCCCGCCGCTGCTGTCGAAGACCGAGGCACAGGCCACCGCGCAGCTGAAGGAGGCCGGACTCGACGTCAAGAAGGTCGAGCACGCCTACAGCGACACGGTGCGGCGGGGCACGGTGATCAGCACCGACCCGGCGGCCGGCCGGCGCATCCGCAGCAACGACTCGGTGACGCTCACCGTCTCGGACGGCCCGGAGACGGTGAACGTACCGGACGTGCAGGGCCGGACGCAGGCGCGGGCCAAGGCGCTGCTGAAGGCCGGCGGGCTCGAACCGGGCATGGTGACGCGGGAGTTCAGCGACAACGTGCCGAAGGGGTCGGTCATCTCCACCGATCCGGGCGCCGGGAGCAAGCGGCACGCGGGGACGGCGATCGCGCTCGTCGTCAGCAAGGGTTCGCCGGTCGACGTCCCGGATGTCACCGGTGACGACCTGGACGACGCCCGGCAGGAGCTTCAGGAGGCCGGGCTGAAGGTGACCGTTTCGGCCACCGAGGTCACCTCCGAGTACGACCAGGGGCAGGTGGCCCGGCAGACCCCGGCGGGCGACGCGCGGGCCGCCGAGGGCGACACGGTGACGCTGACACTGTCCAAGGGCCCGGAGATGGTCGAGGTGCCGAACGTGGTCGGGGCCACCGTCGACGACGCGACCAAGCTGCTGGAGCAGTCCGGCTTCCAGGTCAAGGAGGACCGCGGGCTGTTCGGGCTGTTCGGCAACAGTGTGCAGCGGCAGTCGGTGGACGCCGGGAAACAGGCGCCCAAGGGGTCGACGATCACCATCACCATCCGGTGACGGGGGCCGGCCCACGGCGTGACACCCTTGCCTGGTGAAGAGCCACCCGTCCCGTCCCTCCGGCCCCCCGCAGTCCGGTCCCTCCCGCAACCCCGTCGGCGGTCATGTCCCGGTGGCCGGTGGCCTGCACTCGGTGGGACTGTCGTACGCCCGTGAGCTGAAGGCCGAGACCGTGCAGGTCTTCGTCGCGAACCCGCGTGGCTGGGCCACCCCGGCGGGCAACCCGAAGCAGGACGAGGCGTTCCGGGCGGCCTGCGCGGAGGGGTCGATCCCGGCGTACGTGCACGCCCCCTACCTGATCAACTTCGGCTCGCACACCGAGGCGACGGCTCAGAAGTCGGTGGAGTCACTGCGGCACTCGCTGCGGCGCGGACGGGAGATCGGGGCGCTCGGGGTGGTCGTGCACACCGGGAGCGCCACCGGCGGGCGGGCCAGGGAGGTGGCGCTGAAGCAGGTACGGGCGTATCTGCTGCCGCTGCTCGACGAGCTGACCCATGACGACGACCCGTTCCTGCTGCTGGAGTCCACCGCCGGACAGGGCGCCTCGCTCTGCTCGCGGACCTGGGACTTCGGGCCGTACTTCGAGGCGCTGGACGCACATCCCAAGCTGGGCGTGTGCCTGGACACCTGTCATGTGTTCGCCGCCGGGCACGACCTGACCGGGCCGAGCGGCATGCACCAGACGCTGGACCTGCTGGTGGAGACGGTCGGCGAGGGACGGCTGAAGCTGATCCACGCCAACGACTCCAAGGACGTCGCCGGCGCGCACAAGGACCGGCACGAGAACATCGGCGCCGGGCACATCGGCGAGGACCCGTTCCGCGCGCTGATGACCCACCCGGCGACCGCGGGCGTACCGCTGATCATCGAGACGCCCGGCGGCAAGGAGGGGCACGCGGCCGACGTCGAGCGCCTCAAGCGGCTCCGCGACGGCTGACCGCACCCGGGTCAGCCGACCGCCAGCGGCACCGCCGCCAGCAGCAGTCCCGCCCCGAGCAGCGCCATCGACCGGCGCAGCCAGCGGTACTTCGCCGAGAGGATGACACTGACGTCCTGGAACTGGGTGAGCAGCCAGCCCACCCGGTCCGCGCCGACCTCGGCGGCGGCGCGGCGCAGCGCCTCCTGGTCGGTGACGGTGAGCGCGTCGGCGTAGAAGGTCGGGCCCGGTGCCGAGCGGAACGTACGGGTGCGGGGCACGATCACCGCGAGCAGCAGCAGGGTGCCCGCCGCCCACAGCGCCGCGCCCGCCGCGAGGAACACCACGGCGGGCCCGGAGACCCCGGGCGGCAGTCCGCGCCCGAGGACCAGGGCGGGTACCGCCACGGCGCCGGACAGCAGGACGGACGCCTTCACGTCCGCCCTGCCCAGGTCCTCGCGCACGGTCAGCAGCAGCCGTTCGGCGACATAGTGCGCGGCGGCGTCGGGGTCGGGGCCGGCTGGGGTCATCGGCGCGCCTCGGGGCTGGAGTCGTCCTCCACCCCCGTCCCCTCTCCGGGGATGGTGTCCACCGGGGACACCGGCGGCGCGGGCGGGATCGGCGGGGGCGCGTCGGCCGGGAGCAGCGGCGGCGCGGGCGGCATCGGCGGGATCGGCAGCGAGGTCGGGGCCTGCGGCAGGCCGTTCGGGAAGACTCCGGTGGAGACCGTGCGGCTGAAGTCGATGAGGGCCTGGACCTGGTCGTCGATCTGGTGGCGCTGCACCACGCCCTGGTTGATCAGGTTGGTCAGGTAGTCCAGGGCGCCCTGGCGCTGTTCGCGGGCCTGCTGCTGGAGCACACCGAGGATCTCGTGCGCGCGGCTCGGGTCCGAGGCGAGCATGTGGGCGTACTGGACGGTCTCGCCGGCCGTGATCAGCTTCTGCGCGTCGTCCATGTTGGCGGCGATCCGCGCCTTGTTGACGTTGTCGATGGCCTCCTGGACCACGCCGCCCTTCTCCACCGCGACCATCTGCGCCTGGTAGTCGGCGGCCGCCTGGCCGAGGTCGATCCGGACGAACACCTGGGTGGCGAGGCCGAGATCGGCGCCGAAGTCGCCCCACCGGCCGCTGGCCAGCTCGTCCTGGATCGCCTCGTCGACCTGCTGGGCCGAGTCCAGGCTGTAGCGGCGGCTGAGCCCGCGCAGCCGGGCCTCCAGCGAGGGGCGCAGCATGCGCTCGACGTCGACCACGCGCTTCTCGGCGGCCTGGTAGAAGTCGTGCACCTCCCAGTTGACGTCCGCGCCCGCCCGGAACCGGGAGCGGTCGCCGAAGGTGGGCAGTTCCAGCTGGAAGGAGACCTGGTGCTGGCCGCGGGCGATCCAGCACACCGAGGTGGGCTTGCCGATCAGCGGCTTGTTGAAGTGCTCGGCACCGCGGACGGTGATGATGCTGTGGCCGCCGTTCTTGTAGTAGAGCACCGAGGCGACCTGGCTGTTGCGGTGCCGGTAGGTGGTCTGTGGGGCGAACTCGCGGACGAAGGGGCCTCTGAGGTCGTGCGGAAGGACGAACTCCTCGTCCTGGGGCGGCCACGGCTGCCCCCACTGGTTGTGCGTCATGGTGTACTCGCTCCCTGGACCGCGCCCCACAGGCGGCGGACCTGCTGATCGTTCAGTGGTTGGTCGGGGTCTTCGGTCAGTTCCTTGATCAGGCCGAGCAGCCGGTTGCGGTCGTCGTGGGTGTGCACGAGGAGCGGCAGGAACCGCTCCAGCCGGTCGGCCCAGGGCTGGTCGGCCGAGTCGCGCAGCCAGTCGGAGACGGTCTCGATCGCCGCCTCGTACGACCGTGGGGTCTGGAGCGCGGTCCACAGGAGCCCGGCGAGTTCCGCGGCGAGGGCGGGCCGGACGGTGGCCAGGGCCAGCATCAGCGGCCAGTCGCCGTAGCCCTCCAGTTCCTCGTGCTGGTTCCAGAGGTCGACGACGGGGATGGCGGCGAGGTAGACCGTGCTCTGCAGGCCGAGGTCCTGCTGGGTCCGGCGTTCGTCGGAGAGCCAGGCGCGGATCCGGCGCAGGGTCTGGGGCTCGGGGTGGGCGCCGGCGAAGTGGGCGACCTGGACGGCCGCTTCGGCCCGCAGTCTGCCCTCGTCCCAGACGCCGATCCCGCCGAGCAGGTCGAGCGACTCGCGGACGGTGTCCGTGGCCCGGCCCCGGCCGAGCACGGCCCCGGCGGTCCAGCGCAGTTGCTCGTCGCCGTAGCGGGCCCAGGAGCCGGCCAGGGCGCGGACGGCGGTGCCGACCTCCGGGGAGCGCACGGCGACGTCGAGCACGGTCGCGGCGAACAGCCGGCGGCGGGCCCGCTCGGACTGGGCCATGGGCTGGACCAGTTCGTGCACGGTGTGCGAGAGGTCGAGGCCGCACAGCTGACCGGCCGCTACGGCGGCCCGTACCCAGACCTGCGGCCTGGTGTCCTCGCAGAGTCCGGCCAGCCAGCGCAGCACGGGTCCGCGCGCGTTGTGCCGGTGCTGCCACAGGTGGCCGAGGACGGCCGGGGCGAGGGCCTCGCCGCCGAACCGGACGGTGCGGACCGGCACTTCCTCGGTGCCGACCTCCTCGGTGCCGAGTTCGGCGACCGCGCGGGCGGAGACCAGCCGGGCGTCGACGCCGTCGCTGAACAGCGGCCGGCCGGGGGTGGCCTCCGGGTCGACGGTGACGGCCAGTTCCCAGGCGAGCACCTCGGCGGCCTCGGCGACGGCGCTGAGCGAGGCGCCCTCCAGTACGGCGACGGCGATCCGGTAGGCCGCGTCCCGCAGCCGCTCGGGGGTCTCGGAGCGGATCCCGCCGGCGAACCATTCGGCGGCCTGGCTCTCGGCGAACCCGCGGCACTCGGCGAGGAGTTCGTCGTGGTTGAGCTCGTCCCTGGTGTGCCGGGCGAGGAGCCGCGCGAAGCGGGCGGCCTCCGCCGGCCGTAACTCGTCGAGTCCGCGCGCCTCCAGGACGTCGGGGTCCAGGGCGGTCGCCCGGGCCCGCTCGTACAGCTCGGGGCCCGAGTCCGCGAGTTCGACGGCGAGATGGCCTTCGAGTACGGCGGTCTGGGCGGCAGGGGTGTGGACGCGGTAGTAGCGGCCGCCGCGGGAGAGGACGTCGCCGGGTTCGGGGGTGGCCAGCAGGACGGCGTACGCCTCCTTCCTGCCGAGCAGCTCGCAGAGCCGGTCGAGACCGGTCTCGTCCGGCAGTCCGGTGGCGCTGGGTTCCAGGGCGTAGCCGTGGCCGTCGTGGATCTGCTCGTCGTCCAGCCGGTCCAGGTCGGTGCGCGGGTCGAGCCGGGAGACCTGGCCGCGGGTGAGGTCGTCGAGCAGGGACAGGGCGGTGTAGGCGCGGCCGGTGCCGGGCTGGCCGTACAGCACCAGGAGGCGGCCGCCACGCAGTTGCTCACGGTGGTCGCCGTAGTCCGCCGGTTCCTGGAAGACCCGGCGCAGCCTGCGCAGTTCGTCCTCCGGGAGCGGGCCGGCGAGCAGGCGTTCCGCGGTCTGTCGGCTGTAGAAGTTCATGGTGCCGACGGATCCGGAGCTGATGAGGGTGCCGGAGCCGTGCTGGTTCACGGTGGAGCGGTAGATCCGGGAGGCGGCGGCCGCGGCCCCGGGCAGGGCCTCCTCGCCGAGCGGGTTGGCGGCGGATCCGCCGATGACGTCGGCCCTCTCCGGTTCGGGTGCGCCGCCGGACTCGGCGCCTGCGGGCTTGTCCGGCTCGGCCTTCTGCTGCGGCTGCGGCTGCTGGGGCTGTGGTTTCGGGCCGGCCTGGGGCGGCTGGGGGTTCTGCGCGTTCACCGGTCACCGCCGTCGGAGAAGTTGATGGTGTCGATGGTTCCGCCGACGACGATCCGGCCGGTGCCGTGCTGGTTGGTGTTCTGGACGACGCCGGTCCCGGTGTCCTCGGGTGCCGGCGTCCGCGGCGGGTTGCCCCCCGGCGGCCGTTCCGGATCGACCGGCCCGTCGGCCGCGTCCGGCCCCTGTTCCTCCTGCGGCTCGGGCGGCCGGGACCGTCCGGGGACCATGAACCAGGCGGTGGTGCGGCCCTCCTTGAGCTCCACGTCGTGCCGGCGGTAGTGCTCGGGGTCCACCCAGCGTCCGCCGGGCAGGATGAAGTCCTCGTGCACCCGGTCGGAGGCGACCACCACCATGGGTGCGCCGTCCGCCGCCTTCAGGACCGCCTTGGCGACACCGCAGTCGGCCAGCCGGCAGGCGAGGTCGACGGCGCGTCCGGAGCGGCCGTGGGCGTCGGCCGTGACCCGGCCGATGTGCAGGCCGACGCGGAGCCGCAGCGGTTTCCTGAGGTGCCGGTTGCTCTCCCGCAGGTTCTGGTGGAGGTGTTCCACCCATTCCCCGAGGACCCGGACGGGCGGCACGTCGGGCGCCAGTACGCCGAGGATGCCGTCGCCGCGGTCCTCCTGGTAGAGGCGCGGCGGCCGGATGCCCGCCTGTTCGAAGGCGGTGCCCGTGACGTCGTAGAGTCTGCGCCGCATCTCGGGTTTCTCGGTGTCGGACAGCAGTCCCGAGCCCTGTGCGTCCACATTGACGATGAAGCCGTAGGCGGCTTCCCCCTCCATCGTTTTCTCCTCCCTGCGGTCCCGCCGGGCCACCGGCGCCTCCGGTGCGATGCTCGCGGAGCCGGCCGGTCGCCGCTGTAGCCGTTTACACAGCGCGGGACTCGGTGCTTGTCAGGTCTCCGTGCCGTGTGGTTGTCCGGCGGCGAGCAGGCGGAGCGGGTCCAGGTCGGCGACGGCCAGGGTGCCGGGGCCGGTGCGGACCAGGCCCTGTTCCCGTAACAGGCGCAGGGCCTTGGCGACGGCCTCGCGGGTGGAACCCACGGAGGCGGCCAGTTCGTGCTGGGCGAGGGGCAGCCGGATGGTCACGGCCTCGTTCTCCAGCCGGCCGGTGCGGTCGGCGAGTTCGACGAGACGCTCGGCGAGCCGCTGCAGCACGGTCATCGAGGCCAGGGCCCGACGCTCGTGGTCCGCGCTGCGCAGCCGCTCGGTGAGCTGGATCGTCATCAGCGCGTTGGCACGCGGCCGGGCGGCAAGAAACCGTCGTAACCGCTCGCCGGGTATGACCAGGCCGGTGACCGGGCCCAGGGTGCTCACCGAGGCGCTGCGCGGGCGGCCGTCGAGCGCCGCCATGTCGCCGACGACCTCGCCGGCCCGCCGCAGGGCCAGGATCAGCCGGCCGCCGCGTTCGGTGGGCGTCCACACCGTGCACCAGCCGCTGAGCAGGACCACCGCGAACGTGGTCCGGTCGCCTTCCGCGATGACCGTGTCGTACGGCGGATACTCGTGCCGGGTGCCGAGTCCCGCCAGTGCCTCCCGGTCCCCCGGACCGAGCCCGCCCATGAAGGTATGCCGCTCTCCGAACAGCCCCACCGTCGTCCCCCGACCGCTCGCCCCCGAACCGGACCACAAGCGGAACCCCAAGGGCCCCTTGGATCCGTCTTTGCCCGGTGTGTCTCCCGCCAGGCAAGGATCTCAGCGTAGCGCTCTGGGCACGGAATGTGCCGCCCGTTACCGGAACGAGCCCGAACGCTTCACGGGAATACCCCAGGGGGGTATATATGTCGGTGTCTCAAGAAGGATCCGCACCTGACACCGGGGATCAGCCATGGACCACGACCACACCCTTCACGAGCACCACGAGCGCCACGAACACGACGAGCACGCGGAACAGCCCCACGCGCACCACGAAGCACACGGGACACACGGGACACACGGGGCACACAGGGCACACGGCACGCACGGCCCCGCCGGCGCCTCCTGGGCCATGGCCGTCCAGGCGACGCTGCACTGCCTCACCGGCTGCGCCATCGGCGAGGTGCTCGGCATGGTCGTCGGCACGGCCTTCGGCTGGGGGAACCTGCCGACCACGCTGCTGGCGATCGTGCTGGCGTTCTTCTTCGGCTACTCGCTCACCATGCGCGGAGTGCTGAGGGCGGGCGTCGACCCGCGCACCGCGCTGCGGGTGGCGCTGGCCGCGGACACCCTCTCGATCGCCGTGATGGAACTGATCGACAACGGCACGATCCTGGTCTGGCCGGCCGCGATGGACGCCCAGCTGGGTGACGCGCTGTTCTGGGTCTCGCTGGCCGTCTCACTGGTGATCGCGTTCGTGGTGACGACCCCGGTCAACAAGTGGACGATCGGCCGGGGCAAGGGGCACGCGGTGGTGCACCGCTACCACCACTGACCCCGCCTCCGAGAACTCAGAGTTCCGGACCGTCCCCCGGCCCCTCCTGGTAGGAGTAGCGCTGCTCCTTCCAGGGGTCGCCGAGGTTGTGGTAGCCGCGCTCCTCCCAGAAGCCGCGGCGGTCGGCCGTCATGTACTCGATGCCGCGGACCCACTTGGGACCCTTCCAGGCGTACAGCTGCGGGACGACCAGACGCACCGGGAAGCCGTGCTCGGCGGTGAGGAGTTCGCCGTCCTTGTGGGTGGCGAAGATCGTGCGGTCGGTGGCGAAGTCCGTGAGGCGCAGGTTGGAGCTGAAGCCGTACTCCGCCCACACCATCACATGGGTGACATCGGGGGCGGGCGGCGCGAGCTCCAGGACGGTCCACGCCGGGATCCCGCCCCACTCGGCGCCCAGCATGCTGAACTTCGTCACGCAGTGCAGGTCGGCGACCACGGTGGTGTACGGCAGGGCCGTGAACTGCTCGTGGTTCCAGGTGTGCGGGCCCGCTTCGGCGGTGGCGCCGAAGACCCTGAACTCCCAGCGCTCGGGACGGAACTTGGGCACCGGGCCGTAGTGGGTGACCGGCCAGCCGCGCTGCAGCCGCTGCCCCGGCGGAAGCCCGGCTCCCGCGGCTTGTCTCGACGCGCGTTCCACCGGATGACCCATGCCTTCCATCCTGACAGACCACGGGTGGTGCACCTGACCACACAGTTCCCGCAAAAATCACAGAAGCGATCAACTGGCACCAAACATGCCCTTACTTACTAAGTACGCACTTACTGGACGATCTTCTGTGCCGGTGCAATCATGCGCCGCACACACCCAGTGCGTCCCCCCACGTAACCCATGCGGAAGGAGCCTCTGCGATGCAGGGCGACCCCGAGGTCATCGAATTCCTCAACGAGCAGCTCACGGGTGAGCTCACCGCGATCAACCAGTACTTCCTGCACGCGAAGATGCAGGAGAACTTCGGCTGGTACAAGCTCGCCAAGTACACCCGGCACGAGTCGTTCGACGAGATGAAGCACGCCGAGGTGCTCACCGACCGGATTCTGTTCCTGGAGGGACTGCCCAACTACCAGCGGCTCTTCCACGTGCGGGTCGGGCAGACCGTCAAGGAGATGTTCGAGGCGGACAGGCAGGTCGAGGTGGAGGCCATCGACCGCCTCAAGCGCGGGATCAAGGTGATGCGCGAGAAGGGCGACATCACGTCCGCGAACATCTTCGAGTCCATCCTGGAGGACGAGGAGCACCACATCGACTACCTCGACACCCAGCTGGACCTGGTGGAGAAGCTCGGCGAGGCGCTCTACATCTCGCAGATCATCGAGCAGCCCGAGAGCAGCTGAGTCACGCGGCTTCGTCGAGCGCGTCGAACCCGTCGGGCTCGGCGAGATCGGCGGTAAGCACCGGGCGGCCCTGGTCGGCCAGCTCCCGGCGGGGACAGGCGCCCCGACCGAGAATCGCCTGGATGCGACGGACGCACGAACCGCAGTCCGTCCCCGCCTTGCAGGCGGACGCTATCTGGCGAGGGGTACAGGCCCCGCCCTCCGCGTGCTTCTTGACCTGGGCTTCGGTCACCCCGAAACAGCTGCAGACGTACACGCGGATTCACCTCCCGCCGGGATCGATCAGTGGTGCCGTCCCGACTGGTCGGTGAGGCAAACCTAACCTTACCCATCACCCGGCGAGTGCAAAAGTGGAGTGGGGCGCGGATCGTATGTGATCCGCGCCCCACTTCTCGCGAGACTCCCCGCGAGGCCGCCTACTGGTCGCGGTACATCTCCGCGACCAGGAACGCCAGGTCGAGGGACTGGCTGCGGTTCAGGCGCGGGTCACAGGCCGTCTCGTAACGCTGGTGCAGGTCGTCGACGAAGATCTCGTCGCCGCCGCCCACGCACTCGGTGACATCGTCACCGGTGAGCTCGACGTGGATGCCGCCCGGGTGGGTGCCGAGCGTCTTGTGGACCTCGAAGAAGCCCTTGACCTCGTCGAGCACGTCGTCGAAGCGGCGGGTCTTGTGGCCGGAGGCCGCCTCGAAGGTGTTGCCGTGCATCGGGTCGGTCACCCAGGCGACGGTGGCGCCCGAGGCGGTGACCTTCTCGACCAGCTCGGGAAGCTTGTCGCGGACCTTGTCCGCGCCCATCCGGACGACGAAGGTCAGCCGGCCGGGCTCGCGGTCCGGGTCGAGGCGGTCGATGTACTTCAGCGCCTCCTCGGCCGTCGTCGTCGGGCCGAGCTTGAGGCCGATCGGGTTGCGGATCTTGGACGCGAACTCGATGTGCGCGCCGTCCAGCTGCCGGGTGCGCTCACCGACCCACACCATGTGCGCCGAGACGTCGTACAGCTTGCCGGTGCGGGAGTCGACCCTGGTCAGGGCGGACTCGTAGTCCAGCAGCAGCGCCTCGTGCGAGGAGAAGAACTCGACCGTCTTGAACTCCTCGGGCTCCGCGCCGCAGGCCTGCATGAAGTTCAGCGCGTTGTCGATCTCGCGGGCGAGCTGCTCGTAGCGCTGGCCCGACGGGGAGGACTTCACGAAGTCCTGGTTCCACGCGTGCACCTGGCGCAGGTCCGCGTAACCGCCGGTGGTGAAGGCACGCACCAGGTTCAGCGTGGAGGCGGACGCGTTGTACATCCGCTTCAGCCGCTCGGGGTCCGGGACGCGGGAGGCCTCTTCGAACGCGAAGCCGTTGACGGAGTCGCCCCGGTAGGTCGGCAGCGTCACCCCGCCACGGGTCTCGGTCGACTTGGAGCGCGGCTTGCTGTACTGGCCGGCGATCCGGCCCACCTTCACCACCGGGACGGACGCGGCGTACGTCAGCACGGCGCCCATCTGGAGGAGGGTCTTGAGCTTGTTGCGAATCTGGTCGGCCGACACCGCGTCGAAGGCCTCGGCACAGTCGCCGCCCTGGAGGAGGAACGCCTCTCCCTTGGCGACCGCCGCCATCCGGGCGCGCAGCTGGTCGCACTCGCCCGCGAAGACGAGCGGCGGATACGACTCCAGCTCCGCAACGACTGTGCGCAGAGCCTCGGGGTCGGGGTACTCGGGCTGCTGCGCCGCGGGCAGGTCTCGCCAGGTGTTGCCGGCGCTCGGGCCGGTCTTAGCGTTCACGGTCACCCCGTAAACATTACGGGGTCGTGTCGACTGTTTTTTCCCTGGCTCGACTGGTGAGACGCAGTGATTGTCCTGTGGACGGAGGGAGGGGTGCGGTACGGTATGCGCATGTTCGCGCTTTCGAACCAGAACTGGTGGTGGACCGCTTCTCCGGCGGCCCACTGACTGCGCGTACGCAAGACTTCGCGAAGGCCGCCCGAGGGGCGGCCTTCGGCGTTTCCGGGGCCGTTCCTCTCCCACCTGCAAGGGATCGCAGAGGAATCATGGATCTGACCCAGCTGCTCCACGACGACCGCCCGTTCGCCCTGCTCCGCCGCCGTACCCCCGGCCACGACGAGAGCACGGTGGAGGTGCTGCTCGGCCCGGTCACCGCCCATGACCGGCTGGCCGCGCTGCCCGAGGAGGGGCTCGCCCTGGTGCCTTTCCGCCAGATCCGCGAGCGCGGCTTCGACGTCCGCGACGACGGCACGCCCCTGCTGGTCCTCACCCCCGAGGAGACCCACACCCTGCCGCTGGCGGACGCCCTGGCCCAGCTGCCCGCGCACGCGGTGCGGGTCGAGGACGGGGGCTTCGACGTCGACGACGAGGAGTACGCGGAGATCGTCGGCCGGGTGCTGCGCGAGGAGATCGGCCGGGGCGAGGGCGCGAACTTCGTGATCCGGCGGACGTACCAGGGCCGGATCCCGGACTTCGGCCGGGCCGACGCGCTCGCGCTGTTCCGGCGGCTCCTGGAGGGCGAGCGGGGCGCGTACTGGACGTTCGTGGTGCACACCGGGGACCGGACCCTGGTCGGCGCCAGTCCCGAGGTGCACGTCCGGATGTCCGGCGGCACGGTGGTCATGAACCCGATCAGCGGGACGTACCGCTATCCGGCCGAGGGGCCCACCCCGGAGCATCTGCTCGGCTTCCTCGCCGACGGCAAGGAGATCGAGGAGCTGTCGATGGTCGTCGACGAGGAGCTCAAGATGATGTGCACGGTGGGCGACATGGGGGGCGTGGTGGTCGGGCCCCGGCTCAAGGAGATGGCTCACCTCGCGCACACGGAGTACGAACTGCGCGGCCGGTCCTCGCTGGATGTCCGGGAGGTCCTGAAGGAGACCATGTTCGCGGCGACCGTCACGGGCTCGCCGGTGCAGAACGCCTGCCGGGTGATCGAGCGCCACGAGGTCGGGGGGCGCGGCTACTACGCGGGTGCGCTGGCCCTGCTCGGCCGGGACTCCGGCGGCGCCCAGACCCTGGACTCCCCCATCCTGATCCGCACCGCGGACATCTCCTCGCAGGGCCGGCTGCGGGTCCCGGTCGGCGCCACGCTGGTGCGCGGCTCGGACCCGGCCGGCGAGGTCGCGGAGACGCACGCGAAGGCGGCGGGGGTCCTCGCGGCCCTCGGGGTACGGCCGGCACGGCCGCGTGCCGAGGGGACGCGGCCCCGGCTGGCCGACGACCCCCGGGTGCGGGCCGCGCTGGACGGGCGCCGGGCCGCGCTGGCGCCGTTCTGGCTGCGGATGCAGGAGCGGACCGGGGAGCTGGCCGGACACGCGCTGGTGGTGGACGCCGAGGACACCTTCACCGCGATGCTCGCGCACGTGCTGCGGGCGGCCGGGCTCGACGTCACCGTCCGGCGCTACGACGAGCCCGGGCTGCGGGCGGCGGTGCTCGCCCACGAGGGGCCGGTGGTGCTGGGCCCGGGTCCCGGTGACCCGTCCGACCTGGACGATCCGAAGATGCGGTTCCTGCGGAAGCTCACGGCGACCGTGATCCGGGAGCACCGGCACGGGGTGCTGGGCGTCTGCCTGGGACACGAGCTGATCGCGGCCGAGCTGGGCCTGGACATCGTACGGAAGGAAGTGCCCTACCAGGGGGCGCAGACGACCGTGGACCTGTTCGGGCGCCCGGAGACCGTCGGCTTCTACAACAGCTTCGTGGCCCGCTGCGAGGAGGACGCGGCGCGGGAGCTGGCGGCGCACGGCGTGGAGGTGAGCCGGGCGGCCAACGACGAGGTGCACGCCGTACGGGGGCCGGGGTTCGCCGGGGTGCAGTTCCACCCCGAGTCGGTGCTCACGCTGAACGGCGCGGCCGTGGTGCGGGAGCTGATCGGTCGGGTGCGCGGCACCAGCACGTTCGCCGCGCGGCGGCCGGCCCGGTAGTCCGGGAAGCCGTTCCGGGCGGGTCCGGCCCCGTCGGGGAGGGAGCCCGCCCGGACTCGGACTCAGCCGAAGAACACGCCGACCTCTTCGTACAGCTTCGGGTCGACGGTCTTCAGCCGGGCCGTGGCCTCCGCGATCGGCACCCGGACGATGTCGGTGCCGCGCAGCGCGACCATCTTGCCGAAGTCGCCGTCGCGGACCGCGTCGATGGCGTGCAGGCCGAAGCGGGTGGCCAGCCAGCGGTCGAAGGCGCTGGGCGTGCCGCCGCGCTGGATGTGCCCGAGGACGGTGGTCCTGGCCTCCTTGCCGGTGCGCCTCTCCAGCTCCTTGGCCAGCCACTCGCCGACCCCGGAGAGCCGCACGTGCCCGAAGGAGTCCAGCGACTCGTCCTTGAGGACCATGTCGCCGTCCTTCGGCATGGCGCCCTCGGCGACGACCACGATCGGGGCGTACGACGCCTTGAACCGGGACGTGATCCAGGCGCACACCTGGTCGACGTCGAAGCGCTGCTCCGGGATGAGGATGACGTTGGCACCGCCCGCGAGCCCGGAGTGCAGGGCGATCCAGCCGGTGTGCCGGCCCATCACCTCGCAGACCAGGATCCGCATGTGCGACTCGGCGGTGGTGTGCAGCCGGTCGATGGCCTCGGTGGCGATGCCCACCGCGGTGTCGAAGCCGAAGGTGTAGTCGGTGGCGGACAGGTCGTTGTCGATGGTCTTCGGTACGCCGACGACGGGCACGCCGTACTCGTCGGTGAGGCGGGCGGCCACGCCCAGGGTGTCCTCGCCGCCGATCGCGACGAGCGCCTCGACCTCCTGCTTGGCGAGGTTGTCCTTGATGCGCCGGATGCCGTCCTCCTGCTTCAGCGGGTTGGTCCGCGAGGAGCCGAGGATGGTGCCGCCGCGGGGCAGGATGCCGCGCACGGCGGGGATGTCGAGACGGACGGTGTCGCCTTCGAGGGGTCCGCGCCAGCCGTCCCGGAAGCCGACGAAGTCATAGCCGTACTCCTGCACGCCCTTGCGGACGATGCCCCGGATGACGGCGTTGAGCCCGGGGCAGTCGCCGCCTCCGGTCAGTACTCCGACCCGCATGGAAATGTCCCTTCGCCGCGGTTGCCTGGTGGGACTCACGCTAATGGTGATCCAGCTCACACAGGGATGGGCGCGGAAGGGCAATTCCGGTGAATTGTCGGGCGGTTGGTTTACGTCCGGGCCGCGAAGATCAGATCAGCCGCCTTCCGGACCGTCGTCGAGACCACGCTCTATGGCGTATCTGACCAGCTCCACCCTGTTGTGCAACTGGAGCTTGCCGAGGGTGTTCTGGACGTGGTTCTGGACCGTGCGGTGCGAGATGACCAGCCGCTCGGCGATCTGCTTGTAGCTCAGGCCCTTGGCGACCAGCCGCAGCACCTCGGTCTCGCGGTCGGTGAGCCGGGGCGCGTCGGGACCGCCGGCGTCCGCGGCCGGCGCCGGCTCGGAGGCCAGCCGGCGGTACTCGCCGAGCACCAGACCGGCGAGGCCCGGCGTGAACACCGGGTCGCCGACGGCGGTACGGCGGACCGCGTCCAGCAGCTCCTCGGTCGAGGCCGACTTCAGGAGGTAGCCGGTCGCGCCGGACTTCACCGCCTCCAGGACGTCGGCGTGCTCCCCGCTCGCCGAGAGCACCAGCACGCGCAACGCCGGGTTGTGGCCGACGAGTTCCTTGCAGACCTGGACACCGGGCTTGGCGGGCAGGTTGAGGTCCAGGACGAGGACGTCGGGCGCGGCCGCCTTGGCGCGGCGCACCGCCTGCTCGCCGTCCCCCGCGGTGGCGACCACCTCGAGACCGGACTCGGCCAGATCCCGGGCGACCGCGTCGCGCCACATGGGGTGGTCGTCGACCACCATGACCCTGATGCTCATCGCCGCTCCGCCTTCCCCAGGGAGACCTTCGGTACTTTCAGCTCTACTTCCGTGCCCTGCCCGGGAGTCGAGAACAGCTCGGCGCCGCCGCCGAGGTCGCGCAGCCGCCCCCGGATCGACTGGGCCACCCCGAGCCGCCCCTCCCCCTCGGCCTGGGCCAGCCGGCCCTCGGGGATGCCGGGGCCGTCGTCCCGTACGGTCACCACGATCTCGTCGGGCTCGTCCTCGACCAGGATCCAGGCCCGCGCCCCGTCCCCCGCGTGACTGCGCACATTGTCCAGGGCGGCACCGACGGCGGCCGCCAGCTCACGCGCCGCGCCCGGCGGCAGCTCCACCGGCGCCCCGGGCTCGGCCAGGCTCACCCGCGCCCCGGCGTACGGCGCGAGCAGCGCGCGCAGGTCGACGGGACCGGCGTCGTCCGGCTCCTCGACGAGGCGTACGACCGCGCCCAGGGCCGCGTCCTCGGAGGCCCGGGAGAGCGGCACCAGACCACCGGAGACCAGGGTGCGCAGCGCCACCTCCTGCTCCCCCGCCATCCGGCCCAGTGCGGCCGCCTCGCCGCCGAGGACGGCGCCGCGCCGCTGCACCATGGCGAGCACCTGGAGCACGCCGTCGTGGATGTCCCGGGCGAGCCGCTCCCGCTCCCGGGTGGCCGCCTCGATCTCCAGGGCGCGGGCCAGGGTGCGCTCGGAGGCGCGGGCCACCTCGACGACGTACCCGATGGCGATGGAGGCGACCCAGACCAGGATCACGTTGTGGACGGTGTCGCGGGCCGGGTGGCCGCGCTCGATCAGGTTGGCGGCGGCGACCGGCGTGGAGGCGAACGCGGCCCAGCGCCAGCCGCCCTTGAGGGCGTAGGCGAGGACCGAGCCGGCGGTCCATATCGACGGCAGGGTCGCGCCGCCACGGTCGATGTGGCTCTGGGTGACCACCCAGGGGGTCAGCACGATCCCGGTGAGCGCGATCGCCAGGTCGACGGCGAGGAAGCGCTTGGTGCAGGCGGCCGCGCTCTGGACGCGGGGCAGGGTCGCCAGCGTCCAGACGGCCAGGACGGCGTAGTAGGCGATCGCGACACCCGGACGGTCGTACTCGTCGTAGGCGGACGCGAACAGGCCGATCGCGTACAGCAGGGTCAGCACGCGGTAGCCGGTGAGGGCACGCCACAGGGGCAGCTCCACCGACATCCGTATGACGCGTTCCCGCTTGGTCATCTCCCCCGGTCCCCCCGGTCCCTCGGTCCCCCTCGCCGCCGGTCTAGGACTCGGCGGCCTTCTTCTCGGCCCTCGCCGCCTCCTTCTCGGCCTTGGCGGCCTCCGCGATCCGCCGCTTGGCCGCGGTCGCGTAGATGTCGACGTACTCCTGGCCGGAGAGCTTCATGATCTCGTACATGACCTCGTCGGTCACCGCGCGCAGCACGAACCGGTCGTGCTCCATGCCCTGGTAACGGCTGAAGTCCAGCGGCTTGCCGATCCGGATGCCCGGCCGCATCAGCTTGGGCATCACCTGCCCCGGCGGCTGGATCTTCTCCGTGTCGATCATGGCGACCGGGACGACCGGGGCGCCCGTCGCGAGCGCCACGCGCGCGAGGCCGCCGGGCTTGCCCCGGTAGAGACGGCCGTCGGGCGAGCGGGTGCCCTCCGGGTAGATGCCGAACAGCTCGCCGCGCTCCAGCACGTCCATGCCGCTCCGCACCGCCGCCTCACCGGCGCCGCGCCCGCCGGAGCGGTCCACCGGGAGCTGGCCGACGCCCTTGAAGAAGGCGGCCGTGAGGCGGCCCTTCACGCCGGGCGTGGTGAAGTACTCGGCCTTCGCGATGAAGGTGACCTTGCGGTCCAGCACCGCGGGCAGGAAGAACGAGTCCGAGAAGGACAGATGGTTGCTCGCCAGGATCGCCGGGCCCTCGGCCGGGACGTTCTCCAGGCCCTCCACCCAGGGCCTGAAGGTGACCTTCAGCGGTCCCCCGATAGCGACCTTCATCGCGCCGTACAACACCCGAGTGCCTCCCGTTTCCGTCGATGAGACCTTAACCCGCAGCGCCGGGAATGGCCCCGACGACCCTGGTCGGTGTCAGTGCCGTCGCGTACGGTGAAGCACATCCGAAGTCGTCGTTCGGGCCTCTCTCAGTTCCTGCCCCCTCTCACGAATTGGAGACCGAAGGTGCCGGTTCTCCCCGGAGCCGAGCCGTACCGCCATGACGGCGGGGAGGTCGGTGTCCTGCTCTGTCATGGTTTCACCGGCTCGCCCCAGTCGCTGCGCCCCTGGGCGGAGCACCACGCGGCACACGGCCTGACCGTGGCCCTCCCCCTGCTGCCGGGGCACGGCACCCGCTGGGAGGACATGCAGGTCACCGGCTGGCAGGACTGGTACGCGGAGGTGGACCGCAAGCTGCGGCTGCTGCGCGAGCGCTGCTCCCAGGTGTTCGTGGCGGGCCTGTCCATGGGCGGCACCCTGGCGCTGCGGCTCGCCGCCAAGAACGGGACGGGTGTGGACGGCGTGGTGATCGTCAACCCGGCGAACAAGGTGCACGGGCTTTCCGCGTACGCCCTTCCGGTGGCCCGGCACCTCGTCCGCACGACGCCGGGCATCGCCAGTGACATCGCCAAGCCGGGCGCCGCCGAGGTGGGGTACGACCGGGTGCCGCTGCATGCCGCGCACTCGCTGCGGAACTTCTTCCACCGGGTGGACGGCGAGCTTCCGCAGGTGACCCAGCCGCTGCTGCTGCTGCGCAGCACCCAGGACCATGTGGTTCCGGCGGTGGATTCGGCCCGGATCCTGAGCCGGGTGTCCTCCACGGACGTAACCGAGGTAGTGCTGGAACAGAGTTACCACGTGGCGACGTTGGACCACGATGCGGACCGGATCTTCGAGGAGAGCCTCGCCTTCATCGGCCGGCTCGCACCCAGTGTCGGCAAGGAAGGGACGGCCGCAGTTGGCTGAGCACGACTCCGACCGCGAGGACCGCGAGCCGGACGAGAAGGGGGTGCCCTTCGACGAGGCAGCCGCCTGGGCGGCGATCGTCGCGGGGTACGGCGACGAGCCGCCGGACCCGCCGGGCGCCTCGCCCTACAAGCCGGTGGAGGACCTGGCGCTGCCGGCCATGGAGGAGGACGCCGCCGAACCCGGGGCTGCCGAGGAGCCGCGGCCCGCGCAGCCCCTGGGCAGCTCCGTCTCCTTCGCGCCCGGGGTGGGCCCGCGTGACTACACGGCGCCGGAGCCGTCCGAGGACGACTTCGACGATGACGACGAGGGGCACTTCGTGCCGCCCGAGCCGCCACCGCTGCCGGACTCCGACACGACCGCCAGGTTCGCCTGGCTGGGCGTGGTGGGCGGTCCGATCCTGCTCCTGCTCGCGGTGCTGCTCGGCTGGGACATGACCTGGTGGCTGGCGACGCTGGGGATCGGCGGGTTCCTCGGCGGCTTCGTCACCCTGGTGACCCGGATGAAGACGGACGACGACCAGGACGACGACCCGGGGCGCGGTGCCGTGGTCTGAGACGCACCGAGACCGGGACTCCCCGCTAGGACGCCGGGATTCTGAGGGCGGCCAGGACGGGCAGGTGGTCCGTCGCCCTGGTGAGGTCGGCGTCGGTGATGCCCGGCTGCTCCAGGGGCACCCCGCAGCCGAGCACCTCGATGCCCTTCGTCGCGAAGATCGCGTCGATGCGCTGGTGGGGGTCGGTTGACCCGGAGGTGAACTCGCCGCCCCAGGGCACGGTGGTACGGCAGTCCTGGAAGGCGTCGGCCAGGCGGCGGAAGGTGCGGCCGTCGGGGCGGTCGTTCAGGTCGCCGCCGGCGATGGCGTGCTCCACGCCCATGCCGGCGACCCGGTCGAGCAGCATGCCGCTCTGCTCGTAGCGCTCCTCCTGCTGGAGGCTGAGGTGGAAGCTGGTGACGCCGAGGCGGGCGCCGCCGAAGCGGACGACCGCGGTCGCGAAGCCGCGGCGGTGCAGGCCGGGGGTGAGGGGCAGGAGCACGTCCTCGGTGCGCTCCACGGTGGCGCGCAGGTCGCAGAGGACGGCCGGTCCGGCCGCGGTCGCTCCGCCGGTGAGGATCACCAGGTCGGAGGCGGCGGCCAGGCGGGCGAGCTTCTTGCGCCAGCGGAAGAACCGGGGGGCTTCCTGGATCAGGACCAGGTCGGGGGCGCAGGCCTTGATGACACGGGCCAGGGCCTGGGTGTCGTCCCGCATGGAGCGGATGTTGTAGCTGAGGACGCGGATGACGGCGGAACCGTCGGGCTCTGTGTGGGAGTTGGGGAGCGACACGGTTGCCATGCCGTCAATTTACGACACGAGGGAGTCGGGGCGCCCGATGGGGCGGGACGCGGGGCGGGTGCGCGACCGGCCTCGTCGTGGCCGGTCGCGCTTGCGCGGCGGTAGCCGCATGTCGACTACCGCCCAGTGCCCCCGGGGTGTTGCGGTTGCCGCTCCCTGAGATTCCAGGGCGTCACATGATCGGGTCGGGCTCTCTTGCCAGGTCCGCCGCGCCCACCAGGCCTGCCTCGTTGCCCAGCTGGGCGGCGATGACCTCGGCCACCGGGCGCCAGTTGCCGCCTACCAGCCAGCGCTTGTAGGACTTGCGGATCGGGTCCAGGACCAGTTCGCCCTCGTCGGAGAGGCCGCCGCCGACGATGAAGGCGGAGGGGTCGAAGAGGGAGGCCAGGTCGGCGAGGCCGGCACCGGCCCAGCGGGCGAGCTCGCGGTAGGAGTCCACGGCGACCGGGTCGCCCTGGCGGGCGGCCATGGAGATGTGCTTGCCCTCGATGCCGTCGGGGCTGCCGTCGCCGAGGCCGAGCAGGACCTCGGCGGCCTCGGGGGTGGCGTTGGCGCGCTGCTTGGCGTAGCGGACGAGGGCGCGGCCGGAGGCGTACTGCTCCCAGCAGCCCTGCGAGCCGCAGCCGCACAGCAGCCCGTCCGGGACCATGCGGATGTGACCGAACTCGGCGGCGACGCCGAAGTGCCCGCGGCGCAGCTTGTTGCCGATGATGATGCCGCCGCCGAGGCCGGTGCCGAGCGTGATGCAGATGACGTTGCGGTGGCCCTTGCCGGCGCCGAACTTGTACTCGCCCCAGGCGGCCGCGTTGGCGTCGTTCTCCACGACCACGGGGAGGCCGACGCGGGCCTCGACCTTCTCCTTCAACGGCTCCTGGCGCCAGTCGATGTTGGGCGCGAAGTAGACCGTGGAGCGCTGCCGGTTCACATAGCCGGCGGCACCGATGCCCACGCCGACGATCTCGTGCCCGGCGCGCGCACCCTCTACGGCGGAAGCAATGGCGTCCACGATGCCCTCGGGCGTGCCCGGGGTCGGCACCTTGTGGGTCGAGAGGATGTTGCCTTCCTCATCGACCACGCCGGCCGCGATCTTCGTGCCGCCGATGTCGACGCCGATGGTGAGTCCCATGAATCCCTCAGTTTCGGTCGAGCCCCGCTACGGCCAACCGTACCCGAGGGGGCTGTCAGTCGAGGTCGATGCGTTCGCCGGGGCCGGGGTCGTCGCCCTTGTCGTGGCCGCCGGAGGTCCAGCGGGTCTCCTGGGTCTGGACCGCGGAGCGGTAGGCGGCGAGGAGCTCGCTGCCGGCCGCGGCCAGGTGGTCGAAGACGTCGGGGTTGCGCTCTATGACGGGCTCGACGGCGTTCTTCGCCTGCTGCACGACCTGCCGGACCACCTGCTGGGCGGCGGGCCCGGCGACCGCCCCGAGGAGCGGGGTCTGGATGCCGGAGAGCTTGTCGGCGACGGCGTCGACGAGCTTGCGCAGTTCCTCGGCGGCCGACCCCGGGGGCGGGCCGTACTGGGTGCGGCGGCGGGCCTTCTCCGACTCCAGGTCCTCGGCACAGGCCGTGGCCCACGCGTCGTCGTCGGTCGCTCGTACGTCGTCCGCGGCCTCGGAAGCGTCGGCTGTGGGGCGCTCTTCGCTCATGACGGACTCCTGACTACGGTTCGTCTCTACGACGTTACCCGAACGGGCGTACCGGATTCACCGTCAGCGCGGCCACAGATCCGGGTCCGGCGCGAAGCGCAGCCGCAGCTCGCCGTCGCGCAGCGCGGCCCCGGCGACGGTGCAGCGGCGCAGGGCCGACGGCAGCGCGACGATCCGGCGGAAGCCGCCGACGGTGATCACCAGTTCGTCGCCGCGCCGGACGAGGTCGAGGCCGTCCCGTATCGCGCCGGGCAGCGGGATGTGCCAGACGAGGACGCCGTCCTCCTCGATACGGTCGGCGACGGGCCACTCGACCGGTGCGGGCGCGATGTTGACGCCGGGCACGGCGAGCGCGGCGAGGTCCTCGGTGCCGCGCGGGTCGTGCCCGAGGTGGGGCACGGCGGTGACGTTGAACGTCTCCGCCCAGTCGTCGAGGGCCTTGCGCTGCTGCGCGACGAGGCCGTGCAGCGGGGTGTCCTCGGGCAGCACGCGGTTGGCGACCAGGGCCTCGGTGCGCAGGCCGCGCAGGGCGAGGCCGAGGCGGGCGGTGCGGACCGCGTCGGCGCCGGCCGGGCCGGGCTCGGCGACCAGGCGTACGGCGGTGTGACGGTCGGCGAGGACGGCCTCCACGGCGGCCAGCTCGACGTCCCAGCGGGCGGCCGTCTCGTAGAGCCAGTCGGCGGGCATGGGGACGCCGGCCAGCCGGCCGAGGACCGGGCGCAGGGCGCGGGCCGCCTGCCGCTCGGGCGGCAGCAGCCGGCGCAGATAGCGGCGCAGTTCCTCGGGGAGGGCGAGCAGGGCGAGGGCGTGCGGGGCGGGCGGGAGGTCCACGACGAGCAGCTCGTACCGCTCGGAGAGGGCGGCGTCGCGCAGGGCGCGCAGGAGGGACAGCTCCTCGGCGCCGGGCAGCGGGGTGAGCTCCTCGGCGTCCAGGCGGGAGGCGCCCAGCAGGTCGAGGACGCCGGCGGCGCGAGTCTGGAAGTCGGTGAGGTCCTCCCGGAACCGGGCGGCCGCGTCGGGGCGCCAGACGGTGAGGGTGGGGGTGACCTGTCTAGGCGCCGGTCCTGTCGCCGTGCCCAGGGCCGCGCCGAGGGTGTCCGTGCGGTCGGCGCCGAGCAGGAGGGTCGGAGTGCCCTCGCCCGCGGCGCGCAGAGCGGTGGCCGCGGCGACGGCCGTACGGCCGCTGCCGCCCGGCCCGGTGATCAGGATGGTGCGCATGAGGGTGAACCGTAACGGACGTCCAGGTGGGCCCTCGCTACAGCGGGCGTAGGCAGGTGTCACTCACCGGCGTCGGCAGGGTGCCGCTGCCCGCAGCTATGGAGCTGACGCGACCGCAGCGCCCCGACAGGGGCGCGGGGAACTGCGCGGCCGGCCACGACGGACCCGCAGCCGGGAGACCACGGGTACCCCCGCGGCGGGTCCCTACTTCTCCCCCGACTCCACCCTCTTCTTCAGCCCCGCGAGCGCCCGGTCGATGATGACCTTCTCGGCCTTGCGCTTGATCATGCCGAGCATCGGGATCTTGACGTCCACCGTCAGCAAGTACGTGACCTCGGTCGAACCCGCGCCCGCCGGCTTCAGCAGGTACGACCCGTCCAGCGACCGCAGCATCTGGGACTTCACCAGCGTCCAGGACACCTCGTTGTCACCGGTCCACGTGTACCCGAGCGTCTGGTCGTCCTTGATCGCACCCGCGTCCATGACGAGGCGGACCTGCTCGGCCCGGCCCTTGGCGTCGGTCTTCAGCACCTCCGCCTCCTTCACCTCACCGGTCCAGTCCGGGTAACGGGCGAAGTCGGCGATCACCGCCATGACGTCGGCCGGGGCCGCCTCGATCGTGATGCTCGAGCTGGTGTGTTCCGCCATCGCCGTGGCTCCTCCAGATGCGGGCCGGTGAGACCGGTACAAGGGGTCTCCGTGCGCGAGCGTGCGCACGCGTGTGCAGCGTGAAGGCTACCGCGCGTCCGACCAGGCGACTTCACCCCCGTCCGGGGCCGTCGTCACCATTCCAGCGCCCAGGGCCGGCCGGTACCGGCGAAGTGCCCGACGTTCACGCACTCGGTGGCCCCGATCCGCATCCGCTTCACCAGTGGCTGGTGGACATGTCCGAAGAGCGAGTAACGCGGCCTGGTGCGCCGGATCGCGTCGAGCAGCGCCCGGCTGCCCCGTTCGAAACGGCGCGCCACCGTGTCGTACACCAACTCCGGCACCTCCGGCGGAATGTGCGTGCACAGCACGTCGACCTCGCCGAGCGCCTCGATCTTGGCCGCGTACTCCTCGTCGGAGACCTCGTAGGGGGTGCGCATCGGCGTCCGCAGCCCGCCGCCCACGAAGCCGAAGACCCGGCCGCCGATCTCCACCCGCTGCCCGTCGAGGATTCTGGTGCCCGGTCCCGCGTACTCCGGCCAGAGCGGTGGGATGTCGACATTGCCGTAGGTGGCGTACGTCGGGGTCGGGAACGCCGCGAACATCTCGGCGTACTGCTTGCGCACCGCCTTCTCGATCGCGGTCGCCCGGTCCATGCCGATCCCGCCCCACAGCCGGGCACCCAGCTCCCGGGCCTCCTCGAAGCGGCGGGCGGTGCGGAGTTCGACGAGGCGGTCGGCGTTCTCGACGCCGAACAGGTCCGGGAAGATGCCGCGCGAGTGGTCGGCGTAGTCGAGGAAGAGGACCAGGTCGCCGAGGCAGATCAGGGCGTCGGCGCCGTCACCGGCTCTGGCCAGGTCACGGGCGTTGCCGTGGACGTCGCTGACCACGTGGACGCGGGTCGTTCGGTTGCCGGAGGGTGTGGCTGCCATGGTGATCAAGCGTAGGCCTGTGCGGCAAACGTGAACAGGCGGTGGCCGGACCTGGGGTTACTGGTCAGTCACTAAAGCCGTGGACTACCGTACGCGAAGGAACACCAACCTGTGTGACGCACCGAACATCTCGCCGGGACCCCCTGTCGAAGAGGCCATACCGACGGGTAACGTCCGGGCAGTCCAGTCGTGCTCAGGATTTCAACCAACGGATCATGTGGCCCGTGGCGAAGCCCTGAGTACCTGCCCGAGCCTTGGACCGCACCGTCGCATCGCACAACGTCGTGGCGTCGGCGCCCTATGAGGAGCAGCAGTCTTGCGCGAGTTCAGCCTTCCGGCTTTGTACGAGGTCCCCGCGGACGGCAATCTGACCGACATCGTCCGCAGAAACGCCGCGCAGCATCCCGATGTCGCCGTCATGGCCCGCAAGGTCGACGGTGTGTGGCAGGACGTGACCGCCACCACCTTCCTGACCGAGGTGCACGCGGCCGCCAAGGGCCTCATCGCCTCCGGCGTGCAGCCGGGCGACCGGGTCGCCCTGATGTCCCGCACCCGCTACGAGTGGACGCTCCTCGACTTCGCGATCTGGTGCGCCGGCGCGGTCACCGTGCCGGTGTACGAAACCAGCTCGCCGGAGCAGGTGCAGTGGATCCTCAGCGACTCCGGCGCGACCGCCTGTGTCGTCGAGCTCGACACCCATGTGGCCGCCGTCGAGTCGGTGCGCGAGACGCTGCCGGCCCTCAAGCACGTCTGGCAGATCGAGGCCGGCGGCCTGGAGGAGCTGGGCCGGCTCGGCCAGGGCGTCACGGACGCGACCGTCGAGGAGCGCAGCTCGCAGGCGAAGGCGGACGACCCGGCGACCATCGTCTACACCTCGGGGACGACGGGCCGTCCCAAGGGGTGCGTCCTCACCCACCGCAACTTCTTCGCCGAGTGCGGCAACATCGTGGAGCGCCTGCGTCCGCTGTTCCGCACCGGTGAGTGCAGTGTGCTCCTCTTCCTTCCGCTCGCCCACGTCTTCGGCCGGCTCGTGCAGATCGCCCCGATGATGGCGCCGATCAAGCTGGGCTGTGTCCCGGACATCAAGAACCTCACCGACGAGCTGGCCGCGTTCCGGCCGACGCTGGTCCTCGGCGTCCCGCGGGTCTTCGAGAAGGTCTACAACTCGGCGCGCGCCAAGGCGCAGGCGGACGGCAAGGGCAAGATCTTCGACAAGGCCGCGGACACCGCGATCGCGTACAGCAAGGCACTGGACACGCCGTCGGGCGCGTCCCTCGGGCTGAAGATCAAGCACAAGACCTTCGACAAACTCGTCTACAGCAAGCTGCGCGCGGTGCTCGGCGGCCGGGGCGAATACGCGATTTCCGGCGGCGCCCCCCTGGGCGAGCGCCTGGGTCACTTCTTCCGCGGCATCGGCTTCACGGTCCTGGAGGGCTACGGCCTGACCGAGTCCTGTGCCGCGACCGCGTTCAACCCCTGGGACCGGCAGAAGATCGGCACGGTCGGCCAGCCGCTGCCCGGTTCGGTGATCCGGATCGCGGACGACGGCGAGGTGCTGCTGCACGGCGAGCACCTGTTCCGGGAGTACTGGAACAACCCCGGCGCGACCGCCGAGGCGCTGGCCGACGGCTGGTTCCACACCGGCGACATCGGCACCCTGGACGAGGACGGCTACCTCAGGATCACCGGCCGCAAGAAGGAGATCATCGTCACCGCGGGCGGCAAGAACGTCGCCCCGGCCGTGATCGAGGACCGCATCCGCGCGCACGCGCTGGTCGCGGAGTGCATGGTGGTCGGCGACGGGCGGCCGTTCGTGGGCGCGCTGGTCACCATCGACGACGAGTTCCTGGGCCGCTGGGCGGCCGAGCACGGAAAGCCGGCGGGTTCCACCGCGGCGTCGCTGCGTGACGACCCGGATCTGATCGCGGCGATCCAGGACGCTGTCGACGACGGCAACGCCGCGGTGTCGAAGGCGGAATCGGTGCGGAAGTTCCGCATTCTGTCCTCCCAGTTCTCGGAGGAGTCGGGCCACCTGACGCCGTCCCTGAAGCTCAAGCGCAATGTGGTGGCGAAGGACTACGCGGACGAGATCGAGGCCCTCTACCAGAAGTAGGGCGGCACTTGACCGAGCTGTCCGCTCACGTCTGCGCTCACAGGTCCTCGGCGAGAACCCGTTCCATCGTCCGCTCGGCGAGCGCGGTGATGGTCACGAACGGGTTCACGCCGATGTTCCCGGGCACCAGCGAGCCGTCCGTGACGTACAGCTTCGGATACCCCTTCACCCGGCCGTAGTCGTCGGTCGCCTTGCCCAGCACGCAGCCGCCCAGCGGGTGGTAGCAGAAGTCGTCCGCGAACACCTTGCTGGACGAGCCGAACAGGTCGTACCGGTAGATCGTGGCGTTGGCCAGGTTGATCCGGTCGAACAGTTTCCTGGCCATGGCGACCGAGACCGCGCTCTGGGCCGCGGTCCAGCCCAGCTTCACCCCGTCGCTCGCGGAGTCGTAGGTGAAGGAGGCCCGTTGCGGGTTCTTGGTGATCGCCAGGTACAGGCTGACCCAGGTCTCGAACCCGATGGGCAGCGGGGCGATCTCCGCGAAGACCGGGTTGTCGGTGTTGGCCCAGTCGTCGATGCCCATCACCGGCATGGTCGCCTGGTTGGCGCCGGTGGTGTCCCAGATGTGGTTGGCGCGCCCGAGCATGGTGTTGCCGTTGGTGCTCCAGCCGGCGCCGACACTGGCGTTGAGCGCGGGCAGCGCCCCGGTGTCCCGGGCCCGTACGAGCAGTTCGGTGGTCCCGAGGCTCCCGCCGCCCAGGAACAGGTAGGTACAGCTGTACTGCTTGCTCTCGACGACGGCCCCGGTCACGTCGATCCGGTCGACGCCGAGCAGCCAGCTGCCGTCGGTCGCCCGGCTGATGGACCGCACCTTCTCCATGGTGTGGATGGTGAGGTTGCCGGTGCCGAGGGCGGCGGCGAGGTAGGTCTTGTCGAGGCTCTTCTTGCCGTAGTTGTTGCCGTAGATGACCTCCTGGGCGAGCGCGGACCTGGTGGCGGTGCCGGCGGCTTCCTGCTGCATGTACCCGAAGTCGTAGACGTTGGGTACGAAGGTGGTCCTGAGGCCGGTGTTGGCGGCGGCCTTCCGGGAGGTCCGGGTGAACCGGTACCACTCGGTCGACTCGAACCAGGTGGCGTCGACGGTGTTGACGCCGAGCATGGAACGGGCGCGCGGGTAGTACGTGTTGTACATCGCGCTCGCGTCCACGGTCGGGAACTGCTCGGTGAAGTACGACTGGAGCGGGGTGACCGCCATCCCCCCGTTGACCAGCGAGCCCCCGCCCACACCGCGCCCGACGTACACGGACATGTTGTCGTAGTGCACCCGGTCCAGGACGCCGGGATAGGGGGTGATGTCCTTGTTGACGACGTCCAGCCAGAGGAAGCTGGCGAGCGGGGCCTCCGTGCGGGACTTGAACCACATGGATCTCTTGTCCGGGGCGGCGGTGGAGCAGAAGATCTTGCCGTCGGAGCCGGCCGTGTTCCACAGCTGCCCCATCTCGATCATCAGGGTCCGCACGCCGGCCTGTCCGAGCCGGAGCGCGGCCACGGCCCCGCCGTACCCGGAACCGACCACGATCGCGGGCGCGTTGTCGACGGCGGCCGCCTCCTCGGCGGCCTGCGCCGACTGGAGCCCGACTCGGGTGAGACCGGCCGCGGCGGCGGTCTGGAGGGCGATCATGCCCAGGATGTGACGTCTGGTCAGCTGACGCTGCATCAGTTTTGCTGTCATGCGCGCAGCATGTGCGGATTTTCCGGTTCCGCCTAGAGGTACGGCGCCCTTTGCCGCACCCCCTTGAACCTGCCTTTTACAAAAGCTCCTTGAGCCGCTCCGCCAGCAGGTCCCACCGCCACCGCTCCTCGACCCACGCCCGGCCCCGCTCCCCCATCCGCCGCCGCAGCTCCGGGTCCCCCAGCAGCACGACGATCCGCTCGGCGGCCTCCTCCACCGACCCGCCCCGCACCACCCACCCGGTCTCCCCGTCGAGCACCGCGTCGGGGGCCCCGCCGGAGTCCCCCGCCACCACCGGCAAACCGGTGGCCGAGGCCTCCAGGTACACGATGCCGAGGCCCTCCACGTCCAGCCCGCCCCGCCGGGTCCGGCAGGGCATCGCGAAGACGTCACCCGCGCCGTAGTGCGCGGGCAGCTCGGCCCACGGCACGGCCCCCGTGAACCGCACCGACGCCTCGACCCCCGTCTCCCGGGCCAGCCGCCGCAGCTCCTTCTCGTACGGGCCACCGCCCACGATCAGCAGCACCGCGTCCGGCTGGGCGGCCAGGATCAGCGGCATCGCGAGGATCAGCGTGTCCTGCCCCTTGCGCGGCACCAGCCGCGACACGCACACGACCACCGGCCGGTCGCTCAGCCCCAGCCGTGCCCGCACCTCCGCGCCCCCGGACCCGGGATGGAACGTCTTCTCGTCCACCCCCGGCGGCAGCTGTACCATCCGTCCGGCCGCGGCCGGACCGAGCGCGGGGGCGATCCGCGAGCGGGTGTACTCGCCGAGATACGTGATCGTGTCGGTCGCCTCGCCGATCCGCCCGAGCAGCTGCCGGGCGGCGGGCAACTGGGCCCAGCCCGCCTCGTGCCCGTGGGTGGTGGCGACCAGCCGCTGTGCCCCGGCCTTCCGCAGCGCCGGCGCCATCAGCCCGAGCGGAGCCGCCGCCCCGAACCACACGGAGGTGCAGCCGTGCTCCCGGAGCAGCCCGACCGCCGTCCGGGTCGCCCCCGGCGTGGGCAGCAGCATCGTCGTACGGTCGCGTACGACGGTGAAGGGCTGCTCCGCGTCGAACGCGGCGGTGGCCAGGGCGCCCTCCCGGCTCCGCTTCCACGTGGACGCGTAGACGACGAGCCGCTCCGGGTCCAGCCGCAGGGCCATGTTGTGCAGAAAGGCCTGGATACCGCCCGGCCGGGGCGGGAAGTCGTTCGTCACGATGAGGGTCTTGTGCATCGCGGCCGACCTTACCCGCACAGTGTGTTCGGCCGTGCTTCATGGCCGTCGCACAGCCCGGCGGGAGATCATGTGGCGCACTCCCAGGCAGGGCGACGGACAGGGGCTCAGGTGGACAGGACGGGCGAGAGGCGTGCCCTGGCGTTGCTGCTGGTCGTCTGGGGTGCCACCCGGCTGGCGCTGCTGCTGTCCGTACTGAGGGTGTTCGTGTTCCCGGGCGCGGACGTCACGACCGACGTGTCGGTGATCTACCAGGGGTGGTACGAGGTCCTCCGGCACGGAACGTTCCCTCTGGACGACGTCACCTGGCAGTACCCGCCCGCGGCCGCCCTGGCGATCCTCGCTCCCGGGCTGCTGCCCTTCCTGGACTACCCGACCGCCTTCTTCGTGCTGGCCCTCCTGGCCGACCTGGTGGTGCTCTCCCTGCTCCTCTACACGGGCCTGCGGCCCGGCCGGACCCTGCGCGGCGCCTGGATCTGGGTGCTCGGCGTGCCGCTGCTCGGGCCGACCGTCTACTCCCGCTACGACCTGATGGTCACCGCCGTCGCCGTGGCCGCGCTGCTCGCCGGAGCCCGGCACCCCCGGCTGATGGGCGCGCTGGCCGGCTTCGGCGCGATGGTCAAGGTGTGGCCGGCGCTGCTGCTGGTGGGTGCCGTACGACGCCGGGCCTGGGTGTCGGCGGTGGTCACGGCGGGGGTGGTCGGGGCGCTGTTCGCGGTGGCCATGCCCGGCGCGTTCGCCTTCCTGACCTTCCAGCGCGACCGGGGCACCGAGGTGGAGTCGCTGGGCGCGCTGGTCCTGCACATCGCCCGGCACTACGGCTGGCAGGGCGAGGTGCTGCTGAACTACGGCTCGATCGAATTCCTCGGCCCGCGGGTGAAGGCGGTGAGCGCGGCGGCCCTGGTACTGACCGCGTGCGCCTTCGGCTGGCTGCTGCTGTGGCGGCTGTGCGCGGCCCGCTTCCGGTCCCACACGCTCGCGGACGCCGCCTTCACGGCCGTCCTGATGTTCACGGTCACCAGCCGGGTGATCAGCCCGCAGTACATGGTGTGGCTGGTGGGCCTGGCCGCCGTCTGCCTCTGCTTCCGGGCCGGCCGGATGACCCTGCCGGCCGTCCTGGTCCTCCTGGCCACCTTCGTGACGGTCCTGGAGTTCCCGGTCGGCTTCTCGCACATCGTGGTGAGCGACTGGTACGGCATCACCCTGCTGCTCCTGCGCAACGGCCTGCTGGTCGCGGCGACGGTCACGGCGGCCCGGCAGCTGTGGCGCTCCACGGCGACCGAGGCAGCGGCCGCTCCGCTGCCCGCTCAGGCCGCCCGCGCGAAGCAGACCTCGGTCCCCTCCTGAGCTCGGGCCGGTTCAGTCGCCGAGCCGATCCGTCAGGTAGTCACGCCAGCGTGCGGTGAAGTCCGGCAGGGTGGTGCCGAGTTCCGTGCGCAGCGCGTCCTCGACGGCGCCCGCGCGGCCCTGGTGGGCTCCGACGGCCCGGTAGAAGGCGCCGAGCCGCTCCTCGCCCCAGTGGGCGGCGATCATCCGGCAGGCCAGCCAGCCGCCCTCGTAGGCCTCGGCCAGCTTGGTGGGGTCGTCGGTGAAGCCGAAGTCCTTGTCCACCGGGAGGTCCTCGGGCAGGTCCCCGTCCCGCACGGCGCGGGCCAGTTCCGGTGCGGCCTCGGTGGGCGTACGGCCGCTGTCGAGATAGCCGATCCAGTCGGCGTACCCCTCGGAGAGCCAGAGCGGGGTGGCGGCCGAGGTGTGGGCGCGGGTGGCGACATGGGTCGTCTCATGGGTGAGGACCACCTGCTTGCCGACCGAGCCGAGGACGGCGTACGCCTCCGGGTTGAGGATGACCCGGTCCGCCGGGGCCTGGCCGGAGCCGCCCACCTCGCCGGTGGTGACGGCGGCGATGCCCCGGTAGTTGGAGGCGGGGGCGCCCAGCAGGCCCGCCATGCCGTTCAGCGACTTGGGTACGACCAGGACCACCCGCTGGGCCCACTCCGTGCCCCAGGCCTTGGAGACCTCGGGGACGGCGGTGTCGGCGAGGCCGGCGTAGTCCCGCAGGGTGTCCCTGGACTGGCCGACGCCGAGCACCAGGCTGTGCTCGCCCTTGACGGCCGTCACGGTGCCCTGGTCCCACAGCTGCTGCCCCGACTTCCCGGCGGGCTTGTCGGCGGCGACGTACCAGTGGCCGTCGGCGGTGCGGCTGAGGGTCAGGGCGCGGTCGGTGGTGACCGGGGCCCTGTCGTAGCCCTGGATGCGGTAGCTGAGCCGGGCGTCGGCGGTGGCCTCGGCGCCGTCCGGGTGGAGGGCGGTCAGCCGGTAGCTCCAGTCCGCGAGCGGTACGGCCCGCAGGTTCGCGTACGAGTTCCGGGTGCCGGTCTCGGTGTAGGCCCGCTCGTCATGGCCGAGGACGGCGGCCGCGCGCCGGTCCAGGACCTGCTGTACCTCCGCCATCGCCGACCCGGTCGCCGCCTGCCCGCCGCCGCATCCCGTCAGCGGCAGGAGCAGCAGACACAGTCCCACCGCTCCTGAGCGCCACGCCCGCCTGCCACCAGCCACTTTCCGATCGTACGGGTCGGGGCCCGAAAGTCAGGGCCGGGTGACGGAGGAGATGGGCATCATCCCGACCGGGTCGTAGCGGACCGGGGCACCCGGGTAGGGGGCGTGGATGACCTGCCCGTTGCCGACGTACATCCCCACATGGCCGGCGTCGGAGCGGTAGACGACCAGGTCACCGGGTTGCGCCTGGGAGAGCGGTACCTGGCGCCCGGCGTAGCGCTGCTCCTGCGAGGTGCGCGGCAGGTGGATGCCGGCCTGCGCGTACGACCACTGCATCAGGCCCGAGCAGTCGAAGCCGGAGGGGCCGCTGGCCCCCCACACGTACGGCTTGCCGAGGGCGGCGCGGGCGGCGGCCACCGCGGCGGCGGCGCGGCCGTCGGGGGCGCTGACGCCGAAGAGGTCGGGCAGGTCGGCGCGGTCGGCGCCCCGGGAGGCGTGTTCGAAGGCGGCGCGGTCGGCGGCGGGCAGCGCGTTGAGCAGCCGTCGGGCCGTGGCGAGCTTCTTCTCCACGGTGGCCTTGTGGGCGGCGACCGCCGTGCGGCTGCGCTCCAGCTCGGCGAGCTCGCCGGTGGCCTCGCTGCGCTCCTGGGCGAGTTCACGCATCGCCGCCTGGAGCTCCCTGAGCTGCCCGGCCTGGCGGACGTCGATGCGGTCGAGGAGGGACGCCCGGTCGAGGTAGTCCTCGGGGTCGTCGGAGAAGAGCAGGGCGACGGTGGGGTCGATGCCGCCTGAGCGGTACTGGGCGCCGGCCAGTGAACCGAGCGTCTCCCGCATGGCGTTGATGCTCTGCTGCCGGCGGGCGATGCGGTCCTGGGAGTGGTTCACCTCGCGGCGCAGCGCATCGGCCCGCTCGTCGGCCTTGTCGTAGGCCTCGGTCGCCTCCTCGGCCTGCTGGTACAGCCGGTCCACCTCGGCGCGGGTGTGCCCCTGCGGGGCCGCGCTCGCGGGTGCGGCGCCGAGCGCGGCCGCCGCGGCGGACAGCGCACAGAGGGCGGCACCGGCGCCCCGGTTGAACCCGGACGGTGCGAGACGGCGGTGAAACCCCACGGTGGTCCTTCTGCCGGCGGACGGGTACCGCTTCCCCCGGCGCCGAGGACGGGGATGCCCCGGCACCGGAGGAAACGCGGCAGACAGTAGCCGTGCGACCACACCCCGGCCAAAGACCTCGACGGCCACGCAACGTGACGCCCCGCCGCTGACGCAGGTCACCGGCGGGGCGTGGAGTCATCTTCGGTTGTCGGGATTCGCCCGTTCGGGCGCCCCGTGGGGTTGATCTTGGGCCGTACGAGTGTCGCCGTAACCCGCCGGTGTCAGATCCGGACGCCGAACTCGAACGTCATGTCACCGATCGCCTCGTAGCGCACCGAGGCACCGGTGTGCGGGGCGTGCAGCACCTGGCCGCCACCCGCGTAGAGACCGACGTGGTGGTAGTCGCCGTAGAAGATGACCAGGTCGCCGACCTTGAGGTCGCTCTGGCTGTAGATCCGGGTGCCGGCGTTGGCCTGGGCCTCGGAGGTGCGCGGGATGGTGACGCCGGCCTGGGCGTAGGCCCAGGAGGTCAGGCCCGAGCAGTCGAAGGAGGACGGTCCGGAGGCGCCGTAGACGTACGGCGAGCCGATCACGGACTGGGCGGCGGCGAAGGCGGAGGCGGCCCGGCCGGAGGCGGAGCCGGTGTTGCCGAGGTCCACCCGGGAGGAGGCACGGCTGGCGGCCTGGGCCTGCTCGGCGTCCAGGGCGGCCTTCTCCTTGGCCGTCAGGGTGTTCAGGAGCTTCTGCGCGTCGGCGAGCTTGGACTGGACGGCGCTCTTCTGCTTGGCCAGCTCGGTGCGGGTGGCGGAGAGGTCCTTGAGCTTGTCCGTCGCCTCTGCCCGCTCCTGGGCGAGTTCGCGCTGTTTGTCCTGAATCTTCTTCAGGGCCTCGACCTGCTGGCCGCTCAACTGGTCGAGCGTGGACGCCTTGTCGAGGTAGTCGTCCGGGTCGGAGGAGAGGAAGAGCTGGACCGACGGGTCTATGCCACCGGAGCGGTACTGCGCGGTGGCGAGCGAACCGAGGCTGTCCCGCAGCTTGTTGAGGTCCTCCTGACCACGGGCCACATTGTCCTGGATCGTGGAGATTTCCTTCTGCAGCTTCTGCTGCTTGTCCTTGGCTCCGTCCAGCTTCTCGGTGGCCTGCTCGGCCTCCTCGTAGAGCTTGTCGACCTTCGCCTTGACCTCGTCCTTGCTCAGCTTCTCGCTGGGCGCCGCGTTGGCGGCGTTGGCGCTGAGGACGACAGCAGCGGCGGCTGCGGTGGTCAACACGGTCACGCGCGCGCGACTCGGCTGCTTGGGTCGACGATGGGACGCCACGGAGACGGGCTCCTTCGTTTGAGTGATCACCCGTGTGGAGGTTCGAGGCCCGACCCTAGTGACCTCCCTGTGATCAGTTCAAACCCAACAGCGAAAAAACTGGTCACGCAACGCACTCTTTGCACATAACTCACGTGCCGTAATGCTCGATTGACGCTACGTTGCGTGACGGTTCGGTCAATTCGGGCATTGCATATGTCCGTTGAACCTTCAGGACAGTCGCTTCAGAAGCATCGCAGAAGCCACCGGACGGGCACCCGCCTTGGCGACCCCGTCGGCGACCTCGCGGTCGGTCGAGGCGACGATCACCGGACGGCCCGGCGGCTCGGCGCGCACCAGCTGGCGGATCAGCTCGTCCGCGGTGACACCGGGCTTGGAGAAGAGGACCCTGACCCCGCGCGGCGGGGCGAGCAGCACCGGGGCGGCCAGTTCGGCGCCGTCGAAGACACACGTGACCTCGGCGCCGGTCTGCGCGGCGAGCTGGGAGAGCTGGCCGAGCAGCCGCAGCCGCTGCTTCTCCAACGGCATCTGCGGATAGCCGGTCTTGGTCACGTTGTAGCCGTCGACGACCAAGTGCGCCTGGGGCAGGGCGAGCAGCTGGTTGAGAATGGCCGGGTCGTTCTCGGAGAGCGCCCGGGCCGCGATGTCCTTCGGGGTCATCCGTCCCGGTTCGACCGCATCCACGGTCTCGGCGGGCCGCACCGACACCGGCGGCAGCGCCAGTTCGCGGCGCAGCCCCTGGGCCGCGTCCAGGACGGTGTCGAGCAGCAGCCGTACTCTCATGTCCTCGACGCTGCGCCCCTCGCGGGCGGCCCGGCGGCTGGCCTCCAGGGCGGCCTCGACCTCGCCGAGCCGGGCCTTGAGACGCCGGCCCTCGCTCTCGGCGGCGGACACCTGGGCCTGCCCCTCGGTGCGCACCGACTCCATCTCGCCCTGCATCTTGCGCAGCGCGGCCTCGCCCCGCTTGACGTCACTGAGGGCAGCGCGCAGCTTGCGGTGAAGCGATTCCGCTTCCTTCTTCGCCGCGTCCAGCTCGGCGCGCAGCCGCTCCGTGTCGGCACGGGTCTGCTCCCGGGCCCGGTCCAGCTCCTCGCGCAGCCGCTCCAGTTCGGCCCGGCTCTCCTCGTCGGCGCGCTCGGCGTCGGCCCGCTGGGCCTCCTCGCCGGCCGCCGCCACCAGCTTCACCCAGCCCGTGGGGCGCAGTACGTAGGCCGCGGCCGCCACATCGAGCGGGTCCGCGGCCGGGGGCGGTGAGCCGGAGTCGAGGGCGCCGGCGAGTTCCGGCTGGGCCTCTCTGAGCTTCTCCCCGATCCGCTGCCGGAAGAGGGTGTCCGTCTCCAGCGCGGTCGCCATGGCGTTCCCGGCGAACTTGGCCCGCCGGTTCGGGGCGAACCGGGCGTACTGCCGCAGCTGGGCGGGCAGTTCGGCGACGGTCAGCCCGCCGAAGCCGTCCGACACGATCTGCACGACACGCCGTCGCACGCCGTCGGGCAACGGACGGTCAAGCACCTCGGCGGTGCCGTCGCCCGGCCCCCCGCCTGTGGTCTCCACCATCCGTCACACCCCATCACCTGTGCGGGGCCGCCTCCCGGTCTCAGGAGTCGGCACCCGGCCTGTCCACGAGTTCCACCTGGTCCACCGCGTTGCACCAGCGGCAGCGCACCGACTCGATGGTCTCACTGACCACCTCGCGCTCCTCGACCTTGGGCTCACCGGCCAGGTCGAGGTGCACGTACTCCACGACCTTCGACGAGCGGGTCACGTCGAACCGCGTCAGGTTGCCGCAGAGGGTGCAGCGCCACCGCGTCGTGGCGGTCGGCAGGGGAACCGTCATCGTGACTGTTCGCTTCCTTCTAGTGTCCGTGACGCGCCGTCCCGACGCGTGTGGCTCGTTACCCTACGGCCTGGCGAGTACTCGACGCCGCCCTGTCCACGGCGGCGAGGCGATCTGCACCAGTGCATCCCGTTACGCCATGCTCTATGTCCATGATCGGCAACTGGAACACGACGGCCGGCCGGACCCTGCGGAGGCTGAGGGGCACGTCGGCGCCCATGACGTACACCCTGATCGCCGTGTGCTGCCTGATCTTCGTGCTCGGCCCGGCGTCCGGCTTCACCCCGTCCTACGGCACCGGGGACGCCCTGGCGGCCGCGCAGCGCGCGTACTTCCGGCGCTGGGGGGTGGTCCCCGCCGACCTGTTCGACGGTCCGGCGCGGGAGGTGCTCACCCCGGCCACGGCGCTGTTCATCCACGGCAGCTGGGTGCACCTGCTCGGCAACATGCTCTTCCTCTTCGTCTTCGGGGCGATGGCCGAGGAGCGGATGGGCCGTGTGGAGTTCACCCTCTTCTACATCGGCTGCGGCTACCTCGCACTGCTCGGCTACGCGGCCGCCAACGCCACGTCCCAGCAGTCGCTGGTGGGGGCGTCCGGGGCGATCTCAGCGGTCCTCGGAGCGTTTCTGTACCTGTTCCCCAGCGCCCGCGTGACCAGTCTTCTGCCGTTCCTCTTCTTCCTTCCGCTCCGGTTCCCGGCCTGGGTGGTGCTCCCCTTCTGGGCCGCCCTGCAGTGGCTCGCCCTGAACCAGGCCCCCTCCGGCCCCGGCGTGGCCTACCTCGCCCACCTGGTCGGCTTCGGACTCGGTGTCGGCTACGCGTGGGTGCGGTACGGCCGTGGGACTAAAGTGAAGGCCGCCCCAGCTCCGGCACCCGAGGGAGAGAACCAGCCGTGATCACCGCGATCGTCCTCATCAAGACCAGCGTGGACCGGATCCCCGAGATCGCGGAACAGATCGCCGCGCTGGACAGCGTCAGCGAGGTCTTCTCCGTCACCGGTACGTACGACTTGATCGCCATGGTCCGGGTGCGCGAGCACGAGGACCTGGCCGAGGTGATCCCGGGCCGGATCAGCAAGATCCAGGGCGTGGAGGGCACGGACACGCACGTCGCGTTCCGCACGTACTCCCAGCACGACCTGGAGGCGGCGTTCGCGATCGGCCTGGACAGCTGAAGCACCCCGTAAGGGGCGCAGATCAGCTCACCGCCGGGACGCAGCGGCCGTCCTCGGTGCGGTACGACCACTTCGCACCGTCGGTCACCAGTTCCCGTACGGCGTTGACGAACCGCTCCACATGCTCGTCCGGCGTTCCCGCCCCGAAGCTCACCCGGATCGCGTTCAGGGACTTCTCGCCCGGTGCCGCCTCCGGCGCCCCGCACTCGCCCTGGGTCTGCGGGTCGGAGCCCAGCAGGGTCCTGACCAGCGGGTGGGCGCAGAAGAGGCCGTCGCGGACGCCGATGCCGTACTCGGCGGAGAGCGCCGCGGCGAAGTGGGAGCTGTTCCAGCCCTCGACCACGAAGGAGAGCACGCCCACGCGCGGGGCGTCGTCGCCGAAGAGGGACAGGACACGGACCTCGGGCACCTCGGCGAGGCCCTCCCGGACCTTGGCGATCAGGTACCGCTCGCGGGCGACCAGCGTGTCGAAGCCCGCCTCGGTCAGCGCCTTGCAGGCCGTGGCGATCGAGTAGGCGCCGATGACGTTCGGGGAGCCCGCCTCGTGGCGCGCGGCGCTCTCGTGCCACTCCACGGCCACTCCCCCGTCCTCGCGCCGGGTGACCTTGCGGCTGGCGCCGCCGCCCGCGAGGTACGGCTCGGCCGCCCGCAGCCAGTCGGCACGGCCGGCCAGGACGCCGGAGCCGAAGGGGGCGTACAGCTTGTGGCCGGAGAAGGCGATCCAGTCGACGTCCAGCTCGCGGACGCTCACCGGGTGGTGCGGGGCCAGCTGGGCCGCGTCCAGGACGATCCGGGCGCCGTGCGCGTGCGCGGCGGCGGCCAGCTCACGGACCGGCCACAGCTCGCCGGTGACGTTCGAGGCGCCGGTGACACAGACCAGGGCCGGGCCGTGCGGGTCACGGTCGGCGAGGGCCTTCTCCAGCGTCTGGACGGCCTGGCGCGGGGTGCGCGGGGCGTCGAGGTAGCTGACCCGGGCGTCCTGCCAGGGCAGCAGGCTCGCGTGGTGCTCGGTCTCGAAGACGAAGACCTGGCAGTCGGCAGGGAGGGCGCGGGCCAGGAGGTTCAGGGAGTCCGTGGTCGAGCGGGTGAAGACCAGCTGGTCGTCCTGGCGGCAGTCGAGGAACTCGGCGACGGTCCGGCGGGCGTTCTCGAAGAGGTCCGTGGAGAGCTGGGAGAGGTAGCCGGCGCCGCGGTGGACGCTGCCGTAGTAGGGCGCGTACGCCGCCACGTCGTCCCAGACACGCTGGAGGGCGGGGGCGCTGGCCGCGTAGTCGAGGGCGGCGTAGGTGACCTCGCCGCCGGTGACGAGCGGGACGGTGACATCTCGTCCCAGAACGGGCAGAGGGGCACAGATCGACTGGGCGGAGACAGACATGGCGGAACTCCCGTGAGAGGAAGGAAGAAAGGGAAAAGTGGTGCGCGGAAATGGGGGCTCGACGCCCTAGCGCATTCGCTTGCTCACGGGAGACTCCCTCGATGACCAGGATCCCTGGACTGTGCTCATTCAGAAGAGCGTGAGGGATCCGCGCTTGCCGCAGACCTCGCTGCCTACGGCCTGGTCTTCACCCGGGGCACCCCGCCACGGACGGAGGGTTGCCGGACAGTCGGCCGGGGCCTCATGACTGTCACTCATGACCTGACTGGAAAACTAGATGAAGTGATCGCCGGCGCGCAACTCCTGTCCGGATGACGGGACACGCCCCAGCGGGCCCCGACGCCGGCCCGGCACCGCCGAGCAGGCCGTGTGTGGTTGCGCGCCGTCGCGGCGGTGGCGGAGTCTCCCCCCTTCGCCTCGCCAGGCGTCGGGACAGTGGGAGGCGGTCGGGCAGCGGATCCTGGCCGGCGCGCTGCCGCTCGGTGAGCGGGACGGGCAACTCCTGGAGCGCCA